>NVRQ02000116.1 GCA_002400905.2 Gammaproteobacteria bacterium | reverse complement strand
CCTTTCTGTTTATATTGATCGGCGCGCGAACGCGAATCAGCAATGCGTGACTGTGTTACGGGATGGGTACGCAGGAATTCGGGTAAGGCACTTTTGTTGATGCGAGAGACTTGCTCTAAACGGCTAAAAAACTCAGGCATTGCGCTAGGGTCAATGTTTGATCGTGCCAGTATAATGATACCGGTTCGGTCCGCTTCTTTTTCATTGGCACGAGTGAAGTTAATCGCTGACTGTACGGATCCTGCGGTAGCGGCAGCAACGGCAGCGGTGGCGGCTTGACTATTGCCGCTAGCACCAAAAAGTATTGCTGCTAATAATGCAGCAGTATTGAGTGGCGAAGCTTTGCTTCGTGCTTCAATTGCGCGTGCAATATGGCGCTGCGTAACATGAGAAATTTCGTGAGCGAGTACGGAAGCAAGCTCGCCTTCGTTGCGTGTAGCGAATATCAGTCCGCTATGTATACCAACGTATCCGCCTGGTGTAGCAAAGGCATTGACGGTAGGGTTATCAACGATAAAAAAGAGAAATGGTTGGAATGGACTGTCACTGTTGGAGACAAGGGATTGTCCTAATGCGCGCAAATACTGATTGATTTCCGGATCATCAATAATGGTAACGGATTGTTGCAGTCGACGATAAAACTGAGCGCCGATTTGACGTTCGTCTTCGGGTGTTAGGATGCGCCCGGCTGAGTCACCGATATCGGGAAGGTTCTCGGCATGGGCGTTTACGCCAGCCATAAGGCATAGCAGCACTAGCATTGGTACTATCAGTTTGCGTGGCTCATATGCACTGAGGCTTAGTTTTTTCACAATAGTGTATCTCATATCTATATTGCACTAAGTTACCGTAGTTTGTGTGCTCATGCGTATAATATAGCGGATAACGCGGTCAAATCCTGTATCAATAGGTGTCACTTTAGTCATTAAACTATGAAATTAGCCCAATTAAGCTTCTTATTGCCATTTTTAGTCGTCATTGTCGCTTGTCAGCCAGTGACAGATCCTGAGCGGTCTGCGGTGAGCGATACGGCTCCCGCACCACGTTTGACCATTAGCGGCCTCTATGATGGCCAGTTATTAGAGCAAGATCGTGTGACGATTCAGTATTCACTGGCGCCTGAAGTGGAGGGCAACATCGCTGTGCTTTATATCGATAATGGCGACCCTCAGCCGTTGCCAGGTTTGGCAGGTGAATATGAAGTCACGAGGATGGAACCGGGTGTGCATACTTTAAAAATAAAAGAAATGACGGCTGATTTTATTGCGACCGGTTATTTCGACCAAATCAACTTTATTGTTCAATAAGGATTGTTTTAGTCCGACACATAATTCACTTTAAAACTATAAAAAACTATGAAAATTATTTCTGCAAACCTTAATGGTATTCGTGCGGCGGCACGTAAGGGGTTTTTTGATTGGATGTTACAACAAGATGTCGATGTGGTTTGTATACAGGAAACCAAAGCGCAATTACATCAACTGAGTGATTCTGTATTTTCGCCGGAGGGATACCACCGTTATTTTCACGATGCAGAAAAGAAGGGTTATAGCGGGGTCGCTATTTACACACGCTATAAGCCAGATAATGTCATTGTTGGTTTAGGCTGGCCGGATGTGGATTGTGAGGGGCGCTATATCCAAGCTGATTTTGGTCGACTCAGTGTTGCCTCGCTTTACCTGCATTCGGGTTCGGCGAGTGAAGAGCGGCAAGCGCTGAAGTTTGATGTAATGGATAGATTGATGCCGCGTTTAACTGAGATGCAAAACTCAGACCGTGATTATGTTTTGTGTGGCGACTGGAATATTGCGCACAAAAAAATTGATATAAAAAATTGGCGCGGTAATCAAAAAAATTCTGGGTTTTTGCCAGAAGAGCGTGCGTGGCTAGACACGCTGTTTGACGAAGTAGGCATGGTTGACGGTTTTCGCGTCGTCAATCAAGAAGAAGAACAATACACGTGGTGGTCGAATCGTGGCCAAGCTTGGGCCAATAACACGGGTTGGCGTATCGATTACCAGATAATCAGCTCAAACTTAGCAGATAAGGTGCGGTCTGCCGAGATTTATAAGGCAGAGCGTTTTTCTGATCATGCGCCGCTGTCTTTATGCTATGACTATCCGCTTTCATAGCTCTATATAGATATATATTGTGTGCTTATATTTTTTATGTATTTAGGGACTTTTTTCTGGATGGTCTTGTCTCTACTCATAGCACAACACATGATCATGTGTTGTGCTATCTCTACGGGCAAACAGGTCATCTATCTTCATTGATGAGCTATCTAACAGTAGGAGAGAAGGCATGGAAAAAATATCAAGACGTAACTTTCTAGGTGTAACCTCGAAGGGTGCGGCGGCTAGCATAGTAGCGGGTACGTTTGCCCCAACTGCATCAAGCATGATTGGCTTGGGTGGTGTTGCATCAGCAAGTTCGAAAATCAAACCTTTTACCTTTGCAGTATTAACCGATGCTCATTTGTATGACCTTCCTGCCCATCGTTTTGATGGCTTTTTGGAAGATGCAGTGGCACAAGTTAATGCATTAAAGCCTCGTCCAGACTTGCTAATTTATGCAGGTGATGTGGGTCAGGCCGGTAAAGCATCTGAATTAGAAAAAGGTCAAAAGATCTTATCTAAGCTAAAAATGCCAATGCTAATTATCCCAGGTGAGCATGATTACTACCTGGATATGGGTGCTGATTGGCGTAAACGTTTCCTACCTAAGTCTAAGCAAGGTGTAGAAGCCTGGTCACATGATCATAATGGTGTGCATATCATTGGTATGAACTCTATTTTGATTTCTGACTTCTGGACTGGCGCTGGCTTGTCTGACGTAGAACGTATGGGTCGTGTTGAAGAGCTCGAGTGCCACAAGTGTGGACTTTGGGGTGTAGAAGCGAAACAACTTGAATGGCTGAAGAAAGACGTTGCTAAGTTGAGTCCTGATACGCCTATCATCACATTCACTCACTCACCATTGTGGGATTATTATCCTCGTTGGAACTTCCAGACTAAGGACAGCGCAGAAATTCGCCAAATCCTGTCTGGTTTTGACAAAGTGATGTCAATTCATGGTCACGTTCATCAAGTTGTTTATAACAACGTGGGTAACATGACGTCAGCAGGCTTGATGTCGACTTCTTGGCCTTGGCCGTATCCACCGGTTGAGTTGACTTACCCGCACATCAAAATGAACCGCCAGAACCCGGGTGACTTCAAAGATGGTATGGGTAGCAGTAGTGTATCTATTGGCGGAGATTTCGATGGAACCATGAAGTATCATGCGTTTTCGGCTGATCTGCTTCCTGCTAATGTCGCTGCTGGTATTCCGATCTAGTCTCGGATCAAACGGAGGTAAGTTAAAATGAAAAATACAATGAAAAGTGTTGCTTTAGCTAGTGTTGCTGCTGTCGCTTTGACTGCTGGCAGTGCTTTTGCTGCTAAACCAATCGTTGGTGCTGAAGCTGCTGAGCAGTTTGATGCATTAATGGCTACGGTTGCTACTGGTGACTCTATCTGGCATACGCCTCAGGGTTCTAACGGTTTAGCTTGCGCTAACTGTCATCCTGATGGTTCTGCCATTCAGCCTGAAACTTTCCCTAAGGCACATCGTACATTGGGTGGTCGCGTAGTTGCTTTACGTGACATGATTCAGTGGTGCTTGCAGGCAGTTACAGCTGCTGATGGTTTTGACTACGCTAGTGACGAAATGATCGCTATGGAAACATATGCGACCTACACTAACCGTGGAGCTGTCATTGACCTAGGTAAAGATGTTCAAACTGGTGCTGTTCCAGTGATCTCTGGACCTGGTTATCCTGGCACTACCCACTAAGATTACACTTTAATAATAAAGTAATCTCAGTCTAGGCTTCGGCTTAGACACACTTGAAATGCTCGTAGGTGTTTAACCTACGAGCATTTTTTATTTGAGTGCTCCCCTATAATGCTGTGACTGTAAATAGGTCTCAGTAAGGACTGTTAGCAGGATTCGGCGGTTATAGCTTTGAGGAAGAACAATGAAGAGTAAATTTCTTATTATCGCTTTAGTAAGTGCCGTGGCACTGATTGGTTTGTCTGCGTGCAGCGATAATTCGGCTGTCAATGAATCAGCCGCCACTGAATCAGGCGGTGTGAATGAGACTAAGGTCGCTTTGGATGTGGCTGCTGTTGGTGAAGAGGCCGTTGTAGTGGCGCCAGCATTGGCGACGCAAATCTGTGGTACAGAATCAACACCCACCGCACCGACGGAAAATTATGGCTTTGTTGAAGGCGAAGAACGTATTGTGGTTGATAACGGCTACAAACGTAAAGCGACTATGTGGATGCGTTGTGCTTTGGGTCAGAAGTGGGATAGCCAGAACAAGACATGTACCGGTGAGCCAAAATTATTTGCTTGGCATGAAGTCCATCAGCTCGCAGCTAAATATAACGAAGAAGAATTTGGTGGTTTGGGTCAATGGCGTGTCCCATTTTTACCGGAGCTGATGACGTTGAGAGAAACTAACTGTTCAAATCCTGCAATGAATATTGAGGTATTTGCTGGCGCTCCAGCAGTATTTTTCTGGTCTTCAATGCCGGCAGTTGATGATTTGACGAAATCGGAATTTAGTAAAGACGAGGCTTATGGAACTGATTTTGTGTCAGGTGGGTTTCGCAGAGAAAAAATCAGTAAGCTGGGCGCTGTGCGCTTGATGCACGATGGCGCAGAAGGCGCTGCATGGCAGAGTCCGTTCGTAAATAAAGAGCCTTAGAGATAAAGGCTCTTCAGCAAGCTATTGGCAGGTGGTTGCGGTTAGTTTAGCTGCCTGCTATCCATCTTGGCGTAGATTGTGCCATAATCAGGCCCTCTTGGCACGGTAAGTTAATTTTATTCGTGCCGACTTAAGTATTTGTTTATTAGAATTATATTACGATGTCGATTGCGCACGAAAGATTTGAAGGTAAGGTGGTATTTCTGCCTGGTTCGACTACGTCAGGTGTCAAAACAATTCATATACCTTCTCCGCTGACGTTGCAGCGAGGCGGGGTATTGCAAGACGTTGTGGTTGCCTACGAGACGTGGGGTGAGCTGAATGAAGCGCGTGATAACGCGATTCTACTATTCACTGGTTTGTCGCCCGGTACGCATGCCGCATCAAGCAAAGAGAATCCAAAGCCAGGCTGGTGGGAGTTTATGATAGGCGAAGGTAAGTCTATCGACAGTACTCGTTATCACGTTATCTGTGTTAACTCGCTTGGCAGTTGCTTTGGTTCTACTGGACCGATTTCAATTAATCCGGCGACTAAGCGACAATATGGTTTTGATTTTCCTGAAGTCACCGTTGAAGATATTGCCAATGTGGCAAATCTAGCCATGCATGAAATGGGTATTGAGTCTGTTCATACAGTAATGGGTTCTTCCTTAGGCGGTATGGCAGCCTATTACTATGCTTTAGAATTCCCTAATGAAGTAGCCAATCTAGTTTCTATTTCCGCTACGGCGGCGGCGTCACCATTTGCTATTGGTGTGCGTTCTTTACAGCGTGAAATTGTTACTTGTGACCCTGAGTGGAAAGAAGGGCATTATGAGGTAGGTAAGGGTCCATTAGAGGGTATGCGTATCGCACGTAAACTCGGTTTGACCACGTATCGTTCAGCAGATGAATGGTTACAGCGCTTTGGTCGTGAACGAGTTGCGGAGCGAGCTGATGATGCAGATCTTGTTGATATCGAGTTTCAAGTTGAGTCTTATCTTGAGCATAATGCGAAGAAATTTGTCGAAAAATTTGATGCCAATAGCTATTTATATTTGTCGAGAGCCATGGATTGGTTTGATAGTCGGGAGCATCCGCGATTATTGTCTAAGCAAGAACGCTTACCGTTTCGTTCATTAATTATTGGTATTTCTTCAGATGTATTATTTACAGTTGAAGAGCAGCGAGATATGGCTGCCCGTCTTGCGCAGGCAAGTGATTGCGTTAGCTTTATTGATCTAAAGTCTCCTTATGGGCATGATTCTTTTTTAGTTGATGAAGATGCATTTGTTCCGGCTATTCAAGTATTTTTTGATGCTGCAGCTTAATCGATTATTTATTTTCTAACTATTTTCTAGGTATGTTGTAGTGTCTCCCTCTGATCGTTTGAATAATTTAAATGTGTTATCGCAAGACCTTTTGCCGACACCGGCTGAAGTTAAGTCGAACGTTGTGATTAGTGATTGTGCTATTGATACGGTGCTAGAAGGTAGGGGAACCTTATGCCGTATTTTGGATCGTGAAGACCCTCGTTTGTTTCTTGTTATTGGTCCATGTTCTATACACGATGTTGATGCTGCCTATGACTATGCGCAGCGTCTAAAAGTATTGGCGGATAAAATTAGCGATACTATCGTTATAGTTATGCGTGTTTATTTCGAAAAGCCACGGACGACGGTAGGTTGGAAGGGTTTAATTAATGATCCAGATCTTGATGATTCGTTTCATATTGAAAAAGGGTTGCATCTAGCACGTGAATTTCTATTAAAAGTGAATGAGCTAGGTCTGCCAGCAGGTACCGAAGCGCTAGATCCGATTACGCCACAATATTTATCTGATCTTGTATCGTGGACAGCAATCGGCGCACGTACTGCCGAATCGCAGACTCATCGCGAGATGTCTAGTGGGCTATCAATGCCAGTCGGTTTTAAAAATGGTACTGATGGCAGTCTACATGTAGCGATTAATGCCTTAACGTCTGTGTCAAAGCCGCATCACTTTCTTGGTATTAACCAGCAGGGTGAATGCGCAGTGTTTCGCACTCGTGGTAATAGCTATGGCCATGTGGTGCTACGTGGTGGCAATCGAACTAACTATGATAAAGAAAGTGTTGCGTTGTGTGAAAAAAGTTTAACCGATGCTGGCATGCCGGCTAATATCATGGTCGATTGCAGTCATGGTAACTCTAATAAAGATCCAGCTAATCAACCGATCGTTTTTAATGACTGTATCGATCAAGTCGTCGCAGGCAATGACAATATTATTGGAATGATGGTAGAGAGTCACCTCGAGTGGGGCAATCAACCCTTAGAGAAGGACATCTCTTCGTTAAAACGCGGGGTGTCTATCACAGACGCGTGTATCGACTGGGAGACGACAGAGCGAGAACTGCTTGCAGCACACGAACGCTTGTTGCCCGTCATTGAACGCCGTATAAACAGCAAGCTGCATAATTAATGCGCTATTTTATTAGCGCCATTTAATTTTCTAATAAGATTTATAGCGCTAAGAACAATTAGCCCTGCGACAAGTCCTGTGATCTCATCAATGGCTGGGTGTGATTGCTGCTAGTGCGCCACCAATGCCTGCGACGCCTTGAACCCCTTCTTTTGTGTGATGCCGGCGAGTCCGTGCACTAATATGCTCACGCCTACGATCAACATTGCTGCCGTACCGACGATGGATAGTCCTTTCACCAGGAATGAGGTAAAACTTGGAATTAGTTTGCCCATTGCACGTTTAAATTGTTCCTATGTATTGGTTGCAGCCATTTTAGTTAGATAGAGTCCGGTATCATCAAGCTTTACAATTCCAGCGACAAGGCCGTAAACACCAATGGTCATCACGATAGCGATGCCTATCACGACACTAGCTTGCACAGTAAATGGTTTTTCTGCCACGGTGCTTAAGGCAATCACAATAGTTTTTTCTGATAGCACAAAGTCTGTGCGGATTGCGTCTTTGATTTTCTCTTATTCAAAGCTTGCCATATCAATACTAGAATCACTGATGGCATGTGTTGATTTTGAATGTTCGGCACTTTGCTCTTCTTTGCTGTGTAAAAATTTATGTAAGATTTTTTCTGCGGCCTCGTAGTAAAGATATGCGCCGCCGGTCATCAGTAGCGGGGTGATGGGTCAAGGAATAAATGCACTAATTGCCAGCGCTACTGGAACGAGTATCCTCTTGTTTTTCATTGCCCCTTTGGCGACTGCCCAGACTACCGGTATCTCACGATCGGCTCTGACGCCTGATGCTTGTTCGGTATTGAGAGCTAAGTCGTTACCAAGAACACCAGCTGTTTTCTTTGCAGCGACTTTGGTCATTAATGTAACATCGTCAAGTACAGTGGCAATATCATCGAGCAGTGCTAGTAAGCTAGTGACGGCCATGTTCAGCTCTCCCTCAAGGCGTAGGATTAAAGTGCAGAATTTTGTGTCCAAATAGACTTGGGCTGCGTGTGTTTATTGCAAAAAGGGTGTCATGCTGTCGCCGTGATCACGGTATTCAGCAACCGGTTAACATGGGGGATGAGGAAAAAAATAATAAGTTGGGAGATGTCCAAGGGTCTAAATAAGCTGAGCATGAGCTCACAGTAGACACGGTATGTATTGCAAAAATAGCTAAATAGAAATAGGACTCTAAGAATTCGACTGTAAATGTCAGGACGATGATAGGTTGGATAGCGCCGATCGCGTACGCAGCGTTATTTTTCAAGGAGGATGTAAAATAAAAATGTTCGAATATGGCGGTGGTATGCCGAGGGTTGACAAATTTATCAATAGTTCACATTAAGAAGACGATGCTGATGCCTGATCGAAGTAAGAGTAGTGAGACGGCGAGTTTTGGTTTTAATTGGTCATTGTTCATGTTAGCCCCTCTATAATGCTATTCATGCGCAATGATAGCTTAATGATAGCTTAATGATTTTTACTAACCGTGTAAGCATGTTTCGATTATGCTGAAAAAGTCCTACCTTTCTTTATCTATTGTTGTCGTTTTACTGTTGTCTGCCTGCGCTAGCATACAGCCTCTGCAAGAGCCAGATGTGACTCTAAACAGCTTGGGCATCACTTCGATGTCACTAGATGAGCAAAAATTACGTTTGGTATTTGATGTCTATAACCCTAATAAACAAAGCTTAGTGATTAAGGGATTGGAGTACCAATTGGCTGTGGGTAAGGTACGTTTGGCTTCAGGTCGGCATGACGAGGTCATACGTATGCCCGCAAACAGCAAACAATCGGTGGTGGTCGATGTCACCACTTATCTCAATGATGTATTGCCGCTATTGAGTCAACTGCTAGGTCAAGCAGATACGCCATTAGATTATACGTTCGAGATGAAGGTGAAGTTGAGTAGGCCGGTTCCCTATACGTTTAATTTGAGTCGCGATGGTGTAGTCACTGATCTGCTGAAATAAACTGGGTGCAGCCGATTAAAAGAATTTGCTTAGTGTGAGCTGAATATAATCATCGCGACGTAGACTAAAGATGATTTCGCTGGGTTGGACATTGGAAAACCATCGGCTCTCAAGGTCGACTTTCCAACTTTGACCTATTCTGCGGCTGGCTTCTAAAGTAAATAAACGGCTATCGCTGCTGGCGTCTTGGATGACGCCAAACAATAGCTCGCTCGATTGTTCATCATTTAATGTGATTCGAGCGCCGATTAGGTAGTCATCTTCAAACGGTGTTAGTGCATTCTCCTTTCTATCATCGAAAAGATACTCGGCGATCCAGCCCACATCGATAGGGCTATTAAGGACGCCAACAACGGTATATTCAACACCAGTGATTAGTGCGCTAAAACGTGCTCCTTGGCCGCTGCGTGAGATAGCTTCTAATTTGAGTAGCCAATTACCTTGATAGGTTTGAATATCAAGACCCGTTTGATCGATAAGATTGTAAACAGGTATTAATGCACTACCGTCGCTGTTGGTGATAAATAGTGGTTCGCGACTGGTGCCTGAAAAATGTGAAAGTCCAACATCCCAATTGTTAAGTGTCTGTGACCAGCGTAAGGCCCAGTCAACGTGCTTTTCTTCAGCCGAAGATTCATAGATAGGGTTACCGGTATCGACAGCGGGTATGTTGCGTAAGCGGCCTTCGTTGCCCGCGAAGGTGCGTTCGCGAAAGCCTGGTAAGACAAATAGGTCTAGTGTCCCTGTCGGTCTTATTAATGCGAGGTTAATCAAGGGTTGACCAAGCTTATCTTCGGTATCAGTGTTTTCGATTAAATCAGTTTGGTTGATGATATCAACGAGGTGCTGGCTCTCTGTCGTACCCCAAAAGACTTTGCCGATACCTGCGCGTAACTCCCAATTGTTCGAAACATTTTCATAAACCAGTTCGCGAATATCGGCGTGGGTGCGCTCGCTGTCGTTACGGTCTACACGAATAAATGGCGTAAATAACAGGCTGTTTTTGCCATCGTTCCAGCTACGATAAAATTCTGGTTGCAGTGAAAATGAGAAGTTGCTGTCGCTTTGCTCTGTAGAGAGCGCTTGCTGTGGAAAATAACGAAACTCTAAGGCAGCAGAGCCTGATATTTCTATCGGGTTTTTTGTGGAATCGGGTGCGGAGCCTTCTGCAAGTAGGGGTTGCTGTACTAACAACCCCAATAGAAGATAGGTAAAGACTCTAGACATGTCACTAATAAAACTGAAAGCTAAATTAGCGCGAGCGTTTTAAACTATTTTGGTCAAAGTCACGATCCGTTAGTCCTGTTTGAAATTGATAATTATCAAATTTCAGAGTGGTGCTTTTTTTTGATTGATGGTTGATCATTTCTTGTCGATCAGCGCGCCAATAGCGATCCAAATACTGTTGATATTCATGAAAGGTCAATGTTTTTAGCAGGCTGTTTTTGCGATCGTAAAATTCGACTTTGAGTGGTTGATAAATTTCTTGATCAACCCAGACGATGCGACGTGTATAACCAGAAGCGTCATAGGCGGGAAACTGTTCTATAACAAAGCTTGCTTTGCCATCAATTTCTTCATCGTGCAGATATTTATAGGTATATTTATCTACTTCGAAGGAAGTAATGTCTTCGAATGAGAATTCACTGCCCATAAATGGCCCAGATTTATTGCGTGAGGCGATACGCTTAACACGTTTTAATGCAGGCAAAAATAACCACTGATCATCAGGTTTTGTGGAGTGCGTGTAGCTTAAAAAGGCAGTACCCTTAACGTCACGAGGTTGGTCAAAGATGGAAATACTTTTGTCACCATCGCCATCAACTTCAAGGGTTTTAACGCGTACTTTGCGTGTTGTTTCTTTGCCTGTCGCATTGCGTAAGGTCATTAGCATTTCAGCACGCTGATCGCTAAATCCAGTATCACGCTTATCTGACTCGATTGCGATCTCAAGACCGCGTTCTTCTGGGGTTTGCGCGAAGGCAAGATTAAGCGTTAGCAGGCTGGTCAGCGTTATCGTGAGTAATGCTTTCATTACGGTTTTCCTCGGCTTTCATTAGCAGTGGTAAGAAAAATAAAAAGTCTGCGATTAACGCCATAGCAATAATAATGGCCGTTAGCAGACCCATAGATGAATTGAAGTAAAAATTAGAAAAAGTCAGCACTAGGAAGCCTATGATCAATATGATTGACGTGATAAGCAATGCAGGGCCGACAGTGACGAGTGAATAGCGCACGGCTTCAAAGGTATCGGCATTATTTTCTCGGCGAGCGCGCAAATATTTGCTCAATAGATGCACGGTATCATCAACAATAATGCCCAGTGTCATGCCAGTAACTACGGATAGACTTAAGCCAACCTGGCCTACTAATAGTGCCCAGACTCCAAATCCCATAGCGGCAGGAATTAGGTTAGGAATAAGGCTGAGTAAACCAATTTTTGGTGAGCGAAAGGCAAAGATTAATATGATTGATATGCCTATTAAAGCTAAAGTGGTGCCAATGAGCATGCTCTCGATATTACGTTTACCTATATTGGCAAACATGATCGAAGGTCCTGTGCCTTCGAAAGAGCTGTATTGCGGTATGTTTTCCGATAACCAGTCTTGCGCACGTTGCTCAATTGCTAACAGGTCGTTAGATGACATTGTTTCTAAGGTGACAGAAATGCGTGTCGCAGACTTATCAATATTGATTTGGTTGTTAAGATCAAGGCCGTAGGGTAGTGACATTTCATAAAGCAGTAGATACTGTGCGGCCAGTTCGCGATTATCAGGAATGCGATACCAATCTTCCTTGTCACTGTGCATGTTTTTATTCAGACGCTTCATGGTGTCTGCGAGGCTATTAACATGGCGTATTTCAGGCTGTGACCGCCACCACTGACTATATTTGTCTAACGCAATGAGGTATTCGGGGCTGGAGATTCCTTGAGGCTCACCTGACTCAAATGAATAATCGATACGGTATATTCCGTTGAGGTTATTCACAGAGAAATCGGTATCAACGCGAAATTTAACTTCTTCATTGAAGTATTTTACGAATACGTCATTCAGTTCATTTTTAGGAATGAGAGCGATCAATATTAAAATGGCGGCGCCAACACCGTAGAGCAATTTTTGACGGTTACGAATTATCCATTCAGCGAAACCCTGCATCATGCGTGTTGAGTAAGGTGTGCCTTGGCGTGCACGTATGGGCAATAAACTCAGCAAGGCAGGTAAAAATAAGGCTGCGTAGAAAAATGAACCTGCTACGCCGATAGCAGTGAAGTTGCCAAGATCGCGGAAGGGTGGCGCATCAGAAAAGTTAAGGCTGAGAAAACCAATACACGTCGTTAGGCTGGCGAGGAATATAGGTTGCAAGTTAATACGTAAACTTTCAGTGATTGCGGCCGTTTTGCTTTCGCCTGCATGTAATCGCTGGCGTAGTGTCATGAGAATATGCACTGAGTTGGCGATGGCGATAGTCAGAATAATAATTGGCGCTGATGTTGATGGGCCTGTAATTGGGAGTCCTAGATAACCACCTAGCCCCATTCCGGTGATAATGGAAAAGGCGATAACGAGAAGGGTGGCAACAGTGCCGGCAAAAGCACGCGTTAATATCGCCAGCATAATGAGCATGACAAGAAAGCTCAACGGTATGAGGGTGGTCATATCGTTTAATGAATTCTCACCGAAGGCGTTGTTCATGATGACCATGCCGGTGAGGCGGATTTCAATATCGGGGTAGCGCTGTTCAAATTCAGCAACCAGATTGCGTGCAAACTGCGTGACTTCAGGATTCTCAGTGCTTTCGTTGACACCAGGCAATGAAATCGTCACATTGATACCGGTAACATGGCCTGATGGCGAGATGAGGTTGTTGACGAGATTGGGTTCTTTAAGGGATATATCTCGTATACGGCTGATATCATCGTTACTAATTGATGAAGGGTCTAGAATCAGGTCTCCAACGACAAGGTCGTCGTCACCGACTGCGTAGGTGTGCTGGAAGTTAGACAGCGAATCTACGCGCGTTGAATAGGGTATCTGCCAAGACTGCTCAGTCAGTTCATGGACTGCTTTTAGGGTCTCAACGGTAAATGCATTACCATTTTTAGGGGCGAGTACAAATAGAACGTTGTCGTTCTTGTTGTAGGTTTGCTCCATATTGTCGAAGGCCAATAGCTGAGGGTTGTCTTCGCCAAAAAAGACACGATAGTCGTTGGTGAAGACCAGATGTTTGGTGCCGAGAAAGGCAAAGGCAACAAAGGCAAGAGTGGCAATAATGATGAGCCAGCGCCATTGGATTACCCAGTTGCCAAATTGCTCTTCTATCTGCTTCATTGCGTTTTCCTTTTCGCTTTCTATAGGGGTTATTCAAAAATAATAATGAATAATTTTATTATTATTAATTTTTAATTTCATTTTAAGCTTTGGCTCGTGTGGGTAATTCACCTGCAAAGCTTGAGCTAGTTCGCACGTAGACCTTTCATCAATAGACGCACAATATTGCGCGCGCGTTGTTCAAACTCTTCTTTGGTATATAAGCCAATAAATATTGGTACATCAAAGAGTATGAGGCTGGACAGTATAGTTTTCGCGGTGCCAGTGATGTCTTTGATATTGAGTTCTTCAGTGGCATTGCCGTATGCCAGAATCTCCATAATCATTTCTTGTTGCGCGTTTAGTTTTTCATGAACGACCTCAGGTCGTTCTGAGGTTATCATCGCAACTGTTTCATTTATATGAGTATTTGCTGAAATATTTTCATGGGAATGATCGATCATAGTAAGAACTAATTTCAATAACTTTTGTTCTACGTTGAGCTGTCCTCCAGCGATCGCTTGGCGTTGGTCGTCCAAGCTTTCCTGAATACAGCCGCGTGCGCAGGCACTAGCGATGTCGAGTTTGTTGCCGAAGTAGCGGTATAAATTGGCCGTCGACATGTCGGCATCTTTGGCGATATCAGCCATCGCTGTTTTGCCATAGCCATAATGCGTAAAACGCTCACGTGCCATCTCTAATATACGCTGGCGAATGGATTCAGTAGTCTCTGATGATTGTATTGGAGCCATAATAAGGATAATTAATAATGAATATATTGTTTATTATTCACTTCGTGGCAATATTGTCAACTGTTTTAGGAGTTGTCTGAGAGGTGGGTATAGTTGACTAAGCGTTGGCACTAATCACTCAGGCTAGAGTGAGGGGTGATGAGACTGTGGCGGTTTTTGCGCCATCTATGTGTGATGATTATTTGTTGATATTATTTAGAACTCATATTCTAAAAGAAAACGCAGCGTACGGTTAGGGCTGTACCCATCGAGGCTGAAGATAATGCCAGACTCCCAATGTAATGTGCGACGAGTCCCGACGATGAGGTTGCCTTGCAATACGGGGCCCAAGGCATTGACGTCTTCTCCGCTATAAAACTCGATAGCGGGTTCTAAGTAGCGTGAATAACGGTAGCGGATCTGTGAGCCAAAGGTTGCTTCCAGTTCTTCGTCTATATCCCTGCCAAATTCTTGGGTGATAAAGAGATTGGTTGTGCCACTCCATTTACCAAGTTCTTTTTCTACCAATAAGGCGGTAGAAAACTCCCAGATACTTTCACCGTCTGCTTTTTCAAGCTCAAACAGTAAACCAAGATCAGCCCAAAACTCACCTTGCTCTGTTAGTTGCCATTTTGTTTCGATTTCGTAGGCTTCAATCTCAAAGCTTTGTACATCAGATTTTTCTCCGATCAAATAAATTTCACTAAACCATTTATCACCAAATGAACGGCCATAGGAAAGTTGATGTAGGGCGACATCGTCGGGTTCGCCAGGTTGATTGGCTTGCACGATAAGGCGATATTCAATTTCTTGTTCAAGCGCATCGACATAAGGGTGGTAAATCTTGTCGATAACGGAGCTATATGCAGCGCTACTAAATAGACACGTTAGTAATAAAATGCTATTTAGCGGATGCAGAGGATATTTCTTTATAGGTGATACATTTATCATAGTATTAAGCGTTAATTGTTTGTTCTAGACATTTTATTTTGGGCATTTTTTTCATGCCAATAAACAGGATAATAAGGGCAGTGCCGAGGTAGCCAGCAAACTCTAAAGCCGATGGCGTGGCTTCGTAACCGATGAGCCCATATAAAAGTCTGCCGGTAAGAGAATGCTCTGATAATAAATGTGAGCTATCCCATAGTACAGGTGTTGAGATTAACCAGTCGGCTTGGTTTAACAACAAAATGGCTTGTGAGGTCATGCTACCCGCAATGAGGGAGAATAAAACGAGTCCGATTATATGACGTTTCTTACCGGTTAAAGCGCCCATAGCGTAATAGAATAAAACACCTATACTGATACCAATGCCTGTGCCGATTAAGCTCCCTGCAGTGACAGTAAGAACATAGTCTGGCTGAACTAATGCACCAATAAGATAGTTATATATTTCGGCTCCTTCTCGCACTATAGCTAGGGCTACGATAGCTATCGCATTAGCAAGGAATATGATTTGCCCTTGTTTGTTGCTGCTAAAAATAGAGTGAGAATAAAGGAAGGTAGCCAAAAACATGAGTATGACAATGAGTAACTGGATGGAGGCGTTGACGATTTCCTGGCCTACATAGTCAAACCATTCTGAGACGTCGCCCATATTCTGTCCATAGATAAAGGCGAAGATACTACCCATAACCAATGCGATGAGCACCCAACGCTGTGATAGCTGCAATTGTTTTGCAAGAGCCATAAGTATGCTGATGAGGATCGATGCCTCTAATACTTCTTGTGAAATTAATGCGATAGAATTTAAGAACATTTTCTTGTGTCTCTTAGAGTGTCACTCAATAGCGACAATCTTGCCTTGCGCAGTTTTAGGATAAAACTCACCAAAAAAAGGGTATTCGCCTGGTGCGAGTGGGCCAATAAAAATAATCACTTTACGATTTCCCGCAATGACTTTTTCTCTGTTAAGGTCGTAGCTTTCAAATTCTTCGGGTGTGGGATCGAGATTTTTTACTAGCAACTTTATTTTTTTGTTTGCAGGTATCTCAACAGTTGAAGGGAAAAAGAGATGATCCTTTATTTCTATCTCTATAATTGGAGGCCCAGCGATAACGTTGCTTGAATAGGTTAGAAATCCTATAGAGAGATATAGAAAATTTTTCCAAGATAGTATTTTCATATAATTTATCATTGATTGAATTCTACGATAAACGCGCAGCCACTGGCGAAACCAGAAGGCTCTATCTTTATTGATGCATTATGCAATTCGACAATGTGTTTGACTATAGTTAAGCCTAATCCACAGCCAGGAATCTCTGATGCAGTTTGCTGATTGTTGTGACGGTAGAATCGTTCAAATACCCGATTATGAGCCTCAGCAGGTATTCCTGAACCGGTGTCTTCCACACGAAGAAACGGTTTGTCTTTGTTTTTCCCTAGGGTGATTTTTATATGACCACCTATAGGAGTGTATTTGCTGGCATTATTAATTAGATTTTGTAGTAATGCGGTAAGACCAAAAATATTACCATTTACCTCTGTAGCGACACCATCGAGTTCGATATTTTGTTGCTTTTCTTCGAAAAGCGAATATTGTTCGGCAATATTATTTTGGGCCAAGGTGTATAAGTCAATTTTAGAAAAATCCCTTACAAGCTCTTCAGGTGTTGTGCGGTAGAGTAAAAGCAATTGTTCAATAATATGATGCATCCGATTCACACCATCATTAAGTTGCTTTAATGCGTCGCTGTTGGAGGGCATTTCTTGTTTTATATTATGTAATTGTATTTTAAGTGCGCTAATCGGTGTGCGTAATTCGTGCGCGGCATCAGCAGTAAATAATTTTTCTCGTTCTAATGTCTGATTGAGTCTCTCTAAAAGAGAGTTTATTGATGAACTTACTTGTTCAAGTTCTTTTGCGGAATCCCCAGTGGTGATGGGTGTTAAGTCGCTAGTCTTTTTATTTCTTAGTTCATTGGCAAGTTGGCTTAGTGGTCTTAAGCCATAGCCGATGATCAACCATATTGCGAGACAGATTATTGGTATACCAAGAAGAATTGGGTAGACGGACTCTAAGATAACGTTCTCGGCCAGTAGAAATCGTGTGTCGTCTCTTTCAGTTAAAAGGATCCAGACATCACGCTTTCTATCGTAATAGCCTAAGCTACGCCAGCGATAGCCATCAAAGTTAGTGTAATCGTAACCAGGTTGAAAATCGGTGAGAGGGTTTTTTGGAGCATTGCTTGAAGCAGCAATGAGTTTGCTGTTTTTCCATAGTTGAAAGGCGATTGTGCTGGTATGCTCGATGTTACTGGCGTTTCCTTCAACATGGAGATTTGCGATAAGCTTTGCTGTGTTTAACATTTTTTCGTCAAACAATAGCCCGGCTTTTTCCATGCCAGAAGAATAGCCTTGAATGGCGGCTATAAAGTTGAAAAGCACCAATACGGCAACCACTGACAAAATCAAGAAAGTTCGTATGGATGTCACAGAGTGTCCGCTTTTTCAGATTTGACATCAACTTTATAGCCAACACCGCGTACGGTCTTGATAAAATTGACGCCCAATTTTTTTCTTAAGTGATGAATATGTACTTCTATTGCATTACTAGCGACTTCTTCATTCCAGCCGTATAAGCGGCTTTCCAATTTTGATCGTGTTTGAATTTTTCCAATATTTTCCATTAACGATTTAAGTAACATATATTCTTTGCGTGATAGCTCAATTTCGTTATTGTCAACGGTAACAAGGTGTTCGTTAATATCGAGTGTTACATTCTTTATGGTGATTGTTGATGAGTTTGTTGAACTTAAGCGACGCTCAAAAACTCTGAGTCTGGCAAGTAATTCCGTCATTTCAAATGGTTTTGCTAGATAGTCATCTGCTCCGCTATCGAGGCCAAGCACTTTTTCATCGGAGCTACTTCTCGCTGTTAACACTAAGACCGGTAGTGATGAAGCGATATTGCCAAGCTGCTTTAATACATCCAGGCCATCTAGGTCAGGTAGCCCAAGGTCTAATATGACGATGTCAGGCCTATCTATGCCGATAGTTTGAAGGCATGCCGTGCCTGTTTCGACATGATTAACTGCATAGCCTTGCTTTTTTAAAGCGTGTTTGAGGCCAGTTGCTAGCGGTAGGTCATCTTCAACTAATAAGATTTGCAAGGTGGTTGTGTCCCATTAGCGGTTATTCTAGAGTTTACTTTCTACGAATAAAAGTTTTTGGCGTATTTCTTTACGTCTACCGGCGTCGGCTAATGTTCTGCCTGGGCGAGATGGTGCGTTTGTCGCTTTGGTTAAATATTTTTTAGCTTGATGATAGTGTTTTTCGTGAATGAGATAGTCTGCATAAAAGAAATTACTATCAAGGCCGTAGGGGTCTATGACTATTCCTTTTTCAAGTAAATATTTAGCTTTTTTATTGTTGCCAAAGCTAATAGGCCAGCTGGGTACATTAAGATAAAGTGCACCCAAGCTAACATAAGACGAGCCAAGCATAGCATTAGGATCGATGCTGAGTGCTTTTTCAAAGTCTCTTTTAGATGATTTTGCTAATTTCAACGCTCCCAGCCCACCTTTTATGCCTGCATAAGTAGATTTTATGATACCACTCCAAATTCGTACATTGGCTGATTCTGGGTGTTCTAGTGTAATGCTTTCGACTTCTAATAGTAGTTGTTTATAGGATTTAAGTTGCGCTTTATCCTGTAATTGATAAGTGACTTCAGCCCAACGTTGTTCCAAATAGTTTGTTTTTTCCTCGATATTAGTATCGGTGCCAGCATGCGTTGCATTACCCAGACTTATTACAAATAAAGTTAAGGCAAGAGTTGCTGAAGGTAAAATTCGTAAGTTCATCGTTTAGCCTTATTTATTGTTGGGCAAACTTCTTGATGACGGCAAGCTGCTTAACAAGGGCATTGTGAACAATGCCTGGAAATAAGGCATTGACGCGAACCAATAATTTTTCTGGCCAGCCCATAAACAATTCATTCTTGTCACGTGTTAATAATGTAACAAGTGAACTGGCAACGTGTTCAGGTGTATCCGTCTTGTTGCCGAGCGCTTTGTTGAGTTCGGTTACAGTGTTTGAGTTTAGTTTAGTTGAGGTTGCACGAGGAGCAAGATATTTTACCTTGACAGAGGTGTCAGCTAATTCTCTACGTAATGCTTCAGTGAAAGTTTTGAGACCAGATTTGCTGGCACAATAGACGTCAAACCCAGGATGACCAATGCTACCGAAAATCGAACCTAGATTCACTATGGTCGCTTGGGGGCGCAATGTTAATTGCGGAATTAAATCTTTACATAAGAGTATTGGTGATATCAAATTGGTTGTTATTGTTTGTTCTATGATATTGCTATTTTGTTTCTCCAGTAATTGGAAATCTAAGATTCCAGCTGCGTTGATTAGAATGTCCACTTTGGCGTGTTGAGCTTGCTCAACGATATCAGCACGACTATCTGATGAATTGATATCGGCGACAATGATTTTATGAGTATGTCGCGAGCCATCTAATTCACGTTGTATCAATTGTAATGGTTTTTCATGGCGATCAATTAATAATAGGCGGCAACCCTCTTTTACAAGACGCTTGCTGATAGCGCTCCCTATGCCGCCCGACGCACCAGTGAGTAATACAGTTTTTCCATTTAAATTCATAAAATCTCCGGTGTCAGGCTGTTAATGGAATACCATGGTGGGCAGATAGCGAGCGAAATATATCACCGTATAATCGATAAAACATTTTGGCTGTGTGGATGATAAGTGTTTGCTCGGTTGGGTCTTCGATTTTATTCATTAGGCCTGCAAAAAATTTGACGTGATCTTGATCTAGAGAACCGTGGGAATATAAATAGCTAAAAGCATTTTTTGGTAGTGACAGTGCCGACAAAATGCCGTCGGCTGCCTTGTCAGCGACAGCAATGCTGGTGCCTTCCAACACATGCACCATGCCAAAGAAGCCTATAGGATTAATACGCTGAGCCATGTCGTAGGCGTAGGAGACCATGAGTTCGGTTGAAGCAATAGGATCGCTGGTGCGCACAGCTTCTTTATTAAAACCACATGCTGCTATGTCGTTTAATACCCATTCTTGATGCCCAAGTTCTTCTTCAATGTACTCAGCAATGGCTTCGCGTAGCCATTCGTAATTTTCAGGCAATCGAGATCCGACTGCCATGAGCAGGGGTACGGTATGTTTGACGTGATGATACGCTTGGCTAAGAAAGGCGACATATTCATCTAGGATGAGTGTTCCATTCATTGCTTGAACAATAATAGGTGAAGACAATAAAGCTCTCTTCTCTTGCTCAGTTTCATTTTTTAATTGATCAAAAAAACTCATAGTGGTGACCATTAGTTAGTGGAATATAGAGATTCTATACAGTCTTTATATCGAGCTCTGATGGCGTGCCGTATTGGTCGGCCATTGTCAGTGATAAGGTTATGTTGTTTGTGTAGAGGCTGTGATAAGCGATGCCATTTTTTAATCTGTGCGTAGTCAGGTAAACGGTTGTTACATGCATTGATAACACGTTGTAATGATTCATTGGTGCTGTTGGTATCGCGAGGTGTTAGCAAGGCAATTAAATAAGGCTTGGCATCACCGAGTGCCACGCACTCCAATATTGAAGTATGAGAGAGTAGCTCGCTTTCTACCCATTCTGGGTTAACGTTCCTACCAAAGCTGGATATTAATAAATTGTTTTTACGGCCATTGATGGTTAGAAAACCCTCATCATCAATCGCACCTAAATCACCGCTATGAATTTTTTCTTTGTTCCAGCTATCAGGCTCATTAAGGTAACCCAGCATGATATTGCCTGAAACGATAATTTCGCCGTTATCGATCTCTACATTGAGGTGGGGTAATGGTTTTCCGCAACTACTTATTTTATTATTTTTTACTGTATTCAGGCTGACCACGGAAGTGCATTCTGATAAACCATAGCCCTCATACACGGGTAGGTTTAGCTCCTGGGTGCGGCTTAGCACTTGGCGAGATAACTTGCTGCCGCCTACCGCTATGAACTGTAGTGACAACGGTGGTGACCACCCTGTATCAATTGCTGCGATAAGCGCGATGAGCAATTGTGGCGTTAATATGATGCTATTAGGTTCATATTTGCTGATGGATTGGCAAAATTTTTCTGTGTTGAGAGTAGAGCTGCCAGAGAACCCAATTTCAGCGAGGCTAGGGATAATCACTTCACCGCCGGATGATAGCGGCAGATAAAGCCCTGCGATATTTTCTAACAGTGTGCTTAGCGGTAGCAGACAAAGGTGACGTTGTTTTTTTAAGCTAATGGTTTCGGCTAGTACCTTAGCGTGTTTAAGCATTTGACTTGTGCTTAGACAAACACCTTTAGGCTTTCCCGTAGAACCTGAAGTAAACGTTATTTTATGTGTGTGTTTAGGTAGAGCATTGCTTATTTTATTGTGGTTTAGTCGTAGTAAATGATAGCGCTGGAGTATAGTTTCTTCAGACTTGGAATTATCGCTACATGATAACTCGTTAAGTAGCTCCTTTTTCTCGGTTAAAATGGCGTCAATTGGTGCGCTATTTAAAATATATTGTAGTTGTTCGCTAGAGAAGAAGGTCGGCAGAGGAACCAAACAAATTGATGCCTGTTGGCAGGCCAAATCAACGATCAGCCATTCAATGCTGTTATCGCCATGCAGTGCTAGCACCTTGATTTCTCGTTGTATTAATACTTTGGCTAGGCGATAGCAGCGACTGATCAAGTTGGTCGCCGAGAGACTTTGCTGAGAGTTTTGTGCGATTATCTGACCACCCAGTTGATTTGATTCAAGCAGCGTAAGTAGATTTTCCATTGGCCTCACACTTTAAAATGATGGTGGTTGATAGGGTATGAAACTCATTTTTTTGCAGTGTTAATACTCTATTGTATGATGATTGCTTCTTTAGTATGTTCATTGCTTCTGATAATTGCGCGGCAACGACTTTTGGTTTTTGTTCATAGTAGCTGCCCCAGTCTGTCAGCGATGAATTCTTCAGTAATAGTGGATTAGCATCGCAAAATTGATAAAGAGGAATACCTAATCGCTCAATAGCCTTTTGTACTGGGGGTGTGGCAGTAAAGGTTACCCATTCAAGATGGCTCGCCTCGAGTATGACGGTTAATGCGATAAATAATAGCTGACTCGCTCCAGGTTTGGTTGATGCAAGGTTGCCAATTTCGGCGATATGCTGGCGCGTTACCGTATGTCCCATACGGTTGCTAAGAACGGTTTCTATACTTTGAGGTAGGTACTGTTCAAGAAATAAATTGTTCGTATCAGCGAGTCGAATGCCGGACGCGGCGCAGAACTCGTCTTGGCAGCTAAGCGCTAACAGTAGCGGCATAAAGTCATGTAGTTTGGCGTCATAGACTGTAGCAAACTGCTCAGATATATAAGATTCCAGCAAAGTTCGTTGTAGGCTAGGTTCAATGTACGCGTCAAAAACTGGGCTGGCTGACAAGAGGTTTTCCATGGTCTTAACGACGGTAGGGTTTGCGTAGCTGCTGTTTAGAGTGTGTGTTGCCATGAACCTTGCTCGTGTAGCGTGAGGAGTTTGTAGCTTAGCGAGCAATTCTTAAGAGACTCTTAAGGCGTAAAAATTAATCTGAATTGATTGATAATGTTGAATCAAAGTACGGTTGAATTTGGCTGGATAAGCATTAATAGTAGGTATTTTGGTTGGATTATTTGTCCAAGCTGGGCGATAGAGCGGGTGGCTATTAGCAGATATAGTGTCAATGGCACGACATATCTCGCTTTTATTTGAAAGTGTTTATTGCTGGCTAAGTCGTGGAATCCATTGATTTTTAGCCATTCTTCTATTCAAGTCTGCACTAATTCGTGCCGTTATCTGTGTTATCACGATAACCGTTAGATGAGAAAGTGAAAACAGGATCAAGACTCTTCAGCATTATTACGCTAGCAGTGCTTGCAGCATTTCTTATGATAGCAGCAGCGCCCGTGTGGTCTGCTGGCAATCAGGTTGCTGATGTGCGTGTGCTTATTGATATATCTGGAAGCATGAAAAAAAGTGACCCGGATAACTTGCGTATTCCCGCGACACGTCTTATCGCTGGTTTGATGCCTGAAGGTAGTCGCTCTGGTGTATGGACCTTTGGTCGCTATATCAACATGCTGGTGCCAGTGCGCATCGTCGATGACGAATGGCGAGAACTAGCAAAGGAAAAGTCAGCGCTAATTAACTCAGCGGGTTTGTATACCAATATAGAAGGCGTATTGGAAAATGCGTCGAGTGGTTGGTTTGAGTATGACCCCAATACCAAACGTAATATTATATTGCTCAGTGATGGCTATGTAGATGTATCAAAAAAAATATCTGAAAGCGAAGCGTCACGCCGACGCATAATCGAAAAAACTTTGCCACGTTTGAAGAAAGCCGGTGTAATTGTTCATACCGTTGCATTATCTGAAGATGCTGACCATCAACTCTTAGAAACTATATCTATTGCGACCGGAGGTAGCTATATGAAGGCTACTAAGGCAAGCAAGCTTAATCGCATATTCTTAAAGCTCTTTGAAAAATCAGCTGAGGTGCCATCGCTACCGCTGAAAAATAATAAATTCAAAGTTGATAAGAGTATCAATAATATGACTTTGGTTATTATGCAAGAAGGTGAAGTCAAGGAGGTTGCCGTCATTGCACCTGACGGTAAGTCTTTTAACCAAGCATCTCATCCCGGGAACGTTAAGTGGCATCACGAAAAAGGCTTTGATTTGGTTACGGTTGAGTCACCTGTGGTAGGTCAATGGAAAATTGATGCCAATATTGACCCAGATAATCGTGTGATTGTTGCGACTAATTTGGAGTTGGATGTCTCGCCGATTCCAAATAGCATTATGCCTGGCGAAACCGTTCATATTTCTGGTCACTTGTTAGAGGATGGTAAGCCTTTAACAGAACGTGAACTATTAAACACCATTGATATGGTGTTATTGCAAGAACAGCCTAATGGTACGGCGCAGAGCGTCAAACTAAGTGACAACGGTATTCCACCGGATCTTGGTGTCGGTGATGGTGTATTTAGCACGACGATGCGACCACTTGGTGTGCAAGGGGTGTATGAGTTAAGCGTGATAGCGACAGCCCCGACATTTGAGCGTGAGTATCGTCACACCATTAATGTAATGGGTGAGCCTATAGCGACGAATGTAGAGCAACTCAGTGCGGAGCAAGGAGGGATCTTTTTGTTGACGTTGACACCGCGCATTGATAAATCGGTTTTGATTATTGAATCATTGACCTTGAAGCTGGCAGGTAGTGATCAACCCGCAGTAGAGTTGCCGCGTGATGATAAGGATGTATGGAATTTTGAGTTGCCGTCGCAAGTTGGCGATAAGCATTTAACCTTTAATGCCTACGGCAAGATCGATGGTGGGCGCGAGTTTTTTTACGAGTGGAATATTGCTATGCCCAGTGCGCCAGTATTGGGCGCGCCGAGGGTAGAAGTGATAGCGCATGAACCGGAAGTTATTATTGCTGATGAACCGGCCGTAGCCGCAAATGATCATCATGATGAGCCAACTCCTGAAACTGATGGGCATGTTATAGATGAACATGTAGTAGAAGGTACAGTTGAACATGATGAAGAAGTAGCAGAAGAAAAGAGTGATGGCACCAACTGGGTGTTAGTAATAGGGATTATCGTCGGTGTTAATTTATTGCTGGCGATCGGTGGTGGTGTTTGGTGGTGGCTTGCCCGTAAGCGTGGGAAGACAAGCGAAACCGATGAGTTTGAAGTGGGGGGGTCTGAAGCTGATGATGCGGAGGCTGGTACAGGGAGTAATGCAGGAGTTAACGCTGAAGTTCAGCCAAAGACAGAGAAATCACCAGCAGCGAGTCAAGATGCAGTGATAGCAGAAGTTGAAGAAAGCAAAGACGCCGAGACTGAAGCGGAGCCGGTAGAAGAAGCGGCGGGTGAATCAGCAGCCGCTGAATCTGAAGCGGATAAGGTTGCGTAACATGAAAGGGGTAGGATAAATGGAGGAGTTTATCGCAAGCTCTGGGTTAGTGATTGTAGAAATAGCAATCGTATTGATTATTGTGCTGGTTGTTGCTGGCGTGATTTTGCGGCGAAAAAGCAAAGGTAATACAGCTGAAGCAAAAAACTTTGTTAAAAATATTAATGCTAATGTAAGTCAACGTAAAGAAAAACATCTGGAGTTTGCCAAACAGAGTTTTGGTGAGCACCTCGACGAGTTGGAAATTGCTGCGCATGTTGAGTTGTTATTGGAAAAAGAAAATTCTCTTTACGGAAAATTTGTAAAAGTGGTGATGCATCACGAGGGACATGCATTAGAGCATGTTAGTCAATATGTTGATGATTTAATTAAAGCTTGTCATATTAAATTGCCGGAAAAAGACAGCAAAGTATCAGAGCAGGTTGACATAAAGTTACATGAAGAACTCATTCAAACTCTGAGAGAAGAAAATGACGATTTGCGCTATAAGGTTGAAAAGTTAACCGCTGATAATGGGAGAATTATGGGCGAGTATGAAATCATCTATGAGAAACACGAGGCATTAGAGAAACAAGGTGTCGCGTAGGCGTAGCACAGAGTTTGTTGAGACTGTAAATAAATCTGTGTAACTGTTTATCATATACTCCAGACTGGAGAGGATAAGCAGATGAAAAAAGAAGACTTACTCGCAATAGCTCAAGAAGCCGCAAAAAATATTAGAAGTGAGCACGATT
>NVRQ02000115.1 GCA_002400905.2 Gammaproteobacteria bacterium | reverse complement strand
GATCTTTAAATATTGTTATACCCTTTAACGCTTGCTCTCTCACAGTTTCATTTTGAGTATGCTCATAACTCCATTGTGCCGAGTCGATCGATCGATTATTTTGTTCCAACTCTAGGTGTGCTTTGTTCACAAAGTGACAGATTTGAAAATTTTATGAAGCCTATTTTAGATACAATGCAAGTAATGCCTGCGTTTGTTTATCTTTTTCCAGCTCTTTTCTTTTTTGGAATTGGGGGAGCGCCAGCAATATTAGCCACTATGATTTACTCGATGCCTCCAATAATAAGATTAACAAATACTGGTATAAGACAAGTTTCAGCAGAAACAATAGAATCTGCAACCTCATTTGGATCAAGTAAGTTACAACTACTATTTAAAATTAAAATTCCACTCTCGCTACCAAGTATAATGATGGGAATTAATCAGGTGATAATGATGGCTTTAGCACTTGTAGTTTTGGCATGTTTTATTGGAGCTGAAGGAATTGGTGGTCAAGTATGGCAAGCAATTAGAAGACTTGATGTTGGGTGGGCAATGGAAGGAGGACTTTGTATTCTTTTCATGGCAATAATGTTTGATAGATTTAGTATGTCATTTAGTAAAACAAACCAAATACTTCCATCGATAGCGCGCTTCAGTTGTATCCGGATCATTGCAGTTAAGCAGCTGTAGCACTTCACCTTCGGCAATAGTGTTTGTGGCATGAGCTAGAATTTCCATAATCCGCATGCTGCCGGCTTCCACCATCATTTCGAAAGCACGTGAGTAAAGAAAATCGCCGACTAATACGCTGGCTTCGTTACCCCATAGAGCATTGGCGGTTTCTTTGCCGCGGCGCATCTCTGATGCATCGACGACATCATCGTGCAGTAGTGTAGCGGTATGAATGAACTCGATAATGGCGGCAATTAATTGATGTTTTTTGCCTTGATAACCCAGTGCGCCAGCGGCAAGTAAGACTAGCTGCGGTCGTAAGCGCTTGCCTCCGCTGTTAACAATATAGCCGCCGAGCTGGTTGATTAACACGACATCTGAGCTGAGGCGTTGGCCAATAAGCTGGTCTACAGCCTGCATATCGCTTGCTATCAGGGCGAGTGCTTTGTCGAGTGCCATCATGGTTATGGGGGGCTGAGTATTAATACGGTCACTGAGTAATCAGTGATTTTATGAGGTTAAGAAATTGACGTGAAGAATAGCACAAGATACAATGCTCGGCTTATTTTTGATAATATAGGGATCGTGCTGTGTCATACGCGGTGATCAAAACGGGCGGTAAGCAATACCGTGTCGCTGAAGGCGATATCGTTGAAGTAGAAAAGATTGTAGCGAACGAGGGCGACAGCGTCGAGCTCGGCGAAGTATTAATGGTTGTTGATGGCGACAATGTTATCGTCGGCGCACCCTTTATTGATGGCGCTAAGGTTACTGCCAAGGTCTGTGCCCACGGTCGCGGGAAGAAGATTAAGATCATCAAGTTCCGTCGTCGTAAGCATTACCGCCGACAGGCAGGTCATCGTCAGCATTTTACCCAGCTGGAAGTAACAGGAATCAGCGCTTAGTTTTTGACTAAGCGTTTGGAGAGAAAAGCATGGCGCATAAAAAAGCAGGTGGTAGTACTCGTAACGGTCGCGATTCTGAGTCCAAACGACTTGGTGTAAAGCGTTACGGTGGTGAAGTAATTAGTGCAGGCAGCATTATTGTACGCCAGCGCGGGACCCGTGTTCATCCTGGAACCAATGTTGGCTTAGGCAGGGATCACACCTTATTCGCAAAAATTGATGGTCGCGTCGCTTTCGAAAGGAAAGGCCCGGAAAGTCGTCAATTTGTGAGTGTGGTCGCCGAGTAGGACGGTTACCCCAGGAGCCTGTCGGACTTAGGCAATCGTAGCGAGGGAAAGCGATTTTTAGTCAGATTTGTCGATCATTTGAGGCGAATAGTGAGTTTATTTAACGAAAATGATCGGGGGATCTGGCAAAAATAGCTTTTCCGCAGTAGATTTGTCCTAAATCCGACAGGCTCCTAGATGTTGATTAAAAAAACCCCGTCCTAGACGGGGTTTTTTGTTTGTGTACTTTAAAGATGCTTTGTGCAAAGGTCTCTTTAAATAGGCCCATTTAAAATGTGCTCCTTGCATCAGTAGGGGGTAAAGCTAGAATAGTATTATGAAATTTGTTGATGAAACCACAGTAAAAGTTCAGGCGGGTAAGGGCGGTGATGGCTGCCTGGGTTTTCGTCGTGAAAAATATATTCCTTTTGGTGGCCCTGACGGCGGTGACGGCGGTGACGGCGGCTCGGTGTATTTGATCGCCGACGCGAATATAAATACCTTGGTTGATTTTCGCATGCGTCGTCAATTTAAGGCGGCGAATGGCGAGCAAGGTCGCGGCCAAAACTGTACTGGCCCGGCAGGCGATGATATTGATATTCGTGTCCCAATAGGCACCATGGTGGTCGATGAAGGTACCGATGAAATCATTGGCGATATGACCGTGGATGGTCAACGCATGTTGGTGGCCAAAGGGGGATTTCATGGCCTGGGCAATACGCGCTTTAAAAGCAGTGTCAATCGGGCGCCGCGGCAAACCAGCAAGGGAACGCCAGGTGATTTGCGCACGCTGCACTTAGAGTTAAAACTGCTGGCTGATGTCGGCTTGCTTGGCTTGCCTAATGCTGGAAAATCAACGCTAATTCGCTCTGTCTCGGCTGCGCGTCCGCGTGTTGCCGACTATCCGTTTACTACGCTGTATCCTAATTTAGGTGTGGTGTCTGTCCACGAGTATAAAAGTTTTGTCATCGCGGATATTCCAGGCATCATCGAAGGTGCTGCTGAAGGCGCAGGTCTTGGCATACAGTTTTTAAAGCATGTTAGCCGCACGCGTATTTTGCTGCACTTAGTGGATATTGGTAGTGTTGAATCTGCTGAGCAAGCGATTGCAGATGTTCGTACTATTGAAAATGAATTAGTTAAATACAATGAAGAGCTGGGTGGCCGTGAGCGCTGGTTAGTCTTAACTAAGATAGATCTATTGTTGGATGATGAAGTGGATGCAAGACGTGAGCAGATTCAGCAAGCGTTGAATTGGCAAGGCCCTTTGTATGCGGTTGCGGCGATCAGTAAAGAAGGCACACGCCAACTCACCTTTGACCTAATGGAAGTGATTGAAGAAGCCGCGCGGCAACGTGAAGAGGCTGCGCGTCTGGAATTAAAATATAAAGCGATCGATAATACGCAAGGCGCAAGCCAAAACAATACGGGCAATGATTCTGACCAGGTCGATGAGGTAGGAAAGCTAAGTGATGAGCTCAGCTAGTGCTGTGTCTGGGCTCGACTCACGCCAATTACTGACGCAAGGAAAGCGCTGGGTCATCAAGATCGGTAGCGCGTTGGTGACCAATGATGGTCAAGGGTTGGATAGCGAACGCCTTGACGGGTGGATTGATCAGCTAGCCTTATTACGTCAGCAAGGAATCGATGTTGTGGTTGTGTCATCAGGCGCCATTGTCGAGGGAATGCGGCGATTGGGCTGGAAGCAAAGACCCAGCGCCTTGTTTGAGTTGCAGGCCGCCGCCGCTGTAGGTCAAAGTGGTGTATCCGAAATTTATGAGCGAGGTTTTCAGCGTCATGGCCTGCATGCTGCACAAATCTTGCTCACCCATGATGACTTGTCTGATCGGCAGCGCTATCTGAATGCGCGCTCAACACTAAAAACGCTATTGGATTTGAATGTCGTACCGGTCGTTAATGAGAACGATACGGTTGTGACCGAAGAGATTCGTTTTGGTGACAACGATAGCTTGGCGGGTATGATCGCTAACTTGATCGAGGCCGATGTCCTGTTAATCCTTACCGATCAGTCTGGTCTGTGCACCGCAGATCCCCGTACACATGATGACGCTAAGCTCATTAGTGAAATCGCTGTAGATGATGTGTCACTTGATAGCATGGTGAAGCCTGGCGCTGGCACATTAGGCCGTGGTGGCATGGTGACGAAGTTGCGCGGAGCTCGTTTGGCTGCGCGATCTGGTGCCATGACGGTGATTGCGAGCGGTCGCGAAGCCGATGTCATTTCCCGTGTGTTTGGCGGTGAGGTGCTGGGCACATTATTATTGCCTACGGATGAGCCGGTTGCTGCCAGAAAGCGTTGGCTTGCGGGTCATTTACAGTTAAAAGGCAAGCTGGTGTTAGATGCGGGTGCGGTCAAAGTATTACGTGAATGTGGCAGTAGTTTGTTAGCGGTAGGCGTGGTTGCGGTTGAAGGTAATTTTGTTCGGGGTGATGCGGTCGAATGTGTTGATGGCAGTGGCCAGCAGGTAGCGCTAGGCTTAATCAACTATAGAGCAGACGAGGCAAGCCAAATTATAGGGGTTTCTAGCGACAAAATTGCACAGGTACTAGGTTACGTCGATGAAGCTGAATTGATTCATCGTGGCAATTTGGTGTTGGTCTAGGAGCCTGCCTTATACCGATATTTCAAGGGATAAGGCGTTTACTGTGCCATTGACGCAGTAAATAAAGGTTACTAGGCTTGCATCGCGCGAATATGACCGTTTAAGCGGCTTTTATGACGAGCAGCTTTGTTTTTAGCGATGATGCCTTTGCCAGCCATGTTGTCGATGGTTGGTACAGCGGCTTTATAGGCTTCAGCAGCCTTGTCTTTTTCGCCCGCTTCAATAGCGTAAAGAACTTTTTTAATTGCAGTGCGTAATTCTGAACGTTTCGCAGAGTTTTGAGTGCGGCGTTGTTCAGTTTGACGTGCGCGTTTTCTGGCTTGAGCAGAGTTTGCCAAGGTAGTGCTCCAAAAACAGTTTTCGAGCCGAGCATTATCAAGATATCGCCGATAGAAGTCAATATCTATGCTGATTTTCCCCGCAAAGCTGCGAAATAGCGGAGCGCACGCTACACTAGCCACCTTATTTTAAACGCTATTCTAAGGACTTATCGTCGTTTCGTGAGCAAGGGTCTACTCAAATCTTCGGTCAGCGTCAGCTCCATGACCTTTTTGTCGCGCATATTGGGTTTTGTTCGGGATGTCATTATTGCACGGACTTTCGGGGCGAGCCTGGTCGCTGATGCATTTTTCATCGCCTTTAAAATCCCTAATTTCCTTCGCCGCTTGTTTGCTGAAGGAGCCTTTTCTTTAGCCTTTGTTCCGGTGCTGGCGGAATACAAGGCGCAGCGTGGTGAAGCAGAGGTCAAACGTCTGGCCGACAGTGTCGTTGCGTCGTTAGGCTTGATTCTATTGGTCGTTACTATTATTGGTGTCATCGCAGCACCGTTGTTAGTGATGATTTTTGCGCCCGGTTTTATCGGTAATGAAGGCAAGTTTGAGCTGGCAGTCGATATGCTGCGCATTACCTTTCCCTATATCTTTTTTATTTCGCTTACCGCCTTTGCGGGCAGCATTTTGAATACGTATGGCCGTTTCGCTGTGCCTGCTTTGACTCCGGTGTTGCTCAACATTTCGCTAATTTTTGCGGCAGTAGTCATGGCACCTTATTTCGATGAACCCATCATGGCATTGGCATGGGGAGTGTTTATTGCGGGTGTCGCGCAACTACTATTTCAGTTGCCGTTCTTGGCGAAAATAAAAATGCTGCCGCGACCGCGGCGTGGCGCTGATAAAGAAGGCGTTAGTCGAATAAAGAAATTGATGTTGCCTGCTATTTTTGGTTCGTCGGTGGCGCAGATAAATTTGCTTATCGATACCTTGCTGGCATCATTTTTAGTCACCGGCAGCATCAGTTGGCTGTACTACTCTGATCGTTTGGTTGAGTTTCCCCTTGGGGTGTTTGGTGTGGCCTTGGCAACCGTCATATTGCCAAAGCTATCGCAGCAGCATACGGCTGAATCACCTCAGCAGTTTTCGCAAACACTTGATTGGGCGCTACGCTGGGTGCTAATTATGGCAGTGCCGTCGACAGTGGGCTTGATGTTGTTGGCGCAGCCTATGTTGATAACCTTGTTTCAGTACGGTGCCTTTAGCGAGCATGATGTCGCTATGGCAGGCAAAAGTTTGTTAGCCTATTCGCTAGGTTTGGGTGCCTTCATTATGGTGAAGGTGTTGGCTGCTGGGTTTTATTCGCGTCACGATATGAAGACGCCAGTTAAGATTGCCATTATTGCTATGGTTGCCAATATGGTGCTGAATATTGCGCTGGTCTTTCCCCTGGCGCATGCCGGTTTAGCCTTAGCAACGTCTTTATCGGCATGGTTGAATGCGCTCTGTTTACTTTACTTGCTTCGACGGGATGGGATTTACCAGTCGCGCTCTGGTTGGTTTGCGCTATTTCTACGTACGTTTTCGGCGGCTTTGCTCATGGCATTGACTTTGTTTTTTCTGGTGCCTACTTTGTCGGAATGGGTTGATAAGTTGTGGTATCAGCGGGGTTTAAGTTTGTTGTTATGGCTGGCTGTTGGCGCAACGGTTTATTTGCTGACTTTGTTTGCTTTAGGTTTACGTTGGCGTCATATGGTTAATGAGCATCTGCCTGATCATGGGCAAAACCAAACATGAGATTGATTCGCGGTTTATCTGGTCTTGAGTGCTGGCAAAAGCCCAGTGCGGTGACCATTGGTAATTTTGATGGCGTTCATTACGGACATCAGCAAATGCTGTCGCGTCTATGTGAAAAAGCAAAACAGCTTGGTGTGCCATCGGTGTTGATAACGTTTGAACCGTTGCCACACGAGTTTTTTGCTGGGGATAAAGCGCCTCCCCGTTTGATGGGCTTGCGAGAGAAGCTGCAATATCTGTCTGCAAAGAGTGATTTAGACGCCGTGTTGTGTTTGCCGTTTAGCCAGTCATTGGCTCAGCTATCGGCTGAGCGTTTTGCTCAAGATATTTTGCTTGATGGTTTGTCAGCACAGTATATTTTGCTGGGGGATGATTTTCGTTTTGGCTATCAGCGTCAGGGTGATTTGGCTTTATTGCAAAACCTTTCGAGCCATTCAGGTTGTCAGGTTGAGTCGATGTTCAGCGTTATTATCGGTAATGCGCGTGTCAGCAGTACTCGGGTGCGGCAAGCCTTGGCTGAGGGTAACGTAGCGCAAGCGACCCATTTGCTAGGCAGGCCTTATTGTTTGTCGGGCCGAGTGGTTAAAGGCGATCAGTTGGGCCGGACCATCGGTTATTCCACGGCTAATATTTATTTACGGCGTCAAAACTTGGCATTATCTGGTGTGTTTGCTGTGCAATTGCGTGGTATCGGCAAAGAGACGCTCGTCGGAATGGCAAATATTGGCTTTCGGCCGACGGTTAATGGGCGTGAATTACGATTTGAAGTGAATTTGTTCGACTTTACTGAGGATATTTATGATCGTTATGTTGAGGTGGATATTGTTACCAAGCTCCGTGATGAGCAACGTTTTGATACGCTCGATAGCTTAAAAGTCCAACTGGCAGTCGATGAGCAGGTGGCGCGGGATTATTTTGCCAGTTCGGTATATTTATCAAATAAATAAGCCGTTAATTCACTGGTCGCAAGCACAGTAATCACCGATAATGATCGGTTTTGAAGCATCAGGCGTCTGTAAGCCAGAGACCCTAAGCAATGAATAGAGATGCCCTTAAGCATGAGTGAATACAAAAGTACCTTAAACCTTCCTAAAACGGCGTTTCCAATGAAAGCCAATCTGGCGCAACGCGAGCCTGAGCGGTTAAAGCGTTGGCAGGAAGACGATCTCTATGCGCAGGTGCGTCAGGCTTGCAATGGTCGCCCTCGTTATGTGCTGCATGATGGACCACCGTATGCCAATGGTGAAATCCATATTGGTCATGCTGTTAACAAGATTCTCAAAGACATTATTGTTAAATCGAAAACCTTAAGCGGGTTTGATGCCGACTATGTGCCGGGTTGGGATTGTCACGGTTTGCCTATTGAATTGATGGTCGAAAAAAAGATGGGTAAGGTCGGCCATAAAGTCGATGCGAAAACGTTTCGTCAAGCCTGCCGTGACTATGCGGCAAAACAAGTGGATAAGCAGCGTGAAGATTTTATTCGCCTCGGTGTTATTGGTGACTGGCCAAACCCCTATCGCACGATGGATTATCAATACGAAGCAAACATTGTTCGTACATTAGGTAAGATCATCAAAGCGGGTCATGTTAGTCAAGGCTTTAAGCCTGTCTACTGGTGTATGGATTGTGGGTCAGCGTTGGCGGAAGCCGAGGTTGAGTATCAAGATAAGCAATCACCTGCTATCGATGTTAAATTCCGTATCGTTGATACGGCGGCATTTTTTCAAGCAGCAGGTGTGAGTGTCTCTGGCAGTGTTAATGCATTTGTGGTCATTTGGACGACAACACCTTGGACCTTGCCGGCAAATCAAGCGGTATGTTTGCATCCCGAAGCGGATTATTCTGTTGTCGAGATAGGGGATGCTAACGGCGCAGACTATGTGTTATTGGCGCAAGCGCTACTCGATTCTGTGCTAGAGCGCTATAACATTGAGCAGTATCAAGTATTGGTTACGGTTAAAGGTAAGGCGTTGGAAGGGTTGCTACTTGCGCACCCGTTTTATGATCGACAAGTGCCGATTGTGTTAGGCGATCATGTTACGACCGATTCGGGTACTGGCGCAGTACATACCGCACCGGGTCACGGTCAAGACGATTACATTGTAGGCTTGAAGTATGGCTTGGCGGTTGATAATCCCGTTGCAAGTAATGGCGTTTTTGTCGAGGGAACAGAATACGTTGCTGGCCAGCATGTGCTTAAAGCCAATGCGCTAGTGATTGATTTACTGGCAGAGCGCAATGCCTTATTAAATCATGTGCCTATCAATCATAGTTATCCGCACTGTTGGCGTCATAAGACGCCATTGATTTTTAGAGCAACACCGCAGTGGTTTATCAGCATGGAGCAACACGGTCTGCGTGATCGTGCGATGAAAAGCATTGATGCCGTTGAATGGTTGCCTAGCTGGGGTAAGGCGCGAATTCAGTCAATGGTAGAGAATCGTCCCGATTGGTGTATTTCACGTCAACGTACATGGGGTGTACCGATAGCGTTGTTTATCGATAAAGAAAATGGTGCGCTGCATCCTGATACAGCAAACTTGATTGAACAGGTTGCCTTACTGATTGAAAAATCAGGAATTGAGGCATGGTTCGAACTATCCCCAGCGGATCTTGGTGTTGACGAAAAGCAATATGAGAAAGTGACCGATACTTTAGACGTGTGGTTTGATTCTGGCGTAAGTCACGAAGCGGTATTGGGCAAGCGTGAGAGCCTACCGTTTCCTGCTGATTTGTATTTAGAAGGGTCTGATCAACATCGTGGTTGGTTTCAGTCATCCTTGTTAAGCTCGGTTGCCGTCCATGCTGATGCTGGATCGGAAGCGTGTTTTGGTGCGCCGTATAAGGCCGTGTTAACGCATGGGTTTACCGTTGATGCGAAAGGCATGAAGATGTCTAAATCAAAAGGCAATGTTATTGCACCGCAAAAAATTATGAACCAAATTGGTGCCGATGTATTGCGTCTTTGGGTGTCGGCCACTGATTACAGTGGTGAGATGACCGTATCCGATGAAATTCTAAAACGCACTGCGGATGCCTATCGTCGTATGCGCAATACAGCGCGTTACTTGCTGTCTAATCTTGATGGTTTTGATCCTCAGCAACATAGCGTTTCTGTTGATGACATGGTCGCCTTGGATCGTTGGGCGGTAGAAACTGCTCAGGCAGTGCAAGACGATGTGATTGACGCTTATGAGAAGTTTGATTTTCATCGAATTTATCAACGAGTGCATAATTTTTGCGCTAACGAGCTAGGCAGTCTCTATCTCGATATTACCAAAGACCGACAATACACTACCCAGGCGGATAGTCATGCACGTCGTTCTGCGCAAACAGCAATGTTTCATATCGCCGAGGCATTGTCGCGCTGGCTTGCGCCAATTTTAAGTTTTACGGCTGATGAGCTTTGGCAGTTTCTTCCTGGCGATCGTTCTAAGACGATTTTTACTGAGGTTTGGTATGCGCTACCTAAGGCCACAGAGAAGGTAATAATTTCTGATGTACAGTGGCAGCAAATATTCTCTGCTCGCGCCGCCGTTGCTAAATGTCTTGAAGGGCTGCGTAGCGAGGGAGATATCGGCTCGTCGCTCGATGCTGAGGTGAGTGTTTACTGCAACGGCAGTTTAAATGCTTCGCTGTCATTGATTGAGGATGAGTTGCGTTTTGTCTTGATTACCTCTGAGGCGTCACTAGCGGAGATCAAAGAAGCGCCAATAGATTCGATTGAGGTAATGATTAATGAGGTGCCGTTTAAAATTCATGCGATCGCCTCTACGCATGAAAAATGTGAGCGTTGTTGGCATCGTCGTGTCGATGTCGGTGCTAACGCATCGCATGCCACTTTATGCAGCCGCTGTGTAGGAAATATTGATGGTGCTGGTGAAGCACGTCAATTCGCGTAGCTGCTGATATGAAGCTCCCACTTAAAATTGGTTTATTGCTTGCTGTAGTGGTTATCGTTATCGATCAACAGACGAAGGTCTGGGCGCTAAGCGTATTAACACTGTATGAGCCTGTCGCCATATTTTCTGGGCTCAACATGACCTTGGCTTATAATCCAGGTGTTGCCTTTAGTCTATTTGATGAATATGGAGATGCAGGTCGTTGGTTATTATCAGCATTGGCAATAGGAGTGAGTATTTTCTTATTGGCTTGGCTCTGGCGATTACAGCAAAATGAACGATTTATGGGTGCTGCACTAGGTTTGGTGTTGGGCGGTGCTCTGGGTAATGTGATTGATCGTATACAGTTTGGCCATGTTGTTGACTTTGTTGATGTTTATTATCAGCAAGCACATTGGCCAGCGTTTAATGTGGCTGACGCAGCGATTACGCTCGGTGCGATGCTATTAGTTTGGGATACCTTGTTTGGTAAACATAATGATAAGAGCAGCGATGATCATTAGGCGGATACCGTGAAAATTATTCTCGCCAATCCACGTGGTTTTTGTGCAGGTGTCGATCGCGCAATAGAAATTGTTGAGCGCGTGCTGGCTTTATATGGTGCGCCCATCTATGTGCGTCACGAGGTTGTGCATAACCGCTATGTGGTCGAAGATTTAAGAGTAAAGGGCGCGGTCTTCGTTGAGGAGCTAGACGAAGTGCCTGATGATGCCACAGTGATTTTTAGCGCGCACGGCGTTGCTAATACGGTGCGGGAGGTCGCTGCAGAACGTGGCTTACGTGTCTTTGATGCCATATGTCCTCTTGTCACCAAAGTCCATGTTGAAGTCGCGCGTTATGAGAAAGAAGGTCGTGAATGCATTTTGATTGGTCATGAAGGTCACCCTGAAGTTGTTGGTACTATGGGCCAGTATTGCCGCACTGATGGTGGCGGTATGTATTTAGTTGAAACGACTGACGATGTCAAAACACTGTTAGTGAAAAACCCGGATACCTTAGCTTTTGTTACGCAAACGACACTATCGGTTGATGATACGGCCGATATTATTGACGCATTACGTGAACGCTTTCCAAACATAATGGGGCCACGCAAAGACGATATTTGCTATGCCACACAAAATCGTCAAGACTCAGTGAAAAAACTCGCCCAGCAAAGCGATCTCGTCTTGGTAGTTGGTTCAAAAAACAGCTCTAATTCTAATCGTCTCAAAGAGATGGCGAGTCTTAGCGGGGTAGAAGCATACTTGATTGATGGTCATGAAGACTTAAAAAAAGAATGGCTGGAAGGTAAGCACGCTGTGGGGATAACTGCGGGTGCATCAGCGCCAGAAGTGTTAGTGCAAAATGTGATTACACGTTTGCAAGAATGGGGTGGGGGGGCTGTCGAAGATCAAGATGGCCGTAAAGAAACGGTTCACTTTTCTCTACCAAAGGTTTTGCAGTCAGTGGTAGTCGAAACACTTTAGGGCCAACCATCAATAGGTGTGGATGCACCTTTAAAATGCTGTTTAGCTCCTCTTGAATCAACAGAGAAGGTAAAGTCTCCCTCCATTGCACCCGTTGGGTTGGCTTGTATTTGAAAGAAGTTTGCTGTTGGTGGTGTAACAAAAACCAAATCATAATGCTTGTTAGCATCACTGCTGTCTAAGGGCACGTTATTAGGAAAGATGGCATCATTGCCGTCTAGGCTGGCTCCAGCATAAGTAGGCGGAGTCTGATCAATATAGTATTCCTGTAATCTTGCCGCAAGTTCTACCAGCGCCGATTGCGCATCACTGTGCCTTATCTTGTTAACTTGATTAACATAACTAGGGTAAGCAATCGCGGCAAGAATACCAACGATAGCCACCACGATGAGTACTTCGATTAAGGTAAAGCCGAGCTGTCTATGTAGTTTCATTGAGTTGTTTACTTGGTTCGTTATGGGGCTGCTGTGTCTAATTCCACCCATGAGCGACGGCCTAGCGCGAAATTGGGGCCAAGATTACGGATGCCGGCCACTGCGATATCGCTAATATCGCGTTCGCCTCCGTTTTCACGTTTTAACGTGTCTTCTTCAGCTGCATTACGAAATTCGATGGCTCGATCTTGTTGGCCCTTAAGATTATTACGTTCGCGTTGGGCGCGATCACGATCGCCTTCTTTATCGCTGATATCTTTATTTGCGCCATCAAGCAGCGCTTGCGTGTCGTCGATGGCGGTTTGGTCAGGGTTTTGTTCAGCAAGTAGTGTAGCCAACTGCTGTTGTAGAGTGGTTTGGTCTGTGAGTAATCGGTTTAACTCTGCTTGTAATGCGCTGATGAGGAGGTTAAGGCGGTTAATATCACGTTGCAGTTGATCTAGTTCATTTTGAAACTCGTCTAGATTGGTGAGCTGACCTAGGCAGATATCCTGAAAACGTTCTGGACAATTGTTGATAGCAGAAACAAACAAACCATTGATTAATGCTGTATCTATCTCAGCAGTGACAACCGCTATGGTCGGGCGGGAGCGAATGCCTTGACCTAATAATAGTCCCATGGGTATGTCTTCTGGAGCATTGGTAATAGTTATATCTGGGTCACTGCCATCAACGTGATCATTGACGTCTAGATTACTATCGCCGTTGAGATCGAGGACGGTGTTGAAGGGTGCGCCACCCGTGCTAAAAGCGGGTTGTGTTAACCAATTTTCATTTGGGTTTTCAATCGGGTTAAAAGTAAGTGCTTGCACCCGACCTGCACGAGTTTGTAGTTCGGTTAAGAAACGCTCGCCAGCCGGTGTGTTAACACGCCATGCCCTATTCGCATTTTCTCCGGTTGGATTTACCGAGGTAGAGCTAGTGGTTCTCACCACTTGTAATGGAATAGGAAATACCGATTCGTCCAATATTTGGTCAACCAGGTTAAGGTTCCCAGGAGTTGGCGGCTGCAGATTATCGATGACACCATAGAGACTTTGGACATCGTTGTTTTCAAGGTCAGCAGGAGTGAAGGCTCTACCTGTGCCTACGTAAACAAAGAACCCATTGGTAATGCCAATGGGTACGACATCGGGGGGGATAATTATTGGGTGTTCATCGCCAAGCTCTAGTAAGGCTGTGCCATTGAATGCCACATTCCATTGAACAGGGGTATTGCTACTAAGATCAAATTTCCACAAATTGCCATCGATGTCGCCAGCGTAAGCGAAATCAGCTCTATCATCGTTTTCGATATCAATTAATGAAGGGCTGGATAAACCATTGGGGTCCGCATTGTTGCCAGTATCTGCGGTAAGCTCGCGTACGTTGCCAGTTTCAATATCTACAATTAGCAGTTTAGCGTCGCCTGATTGGCTGTTATAGCCATTGCCCATAATGGCATACCAGCGGTCGTCATTGAGGCGTGCAATGGTTGGTCGACTGTAACTAAAACCAATGTCGTTATCACTGCCATCAATCTCCCATAACAGGCGATCGGCTAGCGCATTTTCTGACGATATATTAGGGTCAGTAATATCCAGTGCATAAAAACCTCGCCCCCCCGCACCTAAGCCGCCAACTAATACGGTGCGCCATTGGTTATTGATGAATACGTCACCGATAGCGAGTTGGCCATCAACAAAATAAGTGTGCGAATACGGTAATCGTGATAACCGGCCTAGGTTAGCAGTGACCATCGAGGGAATGTAAGCAAAGACTTCATCGCCTGTTAATACGTCAAAGGAATGCAGCATACCATCGTTAGCACCGACGTAAACACGCGGTGCGCGGTTAGCATTGGTGGCAGCAAACGCAGGGTAACCGTTAAAACTGAAATTTTGATTAGGTTCGGCAACATACTTGGGTGGTGAATGGATGATGGCACCCAGAACGTTTAAACGTCGTCGCAAATCACCGCTGGGGTTGTCAGGTGATTGCTCGCTGCTGCGGTCACCACGAATGAAGTTAATAATGCGTTCTGGGGCGTTAACCTGAGCACCGCTAACAATAGTATTTCTTTGGTCAGCATTGATTTCACTGAAACGAAAGGGGATCGCATCCCCTGTATTTCCACGGCCATTGCCGATAGCAATTAGACGCGTGCCATCATCCCAAAAATCTTCATTACTATTTGCTATCGTATTAAATTGAATGCGCGCAGACCAATTGCCATCCGGTGTTGTGGTGGGAACGACAGGGCCGAGGTCTACCGTTGAGCTAACAGCGCCTGTGACGCTGACATCGAGCTCAATGAGATCCCCTTGCCATGCGCCGTTTTCAAACCAAGGTCGAAAGGCCATGGCGCCACCATTGGGTCGCAGGTCAGCGACAGGTCTTAAGTCAGCATTAGACAGCGCTATTGGCGCTAAATAAACTTGTGGCTCATTCGCTGGATCAAAGCGTGGTGCGGCGTGAGTGAGGCCGGTTAGCGTGGTTGCGACAAACAATGTTATTACTGCAGCGTGCCCTCGGGGTGCAACGTGTATTGAATTAGGGAAAGCAGGCATCGCTGAATGCATCAAGGATTTCGCTGTGGTTTTCACTATGGAGCCTCGGCAGTAACAAAGACTGACTGTACAAGGCGTCTTGAGCCGTTATCATTATTAAAGCTAAGAGCGGTATTGCGAAACAGGTGTATTTCGCTGCCTGCTCTCGGTGTTTCACGGCCTATGGTGATAGATTCGCCTGGAATAATACGAGGTCCAAGATACTCGACGATATAGCGTTCTGCTGGTGTGCTACCAGCTAAGGCTTCAAAGCCGCCAGTAGAGCCAGCAGATTGGATTTGCGTGACTACGTTTATATTGTTGAGAACTTCGTCGTGGTCAAAACGGTAATAGCCGTCATCTTTATTTGTTGGGTCACCAAAAACAAAGGGGGTCGCGTTGCTAGACATGGCATTGACCGACTCTTCAGACTGGGTCAATGCGTTTTCTGCTTGTGCCATTGAGCTTGTTTGCAATTGTAGGTTGCCCGCCATTAATGCTTCGAGACCAGATTGGCTCATAGCCGTCACACCCAGCAGTGTCATGACAGTAAGAATGAGTAGGCTGACAATTAATGCGGCACCGCGTTGAGGTGTGTTGGGTTTAGCTCTGCATAACATTTAGATAGCCTCGTTATTGCGCAGCATGACAGTGCTGGTATAAAGGTGGCGGCGAAAGTTGTCATCGGCAGTGAGGTCGGAATCACCCATGATGTAAGTATTGGTGTTTTGATAGCCAGCGCTAGGGCATTCATCTCTAATCAGTAGCCATAGCCTTACCGACCGCACTTGGCTCCAATTGGTCACGGTGTTGGCGTTATGATATTGGTCGGACGAGCCATTATTGTTGCTGTCGACACCATATTGCACTTGAAGATTTTCGACACCGCGAATGAGTTCCTGGCGCTGGGGCGTACCATTTGTGTCCAGTGCCAATCGGTAGAGTGTGGGGACGTTGATTGCGTTACCACTGCAATCACTTTGCTGAAACCCACTGTAATAGGTGTTGGTTTCAAGCTTATTAAAGGTAATAGGTGTGTCAGTTAGTGTGGCGAAATCGATATTTTCACCATTATCTAATAGTTTTATTTCTCCATCCATTGGTGAGCTATTTAAATAGTATCCACCGCTATTTACGTTATCGCCTGCAGTTAAGAGTAAAGGCCG
>NVRQ02000114.1 GCA_002400905.2 Gammaproteobacteria bacterium | reverse complement strand
CCAATAATCTGAATGATTTCTGTGAGGCTGGAACGATAGCCAACGGTTAGCGCGTGCTCGCACCAAATCCAGTCAAATCCTTCTTTTGCCATACCCAGTGCAATGATGATATCGACATGATCCCGATTGTCTTTTTCTTCTGGCCTTTTCAAAGCTGCTGACACCTTGTCGCGTTTACTTACATCATCGTCAACCAAGTCGGCGATTTTTAGAATCTTGCCTTCCGCTGTTTTTACTAACTGAAAACCTGTATCGGGATCAGCACCTTGCCATTCGCCCAAGGCTTCGATGATATGCTCGACTTCTTTGATCTTGTCTTTGGTGCTTTCTCGTGAATTTACGTTGGGAATGTGGATGATTGTTTTTTCATTGGGGTTCAAGACCTTTAGAATGTCATCTGCATAAGAACCGGAATAGAAATAATAGCCAATATCCAAAGTCTTAAGATATTCATAGCCGTTTAATTGCTCATAATAGGTATAAGTCACCGTATCAAAGTTGGCCTCATCTTCTGGTGACAGAACAGCCTGCGCATCCCCTCTAAAATATGACCCGGTCATCGCCACAATATGCACTTTGTCACGCGCAATAAATTGACCAATATGAGCACCAAGCCTGCTATCAGGGTTGGCACTAACATGGTGAAATTCATCGACGGCAATAAGACGGTTATCAAACGCTGCTACACCAAACCGATCTACCGCAAACCTGAACGTTGCATGGGTACAAACCAAAATATGGGCATCACTATCCAGGAACGACTTTACGGAATTGACCTTGCCGCCATCTTCACCGGGGGCATTGCATAAATTCCATTTCGGCTCCACTTGCCAATCCGACCAGAACCCATATTTACTGAGCAGTTCATCGTTAAAACTGGCACCGATTGCTTTTTCCGGTACCGTTATAATCGCCTGCTTTATTCCTTGGTTATGCAGTTTATCCAAAGCAACAAACATCAAAGCGCGGCTCTTACCCGATGCAGGCGGTGACTTGATCAGTAGATACTGCTCGCCTCGTTTTTCATAGACTCGCTCCTGCATGGCGCGCATACCCAGCTCGTTTGATTTTTTCGAACTGCCATTGCGGGCGTAGTTAACCGACAAATGGGGTATGGATTTATGCACCATCATATTTTCCTGTTAATAGACCTGATCATGGTTGCCAATATCGACAAGGATAATGTCGCTGTCCTGAATGATCATTTCCAGAACGATGCGATAACTCATTGTGATTGACACTGAAGATAAGCCACTGAGCCGACCTTGCAAGCCATGCAGCCTGAGTGAAGGGTGGTAAGGGTTAAGTTCAAGCAGCTCCAGCGTTTTTGGGTATTGCTTATGCACCTCAGGGTGCTTTTTCAAAAATTTTCTGGCTCGCCGAACGTAACTCTCAGGGAAAACAAGCCTATACATCCACCACCCGCTGCATATGCTCAGCAACACTTTCGCTGGTGCAGCGACCAGCATCGACATCGGCTCTGGCCTCTTGCACGGCGATAGCCAGCTCATATTCACGCAACTTGGCGTATTTATCAAGATCCATCACCACATAGCGGTCTTGCCCTCGGACTGAAATAATCACCTCTTCGTCCACCTTCAAGCGCACCTCTACTGCCGATATGCCTTTGGTTTTAAGTTCATTTGCCGTTACAGTGCTCACTGTTTTCCTCCAACCCTTAATAATACGATCAATAATACTTTTAAGTGTACTGCTGGTCGCATGATTTAGACAGCTTTCTTTTTATCCGCCGTCATTTTGGTGTAGAGATCAAACAACTTCTCCAGCCGCTCAGTATCATTCTTGAAGCGACGACCAATATAGATACGTTCTAATACCTCATCATTACGTTCATGGGCACGGCGTAAATTATCGGGCATTTCATCCGGCTTATACAGATCGGCAATGGTGGCTGGAAAATGTGCTTCACGAGCAAGCAAGATGTCTTCGGCACACCGCGTTAGATCTTCTTTGTTTTTCTCGGTTAATTTCGGAACTGGAAAAGTATTCCAACCCATTGTGTTGGAATAGCGGAAATCTGTTTTTAGTTTTCCACACACAGTTGCAATCCAAACTAGGTGGATTCGTGATGCTATCAACGCCATATTCCAAAGCGATGCATCATAGAGTGCAAAAGCACTATCACTAACAATTGATTTAGATGGCAGAAATCCAACAGGAAGATACTCCCTAGTTTCCGATGATACACGAGGCACTATCAATACTGTTTCATTTCCTACCTGTCTTTTTTCATCAAAACGGTGAGGGTAGACGGCACCTTTACGAGTCGCTTCTTTTCTGCTTGCAAGTCTCATTGTCCTAACGGCGTCTATGCGTTCATTGATGCTTCCTATATGCTCAGCGTCTTCAGCATCCTCATCTCTAATCCATAAACAATATCGTTGTAACCCTCTTATATACTCCGCAGAACCATAAAACGGACGAACAAATTTATCTTTCTGCTTAGAAGTTAGATTCATTGCCTCAAGAGAAGCTTTATCTATAAGTAAATTTCCTCCATCTGTTGCGCCGTTACCTCGATCCATTGTACTGACAATGCTTAAGGGTTTAGGTAACTTTGTTACTTCGACATTAACTCCCACGGTTAGATAAGCATTTATATTGTCTGCTTTCTTTTCGATAGCTTGACCATTCTCATCGAGCGAAAATAAACGCCGTGCTTTGCTTGCTTGATTTCCAATACCAATGATTACGACGGTAACACCTGCATTATGACTAGCAAGATTTGCCCATTTAAAAGATGTATGAGCAAAACTGATTTCATGGTCTGTTCCAAAAATCAATGGCCACAGGATTGGCACCTGCTGTCCCTGACATATTGAATTGGTACTAACAAAAGCACTGGTCGCATCAGTGTGAGTGCCATAGTCCGCTGCCTTCATAAACCAGCCAGCCACATAATCGAGTGATTTCCAGCTTTTTGTTCTGCCTTTAAATACCTGCTCCAAGTCTGATTTTTGTTCTTTAGATTGCCATGCACTTCCTAAATACGGAGGATTACCACAAATATAAGTTTCACCACCTTCATTTTCGAAATCAATTTCGGCCTGATCTAATGGCGCATGAAACGAGTCTTCTGCCACCAGTTTCACCACTGTGCCCGTTGGTGGGCAAATAGACAACCAATCAAGTTGTAGCGCATTACCACATGTAATCCAATTCATGGCATTCAAGGGTAAGAACTTAGCCAAGGCATCTTTCTGCCCGCAATAGAGAACATCACACTGGTATTCCGCTATAATTAAAGCCAACCGCGCTATTTCTGCTGGAAAGTCCTTCAGCTCAATACCACTAAAATTAGTCAATCGGATTTCTGATTTTTGATGTGTTTCCATCCGCCTCTTATTAATTTCATTTTCAATTGCTCGCATTTCTTTATAGGCGATGACAAGAAAATTTCCCGACCCACAAGCTGGATCAAAAATACGAATTTTGGCTATTCTTTTTCGAAGATTTAGAAGCTTGCGTGGATTGTCCTCAGCCTGTTCTAACTGCTCTCGCAAACTGTCCAGAAACAACGGATTAAGCACCTTGAGAATATTTGGCACGCTGGTGTAGTGCATGCCCAGTTCACCGCGTTCTTCGTCATCGGCAACGGCTTGAATCATTGAGCCGAAAATGTCTGGATTGATTTCCTTCCAGTTCAGGCTTCCGGCATGAAGTAGGTACGAACGGGCTATGCGGCTAAATTTTGGTGCTTTATTGCTTCCTGAAAAAAGTCCGCCGTTAACGTATGGGAAAACTTCAGCCCACCGTGGTAATTTGGCGGCTTTTCGATCTTCTTTTGGCGTATCCATTGAACGGAACAGCTCACTAATAACCTGCTCGGTATTGTCAGAGCGGCTATCTGTCATTTGTTCAATGGAAGAAGTGAATAAATTGTCGCCATCAAATATCTGTGTGTCTTCGGCAAAAAAACAGAAGATCAGTCGCGTCATGAATTGATTCATGTCATGGCGGCGCTCATCCGTTGCCCAATCTTCATTTACTCTCAACAGCTCGACATAGAGGCGGTTTAAACGGCTGGTTGCCTGAATATCAATCGGGTTATTGCGGATTTGCTTAACAGTGGTTATCCCTGCCAGCGGCAGGAAAAAACCGAAGTGATTAGGGAAGTCCTTATAGCTACATGCTACCGATTCGCCGGATATCAGATCCTCGGCTTCCAGATCAATTCCATCGGTTGCCAGCACAAATTTGGCTTTT
>NVRQ02000113.1 GCA_002400905.2 Gammaproteobacteria bacterium | reverse complement strand
TTTGCTGCGAGCAACCAACACAGGTGTTTCTTCGATTATGGATCACAAAGGCCAGTTGTTGAGCGTTAGCAAGCTTAATGTCGTTGATGTTATTACCGCCAAAGTGCAGCCGCAGTTTGGCAATACCCCTTATGTGCGCGTTCAAAATTACGCCATTGTTTTATTAGCCTTGAGTCTATTATTGTTAGCTTTTTTGCTAAAACGAAGATCAACCACTGATTAGCTAGGGCTGAGCCAGCGGCTCTGCTAAAATCCCCTCTTTTATGTGTAAGGTCTTCTCTATGTAGGGCCTGTTGGAATATGAGATTTAATGAATAACGAATATAATGCCGCAGAGATAGAGCCGGCGGTGCAGTCTTATTGGCAAGAAAGCGAGCGCTTTGTTGCGGTTGATCACCACGGTGGGGATAATTTCTACTGCTTGTCGATGTTTCCTTATCCCAGTGGTCGATTGCACATGGGGCACGTGCGCAATTACACGATTGGTGATGTTATTAGTCGCTATCAGCGTATGTGCGGCAAAAACGTATTGCAACCGATAGGTTGGGATGCCTTTGGCTTGCCCGCTGAAAATGCGGCCATTAAAAATGGTGTGCCGCCGGCTAAGTGGACGCGCGAAAATATTGATTATATGCGGGTCCAGTTAAAGCGCTTAGGTTTTGCTTATGATTGGTCGCGTGAAATCGCTACGTGCCACCCAGATTATTATCGTTGGGAGCAATGGTTTTTTATTCGCTTATATGAAAAAGGCTTGGTTTATAAAAAAACGGCGTCAGTAAACTGGTGCCCGAATGATATGACGGTGTTGGCGAATGAGCAGGTTATTGATGGTTGTTGTTGGCGTTGTGATACGCAGGTGGAACGACGTGAAATACCACAGTGGTTTTTAAAAATCACGGATTATGCGGATGAACTATTAGAGTCATTAGATCAGCTTGATGAGTGGCCTGAAAAAGTGCGTGCAATGCAGCGTAATTGGATTGGCCGTTCTTATGGTTTAAATATCAAGTTTGATTTGAACGCGGCTGCCGGACAATCAATGACGGTCTACACGACACGTCCTGATACGGTGATGGGTGTGACCTATTTGGCTATCGCACCTGAGCATCCGTTGGTAGTAGAGGCAGCGAAAGCGCGCCCGGAATTACAGGCGTTTATTGATCAATGCAAGCGCATGCAAACGTCTGAAGCGGCGATGGAGCAGATGGAAAAAGAAGGCGTTGACACTGGCTTGACTGTTACGCACCCGTTTAGCGGAGAATCACTGCCTGTTTATGCGGCTAATTTTGTGCTGATGGGGTATGGCAGTGGTGCGGTGATGTCGGTGCCTGCTCATGACCAACGTGATTGGGAGTTTGCAAAAAAATACGGTTTAGCGGTTAAGCAAGTGATCACGCCAACGAATGATGAGGGGGTTGATCTAGATGCTGCTGCGTATACTGATAAGGGCATGTTAATCAATTCAAATGAGTTTGATGGCTTTGATTTTGATCAGGCCTTTAATGCGATCGCTGATGCCTTGGAAAGCAAAGGTTACGGTCAGCGCCAGACAAATTATCGGTTGCGTGACTGGGGAGTATCGCGTCAGCGTTATTGGGGTGCCCCCATTCCTATGGTGGCATGTGATGGCTGTGGTGACGTGCCAGTGCCAGTAGATCAGCTTCCGGTAACGCTGCCAGAAGACGTCACCTTGGTTGAGGGCAGCGGTTCGCCGTTGGCGCGTATGCCTGAATTTTATGAGACAGACTGCCCACGTTGTGGCAAGCCGGCAAAACGTGAAACCGATACCTTTGATACCTTTATGGAATCGTCGTGGTATTACGCGCGCTATACCTGTCGTGATAATGACGGTGCGATGTTAGATGCTCGCAGCGATGATTGGTTGCCGGTTGATCAATATGTTGGTGGTATTGAACACGCTATTTTGCATTTGCTCTATTCGCGTTTTTATCACAAGTTGTTGCGCGATGAAGGCTTAGTAAAAACAGACGAGCCATTTAAACGCTTATTAACGCAGGGTATGGTGTTAAAAGACGGCACTAAAATGTCGAAGTCAAAAGGCAATACGGTTGATCCGCAATCACTTATCGAGCGTTATGGGGCCGACACGGTACGTTTGTTTACTATGTTTGCAGCGCCACCTGAACACTCGTTGGAATGGAATGATGATGCGGTTGAGGGTGCCCATCGCTTTCTTCGACGTTTATGGAAGTTGCTAGTCGAGGAGCCAACAAATCAGACCTTGCGCAGTAATATTGATGTGGTGGCGGGTGTCGATTGGACATCGTTAGGTGCAACAATTAAGAAGCAGCGTTTTGAATTACATACCTTGCTTGAGTCGGCGAATCGTGACATTGCCAAGTATCAATTTAATACTGTTGTTGCGACGGCAATGAAAATGGTGAACTTGCTTGCTCAATGGCCACAAGAAGACAGCGATAAAAACAGCGGTGCTGGTTTGGCTTATTGTGAGGCGGTTACGATATTACTGCGGCTAATCGCACCGATAGTGCCGCATGTGAGCCATGTTTTATGGCAGCAAATTGGTCATGAGGGAGATATTCTTGACGCAGGTTGGCCACAGGTTGACATTGCTGCACTGGTCAGTGATGAAATAGAGTTGGTGGTGCAAGTTAATGGTAAGTTACGTGACCGTATTACGGTGGCTGCTGGTGCGTCAAACGATGCTATTGAGCAAGCGGCATTGGCTTCTGACAATGTGGCGCGTTTTGTAGAGGGTAAGGAGATAAAGAAAATCGTTATCGTTCCTAAGCGTTTAGTGAATATTGTAGTCGGGTGAGTAGCATTGGCTAAATTATTTTTGTTATTGCTGTTATCCGTTGCACTGATGAGCTGTGGTTATCAGCTGCGTGGTTTGCAGAACGGTGATGTTGAGCTCGCTATTTCGTCAGTGTATTTGACCGGTGGTGAACAAGATGCGGCGTTGCTTGCTTTGCTTAGGCAGCGTTTACAGCAATTTGGCGTTAGCGAAGTCGCCGGCAATAGCTTGGCCGACGTTCGTCTTAACATTGGCGCGATTGCGCAATCGCGCCGTGTACTGTCGGTCAACGCCTCGGCTAAGGTGTCTGAGTTTGAATTACATTATTCGGTAAGCTACAGCCTTGCTGTGCCAGAAGGTGAAGCGAAGCAACGTAACACAAGTGCGCGCCGGGATATCACCTTTGATGAAAACCAAGTGCTGGCCAAAGCAGAAGAAGAGCAACGGCTCTACCAAGATATGCGCAGCGATGCAGTCAATACCATTTTGCGTGTTTTGCAGCGTGTAAAGTTGGCGCCTTAGCACTGTGAAATTTTTTTAAGTGTGCTGCACTAAGTGAAAATCGATGCGCGCGAGTTGCCAGTGCACGGGAAAAAACCGTTACTACCTTGTTACCTTGTTTCTGGCGATGAACTTTTGTTAGTACAGGAGGCGGTAGATCAGTTGCGCCAAGCGGCGGTTGCGCAGGGCTTTGATTCGCGTGAAGTTCACCAGGTAGAAGCCGGCTTTGATTGGCCAAGTCTGGTAGCATCAGCGGATGCCTTATCGCTGTTTTCTAATCGTCGCATCATTGAATTGCGTTTTAGCAAGCCAACACCGGGTGATGCGGGTTCTAAAGCGCTGAGAGAATTAGCGCAGCAACTGCCTGTAGATACCGTGTTTTTGATCATCATGCCTAAATTTGATGCTAAGGCAAAATCCGCCGCGTGGTTTAAGGCCTTAGATAAAGTGGGTGGTGTTATCCAAGTGTGGCCTTTGGAGCGACGGGAATTGGATCAATGGTTGTCTGGGAGACTGCGCCAGCAGGGTCTGAATGCAGAGGAAGAGGCGATTCGTTTGTTAGCAAACTATGTTGAAGGCAATTTGCTCGCTGCCGTGCAAGAGATCGATAAGCTCAAGTTGGCACAGTCTGGTGAGCGTATTACTGCAGAGCTGATTGAGGCGAGTATTAGCGATAATGCGCGTTTTGATGTGTTTGGTTTGGTTGACAGTGCCTTGGTTGGCGATATTGTTCGCGTACAACGTATGGTGACTGTGCTAGAGAAGGAAGGCGTGGCGCCAACGTTGGTGTTGTGGGCCTTGTCACGTGAGTTGCGGACGTTGGTGCGATTAGCTGAAAAATCTGGTAAAGCGGGTCATGTAGACAGTAATTTGGCGCGTTCACTTGGCGTCTGGCAAAAACGATTACCCTTGGTTAGTGCAGCGTTGAAACGCCAGGATATAAAGGCTTGGCAGCGTCTATTGCGGCGTGCGGCGCGAGCAGATCGTGTTATAAAAGGTGCTGAAGTAGGCAGTGCCTGGGGTGAGTTGCTACAATTGGCACTAGCCATCGCCGGTGCTGCGCCGTTACCGGTTCGTAACAGCGCGTAGTTTTGCCGGTTTTCATCATTTTTGTATGGCATTATTTAAGGTTGCACTAATTATTCAATATGAAACACTACACTAGTAGCATTCAAGAGATGATGTATGGGCTTGGCCGTAAAGCGCGCCTTGCCTCGCGCCTGCTTATGTCTGCCAGTACAGCAGACAAGAATGCAGCGCTTATTGCCGCTGCCGATGCGATCATCCATCGTCAAGCTGATTTGATTGCCGAGAACAAGAAAGACCTTGATGCGAGTCGTGCGCGAGGTTTAAGCGATGCACTGATTGATCGACTGGCGCTGAATGCTGAGCGTATTCAATCAATGGCTGACGGTCTACGCCAAATTGCGGCGTTACCGGATCCTGTCGGTGAAATCAGTGATATGAGCTTCCAACCTTCTGGACTTCAAGTTGGACATATGCGCGTGCCTTTAGGTGTCGTGGGCATTATTTATGAGTCACGGCCTAATGTGACCGCTGATGCCGCTGCTCTATGTCTTAAGTCGGGTAATGCTGCAATATTGCGTGGCGGTTCAGAGGCGGTGCATTCTAACCACGCGATTGCGCAATGTATTCATGATGGTTTGCGCGAAGCAGGTTTACCCTTGGCGGCAGTGCAGGTTGTACCGACTACCGACCGTGAGGCGGTAAGCGTTTTGGTGCAAATGGAAGAGTATGTCGATGTTATTGTGCCGCGAGGCGGTAAGGGCTTGATCGAGCGCGTCAGCGCTGATGCGCGTGTGCCTGTTATTAAGCATCTGCATGGTGTTTGCCATGTGTATATCGATGATGCTGCCGATATTGGTAAGGCGGTTGCGGTTGCGGTGAATGCTAAAACCCAGCGTTATGGTACGTGCAATACGATGGAGACTTTATTGGTCGCAGAGTCGATTGCACCGCAGGTACTGCCTTTGCTGGCAACAGAGTTCGCAGCAAAAGGTGTCGAGCTGCGCGGCTGTGAGCGCACATTAAAAATTATTACCGACGCCAAAGCGGCGACTGAAGAAGATTGGCATGAAGAGTATCTGGCTCCTGTGTTGTCGATTCGTATTGTTGATGGCTTGGATCAAGCGCTGGATCATATCTACGAATACAGCTCTAATCATACTGAGGCGATAATCAGTGAAAATTATTCAGCGACGCAGCGGTTTTTGCGCGAAGTTGATTCGAGTTCTGTTATGGTCAATGCCTCAACGCGGTTTGCCGATGGGTTTGAATATGGCTTAGGTGCGGAAATTGGTATCAGCACCGATAAGATTCACGCGCGGGGCCCGGTTGGTCTGAATGGTCTGACCTCGCAAAAATATATTGTGTTAGGTGACGGCCATATTCGCCAATAAGCCCCCTTATTTGTTATCACTATAAATGATAGGCATTTATGGTGGTACGTTTGACCCGATTCATTTTGGTCACCTACGTTCAGCCCTCGAAGTCGTTGAGCGATTCGCGTTATCTCAGGTTTTAATGATTCCAAGCGCGCAGCCGCCGCATCGTGAAACACCTCAGGTTGCAACGAAGCATCGGTGGAAAATGCTGTGCTTAGCGTTGGCAGGCCAAGATTTGTTGCGAGCCGATGACCGAGAAATTCAACGCGAGGGTCCTTCGTATACTTATGATACCTTGGCAGAAATTCGTGCCGAGGTGGGTGATACACCACTTTGCCTGATTCAGGGGGGTGATGTGTTTGCGGGATTAGAGAGTTGGCATCGCTGGCAAGAATTACTTGGTCTTGCGCATATTTTTGTTATGCGTCGCGCTGGAGAGCCAGTGAAGTGGGATGAGTCTGTTAAGCAGCATTATGGTAATGCGGTGGTGCATGACAGAACAAAGTTGTTTGCTAGTCCAGCGGGTTATATCCATGAATTAGATGTGACGCCTATGCAGATTTCAGCCAGCGACATTCGGCACCGGTTGCTGGAAAATAAATCAATTCGGTATTTAATGCCTGATAGTGTTCTTGCCTATATAGAACAGAATCAGTTATATCAACGTGCCCTCGGGGTGCAACGTGCCCTTGGGGTACAACGTGGCTCTAGGGTACAAAACGGGTAAATTATGCAATCTAGTATTCAAGCAGATAATATAAAAGATCAAGTCGTTGAAGTGCTTGATGATTTAAAAGCGCTCAATATATTGCCATTAGATGTGCGGGATTTAACCTCGATAACAGATTATATGGTTATTGCTAGCGGGACTTCTGATCGTCATATTCGGTCTATGGCATCCAAAGTGGCTGAAGAGCTAAAAAAATCCGGGTACAAACAGCTGGGTGTTGAAGGAGAAGCTGAAGGTGAGTGGGTGTTGGTCGACTTTGGTGATGTTATTGTTCACATAATGTTGCCTCAGGCGAGAGAGTTTTATAAGCTTGAAAATCTCTGGGATATTGATAATAAAGAAGAGCGAGAACAGGCGGAGTAAGACGTTATTAGCCTGTGTTTTTATTGATTTATTATCGCTATCTTCTTTCGAAGCTGTTGCTGCTCACTTATTATCTAAGCTGCTGGGTATAATTTACGTCTATGCGTCTTCACCTCATTAGCGTCGGCACCCGTATGCCAGCTTGGGTCAAAGAGGCTTATCATGACTTTGCCAAACGTTTGCCTCACGAATGTCGTCTCATATTGCATGAGGTCGAAGCTGGTAAGCGCGGCAAAAATACTGACGTAAAACGGCTAATAAGTGCTGAAGGTGAGCGCATGCTGGCAGTAATACCCAAAAATGCGTTATGTATCGCGCTTGATGTAGAAGGCGTGCAGTGGAATAGTGAGAAGCTTGCCGGTGCTTTAAACAATTGGATGGCCAGTGGTGAGGATGTGGCACTGTTGGTTGGCGGTGCGGATGGTTTGGCGCCAGCGTGTTTGCAGCGTGCGACATCACGTTGGTCGCTGTCTCAACTTACGATGCCTCATATGTTAGTTCGAGTGGTGCTCGCTGAACAGTTGTATCGCGCCTGGAGCATTGGTCGTGGTTTACCGTATCACCGCGCGTAACTTGATACCCTGTCATGTCTCTTATTTCTCACGATATTTATCTCGCTTCCGCATCGCCGCGACGGGCGGAGCTGTTACAGCAAATTGGTGTTCGTTTTCAGTGTTGCAGTGTTGATATTGATGAGCGGCAGCTACCGGGGGAGTCTGCCAAAGAGTATGTCTGTCGGCTTGCCACTGAAAAGGCGTTTGCCGGACAAGGTTTGGTTGCTGAGAGGCAAGTTCCCGTATTAGGTGCTGATACCATAGTTGTGGTGGATGGAGCAGTACTGGGAAAGCCTTTAGATGCAGAGCAGGCGCAGCAAATGTTGGCACGTTTATCGAATAACTGGCATGAGGTGTTGACGGCAGTGACTGTGATCGGCGAAGGTGTTCATTCGGCTGAGGCTCAAGTTGAACGGTCATGTAGTGTGACGCGAGTTCATATGCGCAAACTATCAACCGATGAGATTGCAGCCTATGGTCGCCGTGAGAGGGTATCTGATAAGGCAGGTGCCTATGCGGTGCAGGGGATTGCCGCTAGTTTTATCGACCGCATCGAGGGCAGTTATTCCGGTGTGATGGGCTTGCCGCTTTATGAAACGAATGAATTATTGAAGCGATTTGGTATCGATGTGCTAATTCGTGACTAAGAACTTTATTAAGAAGATAAAAAATGAATAACGAATTACTCATTAATGTCACGCCGAGTGAAACACGGGTCGCTTATGTTGAAAATGGCTTGTTGCAGGATGTTTTTATCGAGCGTTCGGGAAGGAAAAGCTTAGTTAGCAACATCTACAAAGGGAAAGTGGTTCGTGTTTTACCAGGGATGCAGGCCGCCTTCGTGGAAGTTGGACTCGATCGAACGGCATTTTTACATGTGTCTGATGTTGCCGGCGCGCCGGCGCGCGGGTATGTCAATGGCGATATGGAGGTCGATTCAAGCCCTGAGAAAAATAGTGGTAATAGTGGTAATAACGGCACAGCCGAAGGCGATATTGCTGCGTTGCTTAAAGAAGGCGATGAAATTTTGGTGCAAGTGACCAAAGACCCTATTGGAACGAAAGGCGCTCGATTAACGATGCATTTATCGGTTGCATCACGCTTTTTGGTGTATATGGAAAACATGGATACGATAGGTATTTCTCAGCGTATCGAAGGCGATGAAGAGCGTGAACGCTTGCGTGAGTTAGTGCGCGAGGAAAGTGATGGGGTGGGTGGTTATATTGTTCGCACTGCGGCGGAAGGTGCCAGCGCTGAACAACTGCGTGCTGACATGGATTTTTTGCAACGTTTATGGCGTTCCGTGCAAAGGCAGGCAAAAGACACTGCGGTGAGTAACGTGGTGCATGAGGATTTGCATCTGGTCGTGCGTACTATTCGTGATATGACTTGGACGCAAGTGAATAAGATTCGCATTGATTCTCGTGAGGCGTATATCGCTGCGGGTGAAGTTGCAAAGAAGTTTATTCCAGAGTTGTTGTCGCGTATTGAGTATTATCCGGGGGAGCGGCCAATATTTGATCTCTATTCAGTTGAAGATGAAATTCAACGCGCGCTTAATCGCAGGGTGCCATTGAAGTCCGGTGGCTATCTCATTATTGAGCAGACTGAAGCGATGGTCACCATCGACATCAATACGGGTGCTTATGTTGGTAGTCGCAATCTTGAAGAAACAATCTACAAAACCAATCTAGAGGCTGTGCATACACTAATGCGTCAGTTAAGGCTGCGCAACTTGGGCGGCATTATCATTATCGATTTTATCGATATGGAGGAAGAAGAACATAAGCGCCAGGTCTTGCGTGCCCTGGAAAAAGCGGTGGCTCTTGATACAGCAAAAACAGCAATTACTGAAGTATCCCCCTTGGGCTTGGTTGAGATGTCGCGTAAACGTACGCGTGAAAGCTTGAGCCAGTTGTTGTGTGAGTCTTGTCCTTCTTGCGATGGACGCGGTACGGTTAAGACCGCTAAGACAGTTTGCTATGAGATTTTGCGCGATATTCTGCGTGAAGCACGTCAATATGATGTTAAGCAGTATTTGGTGTTGGCGGCGCGTGAGGTGGTTGAGCTGTTTGAGGATGAAGAGGCTGCTAGTATCGCCGACTTAGAAGAATTCATTGGTAAGCCGATACGTTTTCAGACTGAGCCACTTTATTTTCGGGATCAGTTTGATGTTGTGTTAATGTGAAGGAACCTCTGATGTGTCATGGCCTGATGTCTGATGGCTAAAATCTTCCATCTCATCGTTGCAGATCTTGGCAATAGTCCGGCTATTACCTGCGATTTGCGCCTCGATCTGAAAGATTTTATCTCATCATCCATTCAGCCCAGACACATCAGAGGTTCCTAAATTTTTGTAGCACACGCGAATGTTGGCCGGTTCATTTTGTCCTAAGTGTGATATGTCTGATCGGTCTGCTTTGGTGTTTTTGATGTGAGTGTATTGAGAAGTTCCTCCTCACTGTTTCTGTACCTACTTGGAATCGTTGTCATCGTTGCAGCGATCGGCTTGAGCTTGGTGCGTCTTGCTATTCCCTATGCCGATGATTTTCGGTATCAAATTCAATCTACTATTAGTCATCAAGTCGGACGTGATGTGTCCATTGGCGAGATTGATGCATCTTGGCATCATTTTTCGCCACAAATAGAATTAGACAATGTTGTCATAGCGCTTGCTGATGAACAGTTGTTGGAATTTGGTCGTGTTTCGCTGGGCGTTGATATCGTAAGTTCGATAGCGCAACGTCGCCTAGTAACCAGTGAAATTCGTTTAGCGGGTTTTGAGTTGAATATTGTGCAAACGCTTGACGGACGCTTTGCAGTGGCGGGTTTGCCAGCATCGGCTCAGCCAATCGATATTGAGCAGCAGAGAAAATTATTGCGTTGGTTATCTAAGCAACAGCAAGTGGTTGTGGAAAATGGCACATTGTATTTTACCAGTGAGCAAAGACCTGAATTGCTGCATATATTCTCTAGGGCAGGGGTCTATTTTGTTAACTCGAACGGTGGATATCAGCTTGCAGTACAAATTGATTTGCCTTCGTCTCTGGGTGAAAGTGTAGAGTTAGTCGCTAATTTTGATGGCTTGCCTTTGTTGCACGAAGAGTGGTCTGTCGAGAATTATGTAAAGCTTAGTAATGTTTCAATGCTTGGACTCACTGACGAGTTTTTCAGTGCAGAAGCTGAGGCACTGAAAGTTAAAGGTGGCGAGGTTGATCTCGAGTTATGGGCGACGCTTGATAGCCATCGAGCAGTCTTCGCGCAAGGGCGCATTACAGCAGAAAATTTGCGGTTTGGCAGCAACTCTTCAGCTGAGGCCAATTTTGATGGCGATTTAATTATCAATGCATTGAGTGCAAATTATGCGCTACAAAAAGAAGGCGATGAGTGGGCGATGGCATTCGACCCGTTGCGCATAGCGCGTGTTGGGGCATCAGAACAGACCTTTGATTTACAGTTGCGTTATAACAACGATGATCAAGACCGCTCATTACTACTGCAAGTGGGTGCTTATCGGTCAGGAGAAGTGTTAGACCTTCTTAAATCAAGTCCCTTTATTTTTTCTGATCGGCTGTCGAAACTTGATAGCGTAAATTTTGGTGGTGATATCAGCCAGACTACGTTGTCTTGGCGGCAGGCTGACGAAGCCGAACTTGCGGTATATATCGAGTTTGATAATACGTTTGTGCGTGAATCTGAACACTTACCTGGTATTGACGGTCTTGCTGGTTTTATGAGTTATGCAGGGGGTGGTGGTCAGATCTCTCTGTCTGGTGCCAGCAGCCAGTTTGATGCGTCGATGTGGTTTCGCGATTCGCTACATTTTGATGAATTAGCTATTGATGTCGCATGGGAAAATGTAGATTCAGGGACCTTTATCGACGCGCGTAATATCTCTATTAGTAATCCAGACCTGGCTGTGAAAGGTGGTGCGATGCTTCAACTTCCCTCTGATAAAGCCTTATCGCCGTATGTCGACCTTGCTTTGGACTTAGAGCGAGTGGATATTTCTAAGCACTCGCTTTACTTGCCTGCGAAAATAATGAACCCGAAAGCATTGCTATGGTATGACCGTGCACTTAGGCAAGGCGTGGTATCGAAGGGGACTGTTGAGTTAAAAGGGCCGGTTAAACAATTTCCTTTTGAAGTTGGCGGAGGAAAATTTGACATTGATCTTCATATAGAAAATGGCGAATTAGAATATAAAGAAGGTTGGCCGGCAATTGACAATATGGATGCCGATTTACGTATTCATAACGCCAACGTTGAGTTGGAATTAAACGCTGGCTCAGTGATTAATACAAAAATTGTTAAAGCAAAAATGTCGATTGCGGATTTTACTATTAAGCCGGTTGCTATAGCGGTAACGGGTGTGGGGCAAGGTGCAAGTTCCGCCGCATTACTTTTTCTTGAGCAAAGTCCTCTTAAGAAGCGGTTTGAAAATGCACTTAACGTGTTAAGTGTGGAAGGTGAAAGCACGCTTTCGTTAGAGTTAGACATTCCGTTGCCAGGACCGGTTAATGTTTATGGCGAGCTGGAGATTGCGAACAATCGTTTGGCTGTTTCGAACGATGCATTCGTTGCTGAAAATATTGTTGGCAGGCTTAGTTTTGATAATCAAGGCTTACATGGTAAGGCTATTTCCGCGGATATATTTGGCATGGAGGTCTTGGTCGACCTTAAGCCGATCACTAAAGGTGGGAAGCGGGGCACTAAGTTCTCTGGTCGTGGTGTCGGCGATGTAGAGCAGTATGCCAAATTGAGTGGTTTACCGTGGTTGACGCGGTTTGCGCAAGGGTCATCACAATGGAAGGCCGAAGTATCGATTGTAGATGATCATCCTGAGTTTTATGTCGAGTCGGACTTGGTTGGTGTCATAAGCAAGGCTCCATATCCTTTGTCTAAGCAATTAGATGAGACTAAGCATTTTTCGATGGATACGATATTACCCTTTGGCAGTCAGCCAGTTTCCTTGACGTTTGGCGATGAAGTTAAAGCGGAGTTAGTGTTAGAGCGAAAAGGGTCAGGCAGTGTGCTTTCGTTGTTGAGTGTTGGCCTTGGTGGTGTGTCGCCAGAGTTACAGGTTGGAACAAAGGGTATTACGGTTAAGGGTGATCTTGACAGGCTGATAGTCGATGAGTGGATGGCAGCATCCACGACGCTGTTTGGGGACGAGCAAACTGGTGATGCTCTTTCGGTTAGTACAGATCTCGATGTAGGGAGTTTGGAGGTGTTTGGTTATCAGTGGGACGATGTAAGCGTAGCAGCGATGCAGCAGCAAGGGAATTGGCATGCCACTCTGATTGGTGAAGGTATTAACGGTGTCGTTAAAACAGAGGGGGAGAGATCGAACGTACATATTACGCTTGTAATGGATAGCTTGGCTCTTGATGTAGATAAGAAGCAAAGTGAGCTTACGGATGAAGTTTTTTTGCACAATGATTTAGATCCCCGCATAGCACCGACCGTTGATGTCAGAATTAGTCAATTTAACTATGGTGACTTTGATTTAGGTGAGCTGGCATTTAAGACGAGCAGGATTAAGCAAGGGCAACACTTTGAAGATATCGCGATACGTATGCCAACGCTGCTACTCGCTGGAGCAGGTAACTGGACGCAAGCTGCAAATGGTCAGCGCTCATCCTTTAATGTTTCTGCTGAAACAGGTGACATCAGCGAAATGCTAAGTCACTTTGATTATGCGGTAGAGAATGTTGACGGTGGCGCGAGCACCGTCGATGCGAATGTATTTTGGCAGGGTATGCCTTCAGACTATAGTAATGAAAAATTAAATGGCCAGCTTGCACTGACAGTAAACAATATAAGTTTTAGCGATATTGACCCTGGTGCGGGTAGAGTATTTGGTTTGCTGAGCATCCAAGCGTTGCCACAGCGCTTAAGCTTGGATTTTTCTGATTTATTTAAGAAGGGTCTTAAGATCAATACTATTAAAGGGAACTTTTCAGTAAAGAACGGTGATGCAATGACCGATGACTTGTTTATGAAGGGGCCGTCGGTTCGCATTGATATTGCAGGGAGAATTGGTTTGGCTGCTCAGGACTATGATCAAATTATGGCAGTAACGCCAGAAGTGAGTTCAAGTTTACCGTTGGTGGGTGCTGCCGTTGCTGGGCCTGCAGGTGCGGGGATTGGCACGGCCATCATGTTTTTGCATAAGCTATTTAACCCTAAAATATTGCATTACAAATATCACGTTAGTGGTCCCTGGAAGAATCCAAATGTGACCTTATTGAATAAATCTAATCCTCCGGTTCATGAGATAGCAGAGGAACCTGGTGGTAGTGATGAGTAAAGTGATACAGACTAAATTCAATGTGGCGGCCATTCAGATGGCCTCAGGTCCAAGTGTTAGTGCGAACTTGATGGAGGCGGAACGGTTGATTAATGTCGCCGTCGAGCGTGGTGCCAAGATGGTTGTGCTACCCGAGAATTTTTCTTTTATGGGGCTTGCAGAGGACGATAAGCTGCGAGTAGCCGAAGTAGATGGTGCTGGCCCAGTTCAAGGCTTTCTTTCCGCTCAGGCCCGCAAACATGGTATATATGTGGTGGGTGGAACGATACCGATCAGCACCAATAGCCCCACGCATATTCGTGCCGCATGCCTTATGTTTGATAGTGCCGGTAAACGAGCGGCGCGCTATGACAAAATACATTTGTTCGATGTGCACCTTGAGGAAGGTAATGAGCAGTATGCGGAATCAAAAACAATTGAGCCTGGTAATGAGGTTTGCTGCGTTGATACGCCGTTTGGGCGTCTTGGTTTGGCGGTATGTTACGACTTGCGTTTTCCTGAGCAGTTTCGGCAAATGGCTGAGAGCGGTATCGACATTATTGTGCTGCCCTCGGCATTTACGGCGATTACGGGTAAAGCGCATTGGCAGCATTTAGTTTGCGCGCGCGCTATTGAAAACTTATGTTATTTGATTGCACCTAACCAAGGCGGTTACCATGTCAGCGGTCGTGAAAGTTATGGGCATTCAATGATTGTAGATCCATGGGGGGGTGTTGTTGATCGCCTTGAGAGTGGTTCTGGTGTTGTGGTGGCAGAAGTGGACCGTGAGGTTATCGCTCGTGTACGGAAGAATTTTCCAGTGCTAGAGCATCGTCGCCTAGACTGCCGTTCATCATGTTAATTGTTTAGTTAGGGAGTTAAGCTTTGTCATCAGATAGCATTTTGACGATTAAAAACCTCCAATTTAGTTATGGTGCGCGCATTATCGCCGATGGAATGGATATTGACATCGAGCGTGGGAAAATCACAACCATTATGGGCCCAAGCGGTACCGGTAAAACCACTTTGTTGCGCATGATCGGCGGTCAAGTTCGACCGCATGCTGGTGAGGTGAGGTATGAAGGGAAAAATATTCCGGATTTAAACAAAGATGCGTTGTTAGCAGCGCGCAAAAGCATGGGGCTTTTGTTTCAAGCTAGCGCTTTGTTTACCGGACTTAGCGTGTTTGACAATGTTGCGTTCCCGATACGAGAGCATACGCAGCTATCGGAGCAAATGGTGAGCCACTTGGTTTTGTCAAAGCTGGAGGCGGTGGGTTTGCGTGGCGCGGCAGAGCTAATGCCAGGCGAATTGTCTGGTGGCATGGCGCGACGGGTTGCCCTGGCGCGCGCGATTGCGCTTGATCCTCGATTGATGATGTATGACGAGCCCTTCGTTGGCCAGGATCCGATCACGATGTCGGTGATCACACGTCTGATAAAATTACTCAACGATAGTTTAGGCATGACCAGCATCATTGTTTCGCATGATGTTCATGATGCGATGGCGATATCGGATTTTGTTTATCTGATCGCAGAAGGTAAGGTCATAGCGAGTGGGACACCAGAAGAGTTGCGGCAATCTGAATCACCGTGGGCGCGGCAATTTTTGCGTGCAGAGCCTGATGGCCCGGTTTCGTTCCAGTATCCGGCGACAGATTATCAAACTGATTTATTTGCGAGCGTCGAGTAAGTAATGATTGAAGCAATACGACTCACTGGCGAGGCAGCGTTGCGTGTGTTGGCACGACTGGGCCGGGCGACGCTATTTATTTCACAAGTCATTGCTGGCTTGCCCATGCTGCTGCGCCGCTTTTCATTGGTGGTTACCCAGCTCTATGAGGTGGGGGTGTTATCGATAGCCATTATCGTTATCTCTGCCTTGGCGGTTGGTATGGTGCTGAGCTTACAGATGTTTTATACCCTGCGTGACTTTGGTTCGGAACAGATATTGGGGCAAGTCGTTGCTCTATCGTTGGTGCGCGAGTTGGGGCCGGTATTGGCGGGTCTGTTGTTTGCTGGACGGGCGGGTTCGGCATTGACGGCTGAAATTGGTTTAATGAAAGCAACTGAGCAGTTGTCGAGCATGGAAATGATGGCGGTTGATCCTATAAAGCGTGTGGTGGCGCCACGCTTTCTCGCAGGCGTGCTTTCCATGCCTTTGCTGGCAGCGATGTTTAGCGCTGTTGGTATCCTTGGCGGTTATCTGGTTGGTGTGGGTCTGTTGGGTGTTGATAGCGGCGCATTTTGGTCTTTAATGCAAGCTAATGTCGATTTTTATGACGATATTCTCAATGGAATCCTTAAGAGCGTGGTATTCGGTATTATTATTACGTGGATTGCTGTATTCGAAGGTTATGATGCTAAGCCGACTGCCGAGGGCGTAAGCCGCGCCACCATGCGTACGGTGGTGCATAGTGCTTTTGCGGTATTGGCGTTTGACTTTATATTAACTGCATTGATGTTTGGAGGGCGCTAACCTATGTATAGCAAAATGACCGAAATTGCGGTGGGCTTATTTGTTGCGGCGGGTGTGGTCGCCTTAGTTATGTTGGCGATGAAGGTCAGTAACTTGGGTGCTTTTTCTGATACGGAAGGGTATACCATCAATGCGCGATTCGAAAATATTGGTGGCCTTAAAGTGCGTTCACCAGTGCGTTTGGGCGGTGTTAGAGTGGGTCGTGTTAACGCCATAAACTATGATCAAAATCGTTATGAGGCGGTGGTTGAGATGACCATAGCCAATGGTTACGACCGCTTACCCATTGATACTTCGGCGAATATTTTTACTTCAGGATTACTCGGTGAGCAGTATGTTGGCTTAGAGCCGGGTGCGGAAGAAGAGTACTTGGGTTCGGGTGGGGTGATTGAGTTGACTCAATCCGCTATCGTCATTGAGCAGCTTATTGGCCAGTTTTTGTTGAACAGCGCAGAATAACCGAATTAAGCGTTTGTTTAGTTTGTCTATGCCAGTATGTGTGTAAGTTAATTATTAAATGTGCTTGAGGAGATTTTTGTGTTGATAAAGCAACGCTTATTGCTACTTTTGTTTGCTGGCTGCATGTTTGCAACGGTGGCCGTGGCTGAAGAGCATCCTGCTCAGCAGTTGATTGCAAAGACAACAACTGATTTATTGTCAGCATTTCGATCAGAAAAAGAAGCGATTGAGGCAGACAATGCCGTATTGCGGACTATTGTGAGCGAAAGAATACTGCCACATTTTGATTTTGTCCGCATGTCTAAGCTTGCTTTAGGTAAGTATTGGCGTCGTGCCGCAGTGCCTCAGCGCAAAGCATTTGCCATTCAGTTTCGTGAACTATTGGTTAACACCTATGCCAAGGCCCTTTACCGTTTTGCTGATGCTGATATTGATTATAAGCCGGCACGCTTTCAAGAAGGTGATAGGCATATTGATGTGACCAGTGTCGTGAGTACAGGCGGCGAAGCCGTTGAGGTGACCTATCGTTTGTACCAGAAAGATGAGGCCTGGAAAGTATTCAATATCACCATCGAAGGCGTGAGTTTAATTACGAATTATCGCAGTACTTTTTCTGGCTTCATTAGAAAGAACGGAATTGATGCGCTGGTTGCAGATCTCGAGCGACGCAATGAGCGTGCTGTGGGCGGGAATGATGAATCAGCTTGAGTGCCGTTTCGATGGCAACCAATGTATTTTAGTTGGAGCGCTCAGCTTTGATAGCGCAGCTGAATCAGAAAAGCTTATAGCACGCTTGGTTGAGCGTGAGGAGAGTCTCTCGGTAAGCTTTGCTGAAATTACGCATGTTGATAGTGCGGCGACGGCATTTATGGTTGAGCTTTATCGTCAAGTGAGTTTAGCGGGGGGGCAGTTAAGCTTTGTCGATGTGCCAGCCCCTCTTTTGTCGGTATTGGCGATGACTCGTCTTGATACGGTATTACCTATTGCAACCTAGTGTCTGCACTTATTGCGCTAAGGAACCTCTGATTAATGCTGGGCTGAACGGATGATGAGCTGGAAGGTTTTAGCCATTAGACATCGGGCCATGAATTAATCAGAGGTTCCCTAATCCTTAGTGCTACCCCTATGCTAGAATACTGCGTATTTACGGATCGCATTCAATGCAAGCCCCACAGATTGAACAAATGATAGCAAGCGGACTGCCTGGTGCCGAGGTCGAGGTGAAGGGCGATGATGGTGTTCATTTCGAGGCAGTCGTCGTGTCAGAGGCTTTTCGTGGCAAATCTATTCTTGAGCAGCATCGCATGGTTTACGCTACATTGGGCGATAATGTTGAGAATGCAGCGATCCATGCGCTGGCCTTGAAAACGCGAGTTCCAACGGCTGCATAAACACCAGAGATGGTAAAATAGGGTTGGTCCGCATCGTTATGGTTGCGGATAGAACGCATACATCATTGACTCAATAACAAAATACGTAATCACTTAGCATGGATAAACTCATTATTTCCGGTGGTGGTCGCCTCGATGGCGAGATCCGCATCTCCGGCGCAAAAAATGCAGCATTGCCAATTATTATTGCTTGTTTGCTGACGCGTGAACCTGTCGCCATCTCCAACGTTCCACATCTACGTGATGTGACGACGACTCTGGAGTTGCTAGGGCGTATGGGCGTGACCTTGGTTGTTGGCGAACGGATGGGGGTTGAAGTCGATGCCTCGACGACCAAGAATTTTGATGCGCCTTATGAGCTTGTTAAGACCATGCGGGCTTCAATATTGGCCCTAGGCCCTTTGTTGGCGCGTTATGGTGAGGCGCATGTATCGCTGCCAGGGGGTTGTGCGATTGGTTCGCGGCCTGTCAATCTCCATATTAAAGGCCTTGAAGCTATGGGTGCGACCTTTTCTATGGATAAGGGCTATATCAATGCTAAGGCGGACCGGCTTAAGGGTGCTCATATTTTTCTCGATGTTGTGTCCGTAACGGGCACCGAAAACCTAATGATGGCGGCGACGCTGGCTGATGGCGAAACCGTGCTTGAAAATGCGGCACGCGAGCCAGAAGTCGTTGACTTAGCAAATTTCTTGATCAGTATGGGCGCTAAAATTGAAGGTGCTGGCAGCGATCGCATTGTTATTACGGGTGTAGAAACATTGCATGGCACTGAGTATCGTATTTTGCCCGACCGTATTGAGACAGGGACTTACCTGGTTGCTGGCGCGATCTCTGGTGGTCGCGTTAAATTGAAAGACACGTGTCCAACCTTATTAGATTCAGTGTTAGCCAAATTGCGTGAGGCAGGCGCCAAGATAGCAGTTGGTGACGATTGGATTGAGCTGGATATGGAGGGACGTCGACCTAAAGCGGTTGATATTTACACCGCACCTTACCCGGCGTTTCCGACTGATATGCAGGCCCAATTTACAGCGCTTAATGCCATTGCTGAGGGTGGTGGTGCGATCACTGAAAATGTGTTCGAAAATCGATTTATGCATGTGCAAGAATTGCAGCGTATGGGTGCTGATATTCGTGTTGAAGGCAAAACCGCATTTTGTACAGGTATCGATGGTTTGACGGCGGCCCCCGTTATGGCAACTGATTTACGTGCCTCGGCCAGCTTGGTGTTAGCAGGTTTAGTCGCTGAAGGTGACACCGTGGTAGACCGCATCTATCATGTTGATCGTGGTTATGAATGTATTGAAGAAAAATTACAGCAGCTTGGCGCTAGTATTCGCCGAGTTCCTTATTAGTTGCAGGAACTACCGTGAACGATAATCTCACTATTGCCGTTTCTAAAGGGCGTATATACAAAGAGGCATTGCCTCTTTTAGCCGCTGCTGGCATCGTCCCAACAGAAGATCCGGATACGAGTCGCAAGCTGATTATTGATACCACAGAGCCTGGTGTTAAGCTTGTTATTATTCGTGCTGCGGATGTTCCGACTTTCGTCGAATACGGCGCAGCAGATGTTGGCATTGCCGGCAAAGATGTTTTGGTGGAGTACGACGGTCACGGATTATATGAGCTGCTCGATCTAAAAATTGCTAGCTGCGCATTGATGCTTGCAGGGGTGCCTGACTCTAACCAGGGTCAAGCACGTATGCGTATTGCGACAAAATATGTGCGCACGGCGCAGCAATATTATGCCAAGCAAGGAATACAGGTCGAAATTATCAAGCTTTATGGGTCAATGGAGTTAGCACCTATTGTGGGCCTGTCTGATTTGATTGTTGATTTGGTTGATACAGGGAATACCTTGCGCGCGAATGGTTTGGTGCCGATGGAGCATATTATGGACGTTAGCTCACGCTTAGTCGTCAACAAAGGCTCAATGAAAATGAAGCAGGCTCGTATCACGAAATTGATCGAGCAAATCGGTGCTGCGGTAAAGGCTTAGACAGAACAATGGTTGCCATGCTAAGGAGTTCATTGATTAGACGGCATACGCGGTGCCTATTGGCCTGCGCCTGCGTTGGTCATTATGAAAAAATCCTCATCGTATGTGTATACGCCTGCAGTTTTTTCATAATACCCGCCTTGTCTCGGCGCAATACTCACTCGCCTATGTCGCCCAATCAATGAGCTCCTTAGTCAGACGATTAAAGACTGCCTCGGCTGATTTTTGGCAGCAGCTAGAAGCAGTACGTGCTTTTGATGATGCCGACGATTTGGCTATAGAGAATACGGTTCGTGAAATCTTATCGGCTGTGCGTCAGCGTGGTGATGCGGCGTTAATTGACTATACCGAGCGTTTTGATCATCTGGCCGTTGCTGATGCAGCGGAGCTAGAGTTACCCGCTTCGCGTTTGCAGCAAGCCTTAGAGTCTATTCCTCAGGTAGAAAAAACAGCATTAGAGCAAGCGGCGCAACGACTGCGCGATTATCATATTAAACAGAAAAGTGATTCTTGGGATTACACTGAAGCAGATGGCACCTTGCTGGGTCAAAAAGTCACTCCGCTAGATCGTGTTGGGCTTTACGTTCCTGGTGGCAAAGCGGCTTATCCCTCATCGGTGCTGATGAATGCGATTCCTGCCAAAGTTGCAGGCGTTGGCGAATTGATTATGGTGGTGCCAACACCGAATGGTGTGCTGAATGAATTAGTGTTAGCGGCTGCCGTTATTGGTGGTGTTGACCGGGTTTTTACTGTTGGCGGTGCGCAAGCCGTTGCGGCGTTAGCCTACGGCACTGAGACGGTACCGGCTGTAGATAAAATTGTTGGCCCAGGCAATATCTACGTTGCAACGGCCAAGCGTATGGTGTTCGGCACGGTTGGTATTGATATGATTGCTGGGCCGTCGGAAATACTGATACTGGCTGATAGCAGTATGCCGGCAGATTGGATAGCCATGGATATGTTTGCTCAGTCTGAGCATGATGAAGATGCGCAGGCGATTTTGATTAGCACTGACGCAAGCTATATTGAACAGGTCGAAGCAAGTATTGCGAAGTTATTGCCAGAAATGGAGCGTAAAGAGATTATCGAGGCATCGCTAACGGGTCGCGCCGCCATGATCGAGGCAGACAGCATTGATGATGCTATGGCAGTGATCAATTATATTGCGCCTGAGCATTTGCAGCTGTCAGTAGCAGACCCGCAAGCACTCTTACCAAAAGTACGTCATGCAGGTGCTATTTTTATGGGTCAGTCAACGGCCGAAGTCTTAGGCGATTATTGTGCTGGCCCCAATCATGTATTGCCAACGTCAAGAACAGCACGTTTTTCATCGCCGCTCGGGGTTTACGATTTTCAAAAACGGTCTAGCCTAATTATGTGTTCGCCGGAAGGGGCATCGAAATTAGGTAAAATTGCTTCGACACTCGCACGTGGAGAAGGATTGACAGCACATGCGCGCTCAGCCGAGTATCGAATTAATGATTAGTTGCTATAGTAGTGATTGGAGAAAATCATGACAGATCGTAAAGCGTCAGTAAAGCGCGATACGCTAGAAACCCAAATTGAGGTTAGCATTAATTTAGATGGCAGCGGTCAGGCCAAGCTAAATAGTGGGATCCCATTTCTTGATCACATGATGGATCAAATTGCTCGGCATGGCTTGATAGATCTCGAGGTGCGCGCCAAAGGTGACCTTGACATTGATGATCACCATACGGTTGAAGATATTGGTATTGCGCTGGGTCAGGCCTTGGCTGAAGCTATTGGTGATAAGCGTGGCATCCGTCGTTATGGCCACGCCTATGTGCCTTTGGATGAGGCGCTATCTCGTGTTGTGATAGATTTTTCTGGGCGTCCTGGTATGGAATACCATATTGATTTTCCGCGTTCTAGTGTTGGCGGCTTTGATGTAGATTTATTCCGTGAATTTTTTGGTGGCATGGTTAATCACGCATGGGTTACGCTACATATCGACAATATCCGTGGCGACAATGCACACCATATTATTGAAACCGTGTTTAAGGCATTCGGTCGAGCATTACGTATGGCCATTGAGTTGGATGATCGTTGTGCTGGTGTTATTCCATCAACTAAGGGCAAGCTTTCGGGGTAAGTTCTGGAGCTAAGCTTGCAGATTGGTCTTATACGTTGCGAACATAAAGAGTGATGAATTCGGTTGCAGTGATAGATTATGGCATGGGTAATTTACGCTCAGTGTCCAAGGCGCTGGAGCATGTCAGCCCGGACGCATCCGTGCGGGTGACCAATGACCCAAAAGTGATTGCGGAGTCAGATCGGGTGGTGTTTCCAGGTGTTGGCGCGCTACCTGAAGCGATGGCTGAATTAAAACGCTTGTCCCTGGATAAATTAATTATTGATTTGGTGAAAGAAAAGCCATTTCTTGGTATATGTTTGGGTATGCAGGCCTTGTTTGATTCTGGTGAAGAAAACGGTGGTTGTGATGCGTTAGGAATATTGCCAGGCACAGTCAATCACTTTGGTCAAAATCGTGCCGATAAGAGAGGTCATAGGCTGAAAGTGCCGCACATGGGTTGGAGCATGCTTGATCTGAAACAGGATCATCCTATGTGGCATGGCGTGGCGCCAGGTAGCCGGTTTTATTTTGTCCACAGTTACTTTGTGGTTGCAGAGCAAGCGGACACTATCGCAGGTGTTTGCGATTATGGCGGTGAATTTTGTGCGGCGGTGGCTGCGCCCAATATTTTTGCGGTGCAGTTTCACCCTGAAAAAAGCCAGGCTTTAGGCTTGCGAATACTCGATAACTTTATGCAATGGAATGGACAATGAAATCAATGGACTTGTTTGATAGCGTAACGCAAAAGAGGACGACATTATGCTGTTAATACCAGCAATTGATATCAAGGGTGGCAAATGTGTGCGTTTGCGCCAAGGGAAGATGGATGATGAGACGGTCTTTTCAGACGATCCGGTTGCGGTGGCGCAACGTTGGGTTGAGGCCGGTGCGCGTCGTATACACATTGTTGATCTGGATGGCGCCATAAATGGCCGCCCAGAAAATGCGGAGATCATTCATCGTATTGTTGATGCATGCCCTGATATTCCGGTTCAGGTGGGTGGTGGCATTCGCGATGACGATACCATTCAGGCTTATTTGGACAGCGGCGTGAGCTACGTCATCATCGGAACGACGGCTGTGACCGAACCCCATTTTGTTTCGGATGTTTGCGCTGAATTTCCCGGACACATTATTGTTGGTCTGGATGCCAAAGATGGCAAGGTTGCGATTAATGGTTGGTCTAAATTATCGCATCATGATGTCATTGATATGGCGCAGCATTTTGAGCGTGATGGTGTTGAAGCGATTATTTATACCGATATCAGTCGTGATGGCATGATGGGTGGCGTCAATATCGAAGCGACGGTTAAGCTTGCGCAGTCGATCACCATCCCGGTAATTGCATCAGGTGGTATTACCAATATGGACGATGTGCGTAATCTTTGTGCTGTGGAAGAAGAAGGTATTGTCGGCGCAATCAGCGGTCGCGCGCTTTATGAAGGCACGCTCGATTTGGCCGCAGCGCAAAAAGTTGCCGACGAGCTCTCGCAAAAAAATAACCCAAGAATTAGTCAGAACTTTAGATAGTGAGACCTTTGCACGAAGCATGTTTTCCGCTATGGCGGCGTTAAAAATAGCCTAATACCCCAAGGGCACGTAGAAATGTTTATTTACTCCTGTAAACTGCGCTTTCTAGGTGCACCCCTCAAGGGGACATTGAAAAGAACCCTTGAGGTGTTCGACGATTTTTGCCTTGCACTAACGAAAAATCACCATCGTGCAAAGATTTCATAGTAACCGACCATGGCCCTAGCTAAACGTATTATTCCCTGTCTTGACGTTGATAATGGACGCGTTGTTAAAGGCGTACAGTTCGTCGATATTCGAGATGCGGGTGACCCTGTCGAAGTGGCGCGTCGCTATGACGCTCAGGGCGCCGATGAGCTAGTTTTCCTGGATATTACAGCCAGTCACGAAGGTCGCGATACGATTGTTCATGTGGTGGAACAGGTTTCCAGTGAGATTTTTATTCCCTTGACCGTGGGCGGTGGTATTCGTGCTGTTGATGATGTTGGCCGCATGCTCAAGGCAGGTGCAGATAAGGTGGGCATTAATACGGCAGCAATTATCGATCCTGATCTCGTGCGCCGGGCCGCTGATAAATACGGTGCCCAATGTATCGTCGTTGCGGTAGATGCGCGTTGTGTCAGCGCCGAAGGCGAGCTGCCGCGTTGGCAAATATATACGCATGGCGGTCGTAAAGAGACCGGGATCGATGTTATTGATTGGGTGCAACGTATGGAGCAGTATGGCGCTGGCGAGATCTTGTTAACGAGTATGGATCGCGATGGCACTAAAGATGGCTTTGATCTTGAGTTGACGCGCTCGGTGAGTGATTCTGTCGGAATTCCGGTTATCGCCTCAGGTGGTGTAGGCTCGCTGCCACATTTGGTTGATGGTGTTACGCGGGGGCATGCTGATGCAGTGCTGGCTGCGAGTATTTTTCATTATGGTGAGTACAGTGTCGGCGAGGCCAAGCAATTTATGGCTGCCGCGGGTATTGAAGTTCGTCTCTAAGACCCAATGATGCTACGGATAGGTCACGAATAAGAGTGCTCTTGACGTAAACTCTGGTTGAAAAGCATTATAAAAGCGACTAACGTGGCCGGCTGAGATGAGTGATGTCCTGACCAAGCTAGAAGAAGTGCTGGAAAGTCGTAAAATGGCTGATTCTGACACGTCCTATGTTGCTAGCCTCTACAAAGCAGGCGAAGGCAAGATATTAAAGAAGCTCGGTGAAGAGGCCGTTGAGGTGATCATCGCCAGCCAGAGCGAGACGCGTGAGCAAGTGGTCTACGAAATGGCTGATTTGTGGTTTCACGCTTTAGTTCTGCTGGTTCACAAAGGGATACCGGTGTCGGAAGTCACCGACGAGTTGGCTCGGCGTTTTGGCATTTCCGGTATTGAAGAGAAGGCATCGCGCGCTGAAAATGGCGAGCGGTAATAGATAGTGAGACCATTGCACGATGGTGGTTTTTCGTTAGGGCAAGGCAAAAATCGTCGAAAAAGCGCAGTTTACACGAGTAAATGCGCATTTTAAGACTGTTTTTAACGCCGCCATAGCGGAAAAGATGCTTCGTGCAAAGGTCTCATAAAACAGGTTGTTGGAGAAAAGTCATGGCCCCAAGTATTACGCAGTTAGTAATTGTTTTAGTGATTGTACTGTTGTTGTTCGGCGCAAAACGCTTACGTAATGTCGGTGGTGATTTGGGTAGTGCGATTAAAGGTTTTAAAAATTCCATGAAAAATGGTGAAGCAGAGGGTGAGGAGGGTGCGAAGCTGGAGAGAACCGACGCCAGTGATGTTATAGAAGGTGAAGTTTCTGAAAAAAGCGTCTCAGCCGAAAAAGATAAAGCCTAACGGTGCTGCAGCATGTTTGACATTAGTTCCTGGGAGATTTTGGTCGTTGCAGCCATTGCTTTAATTGTTGTTGGGCCCGATAAGTTCGCCGGTTTAGTGCGCAATGTTGGTCAATGGGTTGGTAAGGCGAGAAAGATCGCTGCCAGCGTGAAGGAAGAGATCAAAAACGAAGTGGATAAGGCTGACGAGCTTAAAAAGCTTGTCGGAGATCAAGCTGAGTTTGCTGAGTTACACGATACAGTCAATCAACTTAAAGATTCAATCCCGGTTGAGAGTGGCACGAGTAGTTCTGTGCCGACCGAGAATAAGACTTCAAGCTAACGCTTGCGTTTTTTCAGCAGACCTACTGAAGTAATATGGCCACAGAGAAATTTCCACCAGACCCAGAATCGCCTTTCATGGAACACTTGAAAGAAGTGCGCGATCGCTTGGTGAAAGTGGTCATCACTATTTTTGTTATATTTATTTGTTTGTTTCCTTTTGCTAGTGAGGTTTTTCAAGCTTTGGCCGCGCCCCTGCTGAGTGTGATGCCGGTCGGCGCAACGATGATTTCGATTGATCCCATTGCGCCTTTCTTAACGCCATTGAAAACGATTCTAGCGTTGGCTATCTGTATTGGTATTCCTGTTGTGCTTTACCACGCCTGGGCGTTTATTGCGCCAGGGCTATATAAGCATGAGAAGCGCTTAGCCTTTCCGCTCGTATTATCCAGCACCCTCTTATTTTATACGGGCATGGCATTTGCCTACTTTGTTGTATTCCCCTTAGTGTTTAGTTTTTTGCAGGGTGTTGCACCGGAAGGTGTTTCGGCAATGCCGGATATTGATTCTTATCTTGGTTTTGTCATTAAGATATTTTTTGCATTTGGTATTGCTTTTGAAGTGCCTATTGCGACGATATTAGTGATTAAGACTGGAATGATGACGGTCGAGAAGTTGAAAGAAAAGCGTCCTTATGTTTTTGTTGGCGCTTTTGTCCTGGGCATGTTGTTGACGCCACCGGATGTTATTTCGCAAACTTTACTGGCCATTCCTATGTGGTTATTGTTTGAGGTGGGTCTTATTTTCTCTAAATATTTTACTTCAGAGAAAACAGAAGAAGAGCGGGCAGAAGAGAAAGCTGCTGAGCAAAGTGACGGTGACGCTCCGTAGGGGCGCTCCCAATCACCGTGCCAGCACGGCCTCAGAATTACGCTCACTCAGGTAATTGAGAAGGCCTCTTAGTGTTTGTTGCGTAGGCTCTCGACATCGGCAGAATGGCTAATTGCGTTGCGGTCGCTGACCAATGGTGGTGTCTAACACCAGAACTTGGCGGTTGCGGATGGCTTCAATCACTATCGTTTCGCCGGGTGATATCTGTGCAACTTGATTCATCATTTCACGACCGTTAGAAAAATTCATCCCCTCTATACCGACAATGATGTCGCCTGCGCGAAAGCCGGCGTGGTGGGCTGGACCATTTTCCAATACCCCTGCGACCAGGATTCCGTTGGGTTGGCTGAGTCCGAATGATTGAGCAAGGCGAGGCGTAATATCTTGTATTTCGACGCCAAGCCAGCCGCGAATGGCGCGCCCGTTAGCAATCAGCTCTTCTAATATCTTGGTTGCGACACTGGTTGGGATGGCAAAGCCAATACCTTGAGACCCACCGCTCTTAGAGAATATGGCGGTATTGACGCCGATCAGCTGACCAAAAGCATTGATCAAGGCGCCACCTGAGTTGCCAGGGTTGATTGCGGCATCGGTCTGAATAAAGTTCTCAAAGGTGGCGATATCAAGGCCACTGCGGCCGGTTGCGCTGACGATGCCCATAGTCACGGTTTGGCCAACCCCAAATGGATTGCCAATGGCAAGTACGACATCGCCAACGGCGAGGGTATCAGACTGACCTATGGTGATAATGGGGAGGTCGTCGAGATGGATTTTTAGCGCAGCAAGATCGGTGTCTGGATCTCTACCTATTACGGTTGCTTTGGAAGTACGACCATCGGCCAAAGCAACAAGAATTTCATCGGCGCCAGCGACCACATGGTTATTGGTTAGCACATAGCCTTCGGTGCTGACGATGACACCCGAGCCCAAACTGTTTTCGGCGCGTTGGCGCGGCTGCGCGCTAAAACTATCACCAAAGAAACGACGAAAGAGAGGGTCGTTCAACATCGGGTTTTGGCGTTCACGTATGATTTTGGTCGTGTAGATATTGACTACGGCAGGAGCAGCCAAATTAACCGCATTGGCGTAGGATACAGGTCCACCAATAGGGCCATTACGCTTTTCAAATTCAGCAATGCTGGGTCTGGCTTCTTCGGTTAGCGTAATGGTCTTGTGTTCAAAGACGTGTGGCTGAAAGAGCAATAAATAGATAAAGGCGACGATTAAGCCGATAAATGTGCCTTGGGCGAGATAGAGTAAAAACTTGCGCATAGAGGGGTGATCGTTTCAAAAAAAGCTGAGATAATACGCGAATGGTATATCAAGTACGGGAAGAACGCATGGTAGAACGAGATCAACTGACCCGTTATTGCAGTGAATTTTTGGCCGTTTCAGCCCAGCACGATTACTGCCCAAACGGCTTGCATGTTGCGGGTAAGTCGCAGATAAAGAAAATTGTCAGCGGTGTCACCGCGAGCCAAGCCTTGATTGCGGCAGCAGTAGCCGCTAATGCGGATGCTTTGCTAGTGCATCATGGTTATTTCTGGAAAGGCGAGGATCCCTGTATTGTGGGTTCAAAGTATCGCCGTATTGCCAGTTTGATGGCGGCCGACATGAATCTTTATGCCTACCATCTACCGCTTGATGTTCACCCAGAACTCGGTAACAACGCTCAGCTTGCACAGCAATTGGGTTTTGCTTATGGCGACGCTATAGGACCTGACACTAATCCCGAGCTAGTACGCCATGCAGTGCTGCCAAAAGCCGATGATATTGATCATTTCGCTGCCCATGTGGGCGTGATACTAAACCGGCAGCCGCTGTTGATCAAAGGGCATGACAGGCCAATATTGAGTGTGGCTTGGTGTACCGGCGGCGCACAAGACTATATTGAATTGGCTGCTGCTGCGGGTGCCGATGTTTACATTAGTGGAGAAGTGTCTGAGCGCACATTTCATGCCGCTAAGGAGTTGGGGATTCACTATTTGGCCGCGGGTCATCATGCGACCGAACGTTATGGTATCCAAGCTTTGGCTAATCATTTGGCCAAGCAGTTTCGCCTCGATCACGAATTTATCGATATCGAGAACCCAGTATAAGCGCTGTTTGATTCGATCACGTAATTGTCACGTCTTGGTGATTTTGTTTGAGAAACAATACCTTCGGAAGCATTGAAAATAACTACCCTCTAATTTGCGGGGTGTTAGCGCTAGCTTTGAGGACATGAACATGGTCTGTTCATCTCGAGTTAAGATTGACAGCCCGGACTCAATTGGTCTACGATGCCGCCCTCTAATCACCGCTGTGAAGGCACGTTTGTCTTTGTTTCGGAGTTCAGTGAAGGCGCATATCGGAAGATACCGGTGCGGGGGCAAGCTTTATTGGTTTAAGCCAGAAGTGTTGTTACCAAGTAATGATCACTGCCAAGCAGTTGGCTCTGCTTAACAGTGGCACTAGGTAATATTATTTACGAGCGTTTCGCTTGCTCGGTGTGGCTGTAGTTCCTTCCTCGTTTGGTCTGAATTTCCTGAATTATTTTTAGAGATTACTCGCATCACTCTGCGTGAGAATTTGAGGTAACGTTATGACCCATGGTCTGATTCCTGGAAAGGTGTCACAAAGCAATCGCCACCTTGCACCCCGAGAGCCTGTCCCCGCAAAAGCGTGGGGGCACGTGGCAACACGTTTCAACATGCTATTTGGCGTGTTGTGTGTGCTGCTGTTTTTTGTTGGTAGTGCCTATGCTGAAGTGCCCAATGCGGTGCCGCCTAAGGGTGATCATGACGGAAAACACGTTGAACAACCTATCGATTTCCCGCACGATATTCATGCGCGTGATAACAAGATTAATTGCATGTATTGTCATACCTATGCGCGTCGTGGTCTGGTTGCAGGTATTCCGCCGACCAGTAAATGCATGGGTTGTCACACCGTCATTGCTACCGATAAGCCACGTATTAAAAAATTGGCTGAGTACTGGGAAAAAGGTGAGTCACCTAAGTGGAAGAAAGTGCATGATTTGCCAGACTTTGTGCACTTTAACCATGAGAAACATCTAAACCGCTTTATCTTCAATAACGAAGGTATGGAGGTTGAGCGTGCTGACGAAGTGTGTGCATTTTGTCACGGTGAGGTTAAAGAAATGACCGTAGCACGTAAGGTAAAGCCACTAACTATGGGCTTTTGTCGCCAATGTCACGAAGATAACAACGGTCCGTCCGATTGTTGGAAGTGTCATAAATAAGCGCGGCGTCTGACGCAAGTGTAGAGGACGATTTATAAATGAGCACATACAAGGTCAAACGTAGAGACTTTCTGAAGATCACCGGCTTAACGGGTGCTTCAGCGGCATTGGCAGCCTGTGATATGCCAACCACTGTTACGCTGGAAGAAGGTGAGGAGGAGGTAGTTTCTTACTTGATGCCGGAAGAGTATGTCATTCCTGGTATCGGCGTGTGGTATGCCTCCACGTGTCAGCAGTGCGACGCCGGTTGCGGTATTATCGGCCGCGTACGCGAAGGCCGTGTGTTGAAGCTGGAAGGTAATCCCGTTTCACCGATCAATAAAGGCGCGCTGTGCCAAATTGGTCAGGCTGCACTGCAAGTTCATTACAATCCAGATCGTCTTAAGCAGCCTAAGCTTCGCCAAGAAGGTAAGCTCATTGACGTCACATGGGATGATGCCTTTGCAGCACTGAAATCAAGTATCGGCCCTGACTCAGGTTTGGATGGTTCACGTATTGCTTGGTTGACTGGCACGGTGAGTGGCCATCAACGTGTGTTGATGGACGCTGTCTCAGAAGCTGTGGGTGGCGCAAGTCATTATGCTCACGAAACGCTCAATGACACCGTTGTCGATAAAGTGAATGCCGATGTTTATGGCAGCGCTAACGTCCAATATAAAATCGCCGATGCGCAGTCAATACTGTCGTTTGGTGCCGACTTCCTCAGTACTTGGGGTTCTCCAGTGCATAACTCAGTGCAATACGGTCAGTTCCGTGATGCGCCGCGGGGTGTGTTAATTCAAGCCGAACCTAAAATGACGGTAACCGGTGGTAGTGCTGATCTATGGTTGCCAGTACGTCCTGGTACAGAAGGCACCTTGGCAATGACCATTGCTGCCGAGTTGGTTGCCAGTCACGGTGCTGACGCGACCAAGCTACCCAAGGCCATGGCGGATCAATTAGGTCAATACAGCTTAGACAGTTCTGAAGCGCAAACTGGTGTTGCTGCTAGCTTAGTTAAACAGGCAGCGAACTTCCTTGCTACGCGTGCACCAAGTTTGGTGATTGCTGGTGGTACCGCGGCTGCGCATGAGCATGGTTATGAGGCCGTTACCGCGGCAGCGATGTTAAACGTATTGCTGGGCAATGTTGGTAAGACCATTATTCCTGTAGCTGATTTCCCTTATCCAGCGTTGGCGCCGAAAAAAGGTGACACCGCACAGCTAGCCGCTTTTGCTAAAAAAGCAAAAGCTGGCGATATTAGTGTTGCGTTGATTGCGGGTACAAATCCAGCGTATACCGCTCCTGATCAGCTTGATATGGCGGCTGCGCTCAGCGCAGTCAAAGTTAAGGTCGCTTTTACTGAGTTTCTTGATGAAACCAGTTCAATGGCTGACATTGTTTTGCCATTACATTCCGATATGGAGTCATGGGGAACGCATGTAGCGAGCTATCAAGTGGCTGATCCGATGATTAGTTTGCAACAACCATTAATGGAGCCGCTGTATGCCGAGACGCGCAGCCTTGGTGACACACTGCTTGACGTGCTGAAGCTTTACAACGCGGAACAATATGGTCCGTTTGCTGATTACTATGCGTATTTGCGTAATGTTGTTTCTGCTGTCCCTGCGGTGGCTAAAGAAGGTGCCAGCGATGAGGCGTATTGGCAGGCTGGCTTACAGCAAGGTATGTTGAAAGTGACGGCGCCAAAGCCGTTTCCAGCGGCTATTGCGACGGCGGCAAATGACGATGCGAGCGATGCGCTTGTTAAGTCAGCAGATACAATGGGTTTTGTGCTACCCGTATACGAAAAAAATAAAGACTACCCGCTGAGTTTGATTCCAGCGGCAAGCAGTCGTCTGGGTGACGGTCGTTTCGCCAACCTGCCTTGGTTGCAAGAAGCGCCTGATGCGATCACTAAGATTGTTTGGAACTCTTGGGTGGAAATGCATCCTGCGACTGCGCTGTATTACGGTTTTAAGCAAGGTGACTTTGTCGAAGTCGCTAGCGCTGAAGGCAGTGTTAAAGCCCAAATTTATTTACATAAAGGGATTAATAAAGATGCCGTTGCAGTGCCGATGGGGCAAGGTCATACCGAGTATGGTCGTTATGCTACAGGCCGCGGTGTTAATCCATTGAAGATGCTTGCTACAACAAGCGATGTGCAGACCGGCGAATTAGCCCTTTGTGCAACACGAGTCACGGTTGTTAGCACCGGACGTAATGAGGAGCTGGTCAAAATGGGTGGCAGCGAATCCCAGGTTGGCCGCAAATTGGTTGGCACGATCACTGCCGATCAGTTACGGCGCGTATAAAAGGGGTTTCTGCTTATGTCGTTAGAAAATATCCTAGAGAATTGGTCCAAGTATCGCAAAGGTCATGAGGAAGGCGGTTACCACGAATATGAGCATATGTGGGGCATGGCCATCGATCTTGATAAGTGCACAGGTTGTAATGCCTGTTCTGTTGCCTGTTATGCCGAGAACAATCTTGCTGTTGTCGGTGAAGAGAAGTTTTCTAAAGGCCAGGGCATGCATTGGCTGCGTATCGAACGTTATTGGGATGAGCCTGACTTGGGTGAAGATAAGGTCAATGAATACCAAATTCATGGCGCCAGCTTCATACCGATGAATTGTCAGCATTGTAATGCAGCGACTTGTGAGCCGGTATGTCCGGTAGCGGCAACCTATCACACGCCTGATGGCTTGAATGCTCAAGTTTATAACCGCTGTATTGGTTCGCGTTATTGTTCTAATAACTGTCCGTACCGTTTACGATATTTTAACTTTTTCTCTTACTACGAAGATTCATGGCCAGAGCCGTTACAAATGCAGCTTAACCCTGATATTTCAGTACGTGATAAAGGGGTCATGGAAAAATGTACTTTCTGTGTGCAACGTATCCGTACAGCCAAAGATGATGCTGCGCGTGATGATCGTCGTGGCCCAGGGGCGGTTAAAGACGGTGATCTTAAAACTGCCTGTCAGCAAAGTTGTGCAACACAGGCGATTTTCTTCGGTGATTTGTTAGACAAAGACAGCGCAGTGTCCAAAGTGTGGGAAAAGCATGAGGTTGCGCTAGGTAAATCCAGTCAAAATAAAAGTAACCCAGATAAGCGTGGTTATCGAGTCTTGGAAGGGTTGAATACCGACCCATGTGTCATGTTCCTGGAACGTGTGCGTGAAGTATAACGGGGCTGGTATTTAACCGGATAACAGAGAAACTCAAGATTAGCGAGTAATGCGAATGCATACGAAAGATATTAACGAAAATCTACCGTGGTCCCAAATCAATAAAGATGTGATGCGGAGCATGATGAATCCGCGCAAGGCTTATTGGGTTGCGATTATCGTCTGTATTGCTATGATTTCCTGCGCCGTTGCAGCAGAAGTCTATCAGTACAATGTTGGTATGGGGCCAGCCAATCTAAACTGGCCGCATATGTGGGATCTGTATATTGCTACCTTCATTTTCTGGATTGGTATGAGCCATCCTGGAACTTTGTTGTCAGCGATTTTGCATATTATTCATGCCGATTGGCGCAAACCGATTTATCGTTTTGCTGAAGCCATGACCACGTTCTCTTTGATGACTGCTGGTTTGTTCCCAGTGATTCACATTGGTCGTTTATGGAATATGTACTGGGTGTTGCCTTATTACAGTGATCGTGGCATTTGGCCTAATTTCCGCTCCCCATTGGTGTGGGATGCGTTCGCGATCTCGACTTATTTAACCTCTTCAGCCTTATTCCTGTTTATTGGGATGATTCCTGATTTGGCTATTTGCCGTGATAACACCACCGGCTGGCGTCGTAAGCTTTACACCATACTTTCGCTTGGTTGGCGTGGGGATGATAGGCAATGGCGTAATTTCCGTCGCACTTATTTGTTGATGGCGTGTTTCCTGATCCCGTTGGCGGTATCGGTACATTCTATCGTGTCGTCTGACTTTGCGATGTCGGTCATGCCCGGTTGGCACGTCACCACCTTCCCACCGTACTTTGTGGCGGGTGCCTTGTATTCTGGTTGTGCTGCGATTATGACCTTGTTTATTTGTCTGCGTTATTTCTTCCGGCTGGAAGACTATATGACCATTCCGATTCTGGTGAAGACCGCCAAGCTGACCTTTGCTATTGCGATGGTGTGGACTTACTTGAACTTGATTGAATTCGCTTCTATTTGGTACGGTCATAACGCAGTCGATAAAGAACTTCTCATTGCCAAGTTTACGGGGGCTTACTCTCCTTATTTCTGGATGATGTTGTTCATTGGTTCTGTGGTGCCATTCACGCTTGCGTCTGAAAAGCTACGCACCCATCTACCGACCATGCTGGTTGTGTCCCTGGTGCTTAACTTAGGTATGTGGCTAGAGCGCTGGATGATTGTGACGCCAACCCTGTCACAGGGTTACCATCCGTTCGCCTTCGACGTCATGTGGCCAAGTATGATTCAGTGGGCCATCGTCTTTGGTAGTTTTGGCTGGTTTGGTTTATTGTTCTTAATATTTGTAAAAGTATTTCCGTGTGTCTCGATGTATGAGGTTAAGGAAATGTGTTATCACCGTAAGCGTGAAGCGATGGGTGTTGGCCATGGTTCGCACGCAGCCGGTGGCGCGGCTGGTGCGGTGACGGCGTCCAAAACTGATTTAGAGGGGAGCTGAGCATGAGTAAGCGTCGTGTACTTGGCCTGTTTGATGGTTTCGATCCTGCTTTTGCTGCGATCAACGATATTAAAGCGGGGAATGTGTCTGGTGTAAAGCTGGATGATGTCGAAGTGTTGTCGCCGATTGAGCATCCTGATATTGATGAAGTGCTAGAGCATCGCAAGTCGCATGTGCCAAAGTGGACGTTATTCGGTGCTTTGTTTGGTATGATTGGCGGCTTTTTGTTTTTGGCGTCAGCGCAGGCGAATTTTTTGGTGCAGCCACAAGGTGGTAAGCCGGTAATAGCGTTGCCTACGAATATCGTTTTGACCTATGAAATGCTGATTCTATCTGCCGTGATTTTTACGGTTATTGCTTTTCTGGTCACGGCACGCCTGTTCCGTAAACGCAATCCACTTTACAGCGAGCAGATTACTGTTGATCAAGTAGGGATTGAGATAACGCTTGATGAGTCAGACCTAGCAGGTTTGAAGGAATCCTTTGCGAAGCACGGTGTTCTTGAAGTACGCGAGGGGGCACTTTAAATGAAACGTTTAGCTGTACTAGTATTGTTGGCCGCGCCGATGACAGTTTTTGCTTGGCCTTGGTCAACAGATATGATGAACCAGCCGAGCATTAAAGCTCAAGAAGGAACGCCAGCCGCTTTCCCTAAACGTTCTGTACCTTATTCAATTCCTTATGGTGGTGAATTGACTCAGGTGGCAACACGTGACGAAGCAAAAGACCTGGTAAACCCAGTACCTGTCAGCGCCAAATCGTTAAAGACAGGTAAGCAGTTATTTAAGATTTATTGTGGTGCGTGTCATGGTTTACTTGGTAAGGCCGACGAAACATCGCCAGTCGCTGCCAAAATTGGTGCGATCCCGTTAATTGGTGATTACGTACAAAAAGATATGACCGAAGGCTGGATTTGGGGCACGATTACTTATGGCAGTTATGTTATGCCAGCATACGGTGACCCAACAGGTAACGCTGAAGGAAGGGGTTCAAACGATCTTTCTGTTGAGGAGCGTTGGCATGTAGTGAACTATCTTCGTAATCAATTAGTTGCTGACGCGAATAGCGCTCCAGCAGTCACAGAAACTGCGCAAGCATCGTCAGATGCTGTTCCTGTAGTGAATTAATTGGAGTATTGATCTGATGGAACTCGCATTTGGTAATTGGTCGGTATTAACGACAAACTTTTTGATTGTTTTGTATTTGTCACTAGGGGGTGTAACACTCTCGGCGATATTGCATCTGTGTAATGGTAAATGGCGTTTTGAGGTGCGTGATATTGCCTGTTCAATGGCCGTATTGTTCCCGTTAGCTTTTATCTTGATGTTGATATTGCTATTCAATGGCGAAAACACCTTCCAATGGCTAGCTAGTGCACAGAATGGCGAAGCCCATCTGCCTGCATGGCACGATTACGGTTTCTTGGTTGGTCGTCAGATTATCGGTTTTATTGCTGTTTTTGCTTTATATCGCGTATTTATTCGTTATCAAAAACTGAGTGAAATTGACAAGTCATATAAAGCGCAGCGTCGTTTTCGTAATGTCGCATTGTTGATTCCGTTTGCTTACGTCATTTACGGATCGATGATTGCTTGGGATTATGAAATGACCATGTGGCCAAACTGGCACAGTGCGAGTTATGCATTTTATCATTTCCAAAGTAATTTTCATTTGTATTTGGCGTCGTTCACTATTTTGCTTTATATTTTGGCGCGTAGTGGCAAGCTTGTGACTCCGCTTAATGAGCCTAAGATCTTTAATTTCATGGCTCAATTCATGTTGGGTATGACTATTCTTTATACCTATCTCTATTTCACGCAATATTTAATCATGTGGTATGGCCGTTTCCCAGAAGAGATGGCGCGTTTTAACAATATGATGTTTTATGATTATGCGAAGATCTGGTGGGCGTTCTTGATGCTGAAGTTTATTATCCCATTCTGTACCTTTGCCTTAACACCAAATCGCCATAATCCACATGTGATCTTCTTGGTAGCATGCTCTATTGTTGTTGGAACGTGGTTAGAGCGTTACATCTGGATTTCCGGTTCGCTTCAGGGCGAATACCATATTCCAATGACAAGTTTGTTTGATATCCTTGTTACGGCCGTGATCGCGGTGGTTGTTGTTCTTGCAGTACGATGGTCATTAACACGAAATGGGTTGCTTAAAACGTCATAGTCTTATTTAATTAAGATGCAAGACAACAGAGCGCCCCTTAGTCGTAGGGGGCGCTCTACTTATTTATGGGTTACAGAAACTAGAATGTGCGAGTTGTTCTGTAAGCCACGGTTAGTAAGCGCGGCGGACAGGCAGTGAAATCCGCCATCAGTTTTTAAACTTAACGATGGTAACTATTATGCAAGACGCAAAAATTGCTCCTTCAATCTTGTCAGCAAATTTCGCCAAACTTGGTGAAGAGGTCGATAAGGTTCTTGCTGCGGGTGCAGATATTGTTCACTTTGACGTGATGGATAATCACTATGTGCCTAACCTAACCATTGGCCCTTTAGTGTGTGAAGCCTTGCGTAAGCATGGTGTTACCGCCGAAATTGACGCTCATCTCATGGTCAAACCGGTTGACCGCATTATTGGCGACTTTGCTGACGCAGGTGCGAGTTATATTACCTTTCACCCGGAGGCCAGCGAGCATGTTGATCGCTCACTACAATTGATTCGTGGTCGTGGATGCAAGTCTGGGCTGGTTTTTAATCCTGCAACGCCACTGCATCATTTGAAACATGTGATGGACAAAGTCGATATGATTTTGTTGATGTCAGTTAACCCAGGGTTTGGTGGCCAGTCATTTATTCTGTCAACGCTCGATAAGTTGCGCGAAGCGCGCAAGATGATTGACGATAGCGGCTATGACATTCGCCTTGAGATTGACGGTGGTGTAAAGATCGATAATATTTATGACATCGCTGCAGCGGGTGCTGACACCTTCGTTGCCGGTTCAGCTATTTTTGGTGCCGACGACTACAAAACAGTCATCGATAAAATGCGTGCGGAAATCGCACGTGCTCGCGGTTGATGAGTCGGTTTTATTAATGATGTTTGATCGCCTACCCAAAGCAGTATTGATTGATGTCGACGGCACTATGGTTGACAGTGTGCCAGATCTTGCTTATTGCGTTGATGAAATGATGAAGGCCTTGTCTATGCCGGTGCATGGTGAAGACAAGGTTCGCCATTGGGTTGGCAACGGTGTTGAGCGTCTTGTTCGTCGTGCCTTGCTTGGTCAGTTAGAAGGTGAGCCTGATGACGCGTTATTCGAGCGCGCTTATCCCATGTATCTTGAGCTTTATGAAGCCAATACCTGCGAACGCAGTACGTTGTACCCTGGTGTTCGCGAAGGTATCGATTATCTTAAGGATGCTGGTGTGCGTGTAGGCTGTGTTACTAACAAGGCGGCGCAGTTTACGATACCCTTGTTGAAGACTTTGGGGCTTTTTGAGGATTTTGAGATCGTCATCAGTGGTGACACCCTGCCCAAGAAGAAACCTGATCCTATGCCTTTGTTGCATGGCGCGGACTATTTCTCGGTGCCTGTTAATGAGGTGATGATGATTGGTGACTCTATTAGTGATGTTAGCGCCGCGCGTGCTGCGGGTTTGAAAATTGTCTGCATGACCTATGGTTATAACCATGGCGTCGATATCAGAGACTCTAATCCAGATGCAGTGATAGACAGTATGGTGGAATTAGCTGGGCTGTTTCCTACAGTGGCCTAGTCCCCTGGCGATGCAGCACGAACAATTCACGCATCTGGCGAGCCAAGGCTATAACCGTATCCCGGTTATGCGTGAAGTGTGCGCAGACCTTGATACGCCGCTTAGTGTTTACCTTAAACTGGCTGACGGGCCTTTAAGCTATCTTTTTGAATCTGTACAAGGTGGCGAAAAATGGGGGCGTTATTCCATTATTGGTTTGCCTTGTCGTAACTATGTCCGCGTTGATGATCATGATATTCAGTATATTGAAGATGGCAAGGTTGTCGAGCATACGACGGTTGAAGACCCGTTAGCGTGGTTACAATCTTTCCAGTCGAAGTTTCGCGTTCCCGATTTACCTTATTTGCCGCGTTTTAATGGTGGTCTTGTCGGCTATTTTGGTTATGACACAGTGCGTTATGTCGAACCAAAACTGGCTGACAAAGAACATGTCGATGCCTTAGGTTGTCCCGATATTCTGTTAATGGTTTCAGACGAGGTTGTCGTTTTCGATAACTTAGCAGGCAAAGCGTATATTGTGATTTATGCTGACTTGGCTCGCGATGAGGCGCTGGACATTGCGTGGGGTAAGGCACAATCACGATTAACTTATCTAAGTGAAAGAATGGCTAAGCCCTTGTCTCACTTACCGTTGACTACAGTGCCGTCAATAGTCAGTGAAGAAGACTTTATCTCAGGGTTTAGTCAGCACGCCTTTGAAGCGGCGGTTGAAAAAGCCAAGCGTTATATTGTCGACGGCGATGTAATGCAGGTCGTATTATCGCAGCGGTTATCGATAGATTTTGATGTTGAGCCTATTCAACTTTACAGAGCCTTACGGAGTCTAAACCCTTCGCCCTACATGTATTTTTTGAATATGGATGAATTCCATATTGTTGGCTCATCGCCTGAAATATTGGCGCGCTATGAAAATGGTGATGTCACAGTAAGGCCTATTGCCGGGACGCGGCGTCGGGGTAAAACCAATGACGAAGACGTGCAACTAGAACAAGAATTATTGTCCGATCCTAAAGAATGTGCTGAGCATTTGATGTTAATCGACCTTGGTCGTAATGATGTCGGTCGTGTCGCAACAACAGGTAGCGTTAAGTTAACTGAAAATATGTTGATTGAGCGTTATTCGCACGTCATGCATATTGTGTCTAATGTCGTAGGAAAGCTAAAACCCAAATTAAATGCTTATGATGTTTTGCGAGCGACTTTCCCGGCGGGTACTGTCAGCGGTGCACCAAAGGTTCGTGCGATGGAAATCATTGATGAGTTGGAACCTGTTAAACGCGGGATCTACGCTGGGGCGGTAGGGTATATTGGCTGGAACGGGAATATGGATACCGCGATTGCTATTCGTACAGCTATTATCAAAGATAATACGCTACATATTCAGGCGGGTGCGGGTATCGTGGCTGACAGTATTGCTAGTCAGGAATGGCAAGAGACTATGAATAAAGGGCGCGCAATTTTTCGTGCTGTTGCACTGGCAGCAGCAGGTTTGAATAGCACCGAGAGTGATGCAAAGCACAAATGAGCTTTGCATCACTAGGGTAATACAATGCTTTTAATGATTGATAATTATGACTCCTTTACTTACAACCTAGTGCAGTATTTGGGCGAACTTGGTGCAGATGTTCACGTCCACCGAAATGATACTATTGACGTTGATGCGCTTAAGGCGATGGAGCCAGAACGTATAGTGATATCCCCTGGCCCGTGTACGCCTAACGAAGCGGGTATTTCGCTAGAAGTGATCGAACGCTTTGCTGGTCAAATACCTATATTGGGTGTCTGTCTAGGTCATCAAAGTATCGGTCAAGCGTATGGCGCCAAGATCGTTCATGCAAAACAGATCATGCATGGCAAAACTTCACTAATCCACCACAATAATAAAGGTGTATTTGCTGGCTTACCAAGTCCCTTTGAGGCAACGCGTTATCATTCCTTGGTTATTGCGGCGAATAGTGTGCCCGATTGTCTTGGGGTGACTGCGTGGACGCAAGATAAAAACGGTGAGTTGGATGAAATTATGGGTGTGCGCCACAAGACTGATTTAGTTGAAGGTGTTCAGTTTCATCCAGAGTCGATTCTTAGTCAGCATGGACATGATTTGCTGCGCAATTTTATCAAAATGTCTTAAGAAACTTCTGATTAATTCTGGGTTGAATGGATGATTTTAGCCATCAGACATCGGGCCATGAATTAATCAGAGGTTTCTTAACCGCTTGTGTGATATTAGTTACTGTATTGCCGCACCATATTGATCAATAAAACTGGATAGCTATGGATATTCAAACTGCCATTAAACAGGTTGCTGAACGTCATGACCTTTCTCATGATGCCATGACATCAGTCATGCGCAGTATTATGAGTGGTGATGCGACGCCTGCTCAGGTTGGTGGCTTTCTCATTGGTTTACGCATGAAAGGTGAGACTGTTGATGAGATCACGGCAGCAGCAGGTGTTATGCGTGAGTTATCAACGAAAATAGAAATTGATAAACCTCATTTGGTTGATACCTGCGGTACGGGTGGTGATGGTGCTAATACGTTTAATATTTCAACTGCAGTGACGTTTGTTGTTGCGGCGGCGGGTGGTAGCGTTGCTAAGCATGGTAACCGCTCTGTTTCTAGTTCAAGCGGCAGTGCCGACTTGCTTGAAGCGGCAGGTGTGAACTTGGCCTTGACGCCAGAGCAAGTTAAAACGTGCATTGATGAGATTGGTGTTGGTTTTTTGTTTGCGCCCATGTATCACAGTGCCATGAAGCACGCGATTGGTCCTCGTAAAGAAATGGCGGTACGTACCGTATTTAATTTGCTGGGCCCGTTAACTAACCCTGCTTCTGCGCCCAATCAAGTGCTAGGCGTATTTAGTAAAGACTGGTTAGAGCCGTTAGCAAACGTATTGAGAAATCTTGGTAGTCAACATGTCTTAGTGGTGAATGCTGAAGATGGTTTGGATGAGATTAGCATTGGTGGTGCCACTAACATTTGCGAGTTAAAGCATGGTGAGATTAGCAGTTATCAAATTACGCCAGAGCAGTTTGGCATGAGCAGCGCTGATATTGGCGGTTTGGCTGTTGATAGTGCGGAGCAGAGTTTGATTAAAATCAACGAAGTGTTTGATAACACGTCTGGGCCAGCGTTGGATATTGTTTTACTTAACTCCGGAGCTGCTATTTATGTTGCCGGTCTAGCCGATACCTTACAAAGTGGAATTGATAAGGCGCGGGAATGCATTGCTGATGGTGGCGCTAAGCAGAAATTGGCAGCGTTGATTAAGACCAGCTGTGTTTTAGGCGCGCAGCATGACTGACAATAAAGCGCCCCCAGATATTTTGGCGCGCATTCTGGCTCGTAAATCAGAAGAAATAGTGGCAGCATCAGAAAAGCAGTCACTGGCAATGTTGGCATCTCAGGTAGAGCATCTTACTCCGACACGTAGTTTTTATCAGGCCATGCTTACTCGTGTTGATGCCGGTGATGCGGCGGTTATAGCGGAAATAAAAAAGGCCTCGCCAAGTAAAGGGGTGTTGCGAGAAAATTTCGACCCTGTAGCCATCGCGCAGAGCTACGAAAGCGCCGGTGCGGCGTGTTTGTCGGTGCTAACAGATGTCGATTTTTTCCAGGGTTCCTTAGAGTATTTGTCTGCGGTACGGAGCAACTGTAACCTCCCTTTGTTACGTAAAGATTTCATGATTGACCCATACCAAATATACGAGGCGCGTGTAGCGGGTGCCGATGCAATACTTTTAATTGTCGCTGCTTTGGGTGATCCATTGATGCATGAGTTGGCTGCAACGGCGAGCAATCTCAATATGGATGTACTGGTAGAAGTGCATAATGCCGAAGAGCTTGACCGGGCACTGCAACTTGATACGCCGTTGATAGGGATCAATAACCGTAATTTGCGCACCTTTGATACCCGCTTGGATACGACGCTGGATTTGTTGGGTCGTGTCCCCTCAGATTGTTTGGTGATTACTGAAAGCGGTATTCATACTAGCGATGATGTTTTGCGTATGCGAGAACATGATGTGCACGCATTTTTAGTTGGCGAAGCGTTTATGCGAGCAGATGATCCAGGTGCTCAGTTGCGCGCGTTATTCAAGCCTATTAACTGAGGGGTTAAGTGGGCTGGGCTGGGTGGCGCTGTGCTAGCGCGTACCAAAGATAACCATCGTTTTGCCGTGTGCGGTAATCAGCCCTTGTGATTGCATTGTTTTTAAAACGCGACCGACCATTTCACGTGAGCAGCCTACAATTCGACCAAGCTCTTGTCGGGTGATTTTTATTTGCATGCCCTCAGGATGCGTCATGGCATCGGGTTGCTTTGTTAATTCAAGTAAGGCACCGGCAACACGGCCGGCAACATCCATGAAAGCAAGGCGGCCGACGTTGCTACTGGTGCGACGCAGGCGCAGGGCCATTTGCGATGCCAATAGAAAAAGAATCTCAGGGGCATCTTTAGCTAAGCGGCGGAATTTTTCGTAGCTGATTTCAGCGATTTCGCAGACGCCACGTGCACGAATCCAAGCGCTGCGTTTAGCCTCATTGTCAAATAGGCCCATCTCACCAAAGAAGTCGCCAGCATTAAGGTAAGCGAGTACAATTTCGCGTCCATCGTCGTCTTCGATGAGTACGGTAACTGACGCTTTAACGATATAGTAGAGTACATCAGGTTTGTCGCCTGCGTGAATGATGATATTTTTATTGTTGTAGTGCCGACGATGGCAATGGCTGAGAAATTTTTCAATCGTCGGGTTCTCAAGTTTTTGGACAAGTTGCCCCATTTTAGTCTCACTCCGGCACAGGTCATCTGCGCACCTAATGTTATATGCTTACTATAGCGGCGCAATATCGAGTCGCTTTATTTTTAAAAAATTTGGAGAAAAAGCATGAATTGCCGCATAAAATGGGTCGAAGGTGCGATGTTTGTCGGCGAATCCGGCAGTGGACATGCCTTGGTAATAGATGGCCCGCCAGACGGTGGTGGTCGTAATTTGGGTATGAGGCCGATGGAGCTATTATTGCTGGGTATGGGTAGCTGCAGCGCCTATGATGTGGTGCATATCTTGAAGAAATCACGTCAACCCATCACAGATTGTGTGGCGGAGGTCAGTGCTGAGCGCGCTGAGGCGGTGCCGAAAGTTTTCACAAAAATCCATGTTCACTTTATTGTCAGTGGTCATGGGCTGACTGAAGCATCCGTTAAGCGCGCGGTCGAATTGTCTGCTGATAAATATTGTTCAGCGTCGATCATGCTGGCGCAAGTGGCTGAGGTTAGTCACGATTACGAAATAATTAATGTTGCTGCCCGTTAAGCTATTTACTAAGGAGTCCATTGATTGGGCGACATAGGCGCTGCGGTTGTTGTCTAATCAATGGACTCTTTAGTAATAGCGAGATAGCAGCGAGTCCTCGTTTTAAGTTAGGAGAGAATAATGCAACGCCCCGAAACAAGTGGTCGGTTACATCATGTGGCCCTGTCTGTCATGAATATGGAAAAGTGCGAACGCTTTTACGTTGATGTCTTAGGGTTGACGGTTGAATGGCGCCCTGATGATGACAATGTCTATTTAACGTCTGGTTATGATAGTTTGGCTTTGCATCGTTCGCGTCGTGAGCCAAACCCCAGCCGCATTCAAAAGCTTGATCATATTGGGTTTGTTGTTGATAGCCCCGAACTGGTTAACGAGTGGCACAAGTTTTTGGTGGAGCAAGATATACCGATTGTCGCACGACCGAAAGCACACCGAGACGGTGCGCACAGTTGCTATTGTCTTGATCCGGATTCAAATAAAGTACAGATTATTTATCATCCGCCATTAGCGCCGAAAATAGAGAGTGTAGATGAGGTGGATACGGAGAAGGCTTAGTTTAATGGGCAAGGCTAAATATAGCGTGCGCTAGCGGTCATTAGTTTTGCTGATAGCGCCATCAGTTTTTTGATCGGGTTGGGCAGTTCCTCTGCGCCTGAGGCGCGCGCGGCCGCCGCATGTTCACTTTCATCATGCTGCATTTGTTGCAATATGGCGCGGCTTTTTTTATCTTGTGTGGGCAGTTCTTTGAGATGACCCTCTAGGTGTTTTATTACCTGTTGCTCAGTTTCTTCGACAAAGCCATAGCTCCAGCGGTCGCCGCTTTGGCCTGCGACAAGGCCGATCAGCATCGACCCGGCATGCCACAGTGGGCTCAGGTAGCTAGTGTGGCTGTCGAGTTCATTTAGGCGTTGCTCGCACCAGTCAAGATGGTCGCCTTCTTCGGCGGCAGCCTCGCGCATTTGTTGTTTGGTCTGTGTAGATTTGGCGCTGAGCGATTGGCCGAGATAAAGTCCTTGGGCGGCGACTTCGCCAGCGTGATTAACGCGCATTAAAGTAGCGGACAGTTTCTTTTCTTTATCGTCGAGCGGAGTGTCTTCGATTCCAGCAGATGGGTTGGCGCGATGTCTGGTGGCTGATGTGTTGTTGCCAGAGCCCAGCAGGTTCTCGACGTCACAAAGAAATCGATCTAGACGTGAGTAGTGACGTTGAGAGGCCATAGATCCCTAGACAGTGAGTAATACTTGCAGAGTATACTTGCTCGCTTATTTTCGGGCCAGAAACTATTTTGGCTGTTATTTTGAAGGATGAACGTAATGAGTTTTTACAGCCATCATGTCTTTTTTTGCACTAACCAGCGTCCTGGCGGGCGAGCCTGCTGTCAGGATCATGGCGCGGATGAGGTGCGAGAATACGCAAAAAAGCGGATTAAAGAGATGGGATTGTCTGGTGAAGGTAAAATTAGGGTCAATAAGGCAAGCTGCCTGGATCGTTGTGATTTAGGGCCAGTTTTAGTTGTCTATCCGGATGAGACTTGGTATACCTTTGTCGACAATGAAGATATAGACGAGATTATCGACGAGCATCTTGTTAATGGCCGCTCAGTGGCGCGGTTAATGATCTGAATATATTAGGGGATCGCTGATAAGCTCTTGTAATCAGGTCTTATCTACGATAACATTCGTCACCCTTTTTTTGGATGTCCCCTCGGATAAAGTTAATGAAAACGTTTAGCGCAAAAGCAGAGACCGTAACGCGTGATTGGTTCGTCATCGACGCCAGTGGCAAGACTCTAGGCCGTATGGCTACTGAGATTGCTCGTCGTCTACGCGGCAAGCACAAAGCCGAATTTACCCCGCATGTGGATACTGGCGACTATATTGTCGTGGTTAATGCTGAAAAGGTTGAAGTGACCGGTAAAAAGGCTCAGAACAAGCTTTATCACCATCACACCGGTTTTATTGGTAGCCTTAAGACGATCAACTTTTCTGATTTGCAGCAAAAAGCGCCGGAACAGATCATTATTAAAGCTGTGAAAGGTATGTTGCCACGTAACCCATTGGGCCGTGCCATGATGAAGAAGCTTAAGGTCTACGCAGGCCCAGTGCATCAGCATAGTGCGCAGCAGCCTTTACCCCTCGAAATATAATTAAAGAATTTAAGCAGAGACATTAAACATGGCAGAGCAGACCCAGTTTTTTACCGGACGCCGCAAGACCTCTAGTGCGCGTGTTTCAATCAAGCCTGGTAAGGGCGAGATTACGGTTAATAAGAAACCATTGGATATATATTTTGGTCGTCAAACAGCACGTATGATTGTGCGACAGCCATTGCAAACGGTTAATCTTGTTGACAGCCTAGATGTTAATGTCTGTGTCAAAGGCGGTGGTGGTAGTGGTCAGGCTGGCGCGATTCGCCACGGTATCGCTCGTGCGTTAGCCCAATATGATGAGACCTTTTATTCGCCCTTGCGCAAAGCTGGTTTTATTACTCGCGATGCACGTAAAGTAGAGCGTAAGAAAGTCGGTCTACGTAAAGCACGCAAAAAACCACAGTTTTCCAAGCGTTAATTTTACGCTCTGGTCTTCGAGTTCTAAGGCACCCCTGTTTCAGGGGTGCCTTTTTACATTGGGATATCGTCTAGCGGTAGGGCTGCGGACTCTGACTCCGCCAAGCTAGGAGCCTGTGATTAATTCCGGGCTGAATGGATGATGAGATAAAATCTTTCAGGTCGAGGCGCAAACCGCACCCCAAGGGGGCTTCCTCATGATGGGCTATCGCCAATCACCCAGGGCGCACCCCAAGAGTACTTCCTCGTGATGGGCTATCGCCGATCACTCAGGGCGCAGGTAATAGCCTGCGATTCACATCTTGAGTCTGAATATTGTAGATCACCCTCTACTTTGTCCAGAATAAATCAGAGGTTCCTTAAAAAGTATCAAAATAGTAGTCCGCTCTCGGGTGAGTATAAATAGCTAAATTACAGCGTTCGTCATCTGGCAGAGGCTTTCAGCACTGTCATCAGGTATAATTCGCCCCCTTTTAGTTGCTGGTAACACGCTATGTTGCAAGTCAGCGGCCTGTTCTGTGAGCGGGGCGATAGACAATTGCTCAATGGCTTAAGTTTTACACTTAAGCCAGGCCAGTTGCTGCATGTGCGCGGAGCTAATGGCGCGGGTAAGACGAGTTTGTTGCGTATTATTGCCGGACTATTGCTGCCAACCGCGGGTGATGTGCTTTGGCAGGGAAAACCGACTCAGCAGCAGCGCGAAGATTATCATGGCGATTTGCTCTATCTTGGTCATTTAGATGGGGTTAAAGGTGATCTATCTTGTATCGAAAACCTACGTATAGATAACGAATTACTTGGCGCCGAGATCAGTGAGGCGTCTATGATGGCCGCACTTGAGAAACTCGGTTTGAGCGGTTTTGAAGAGGTATTTGCCAAGCAGCTGTCTCAGGGGCAGCACCGTCGTGTCGGGCTTTGTCGCTTACTAATGAGCCAAGCTAAATTGTGGGTGCTCGACGAGCCGTTTAATGCGCTTGATGTCAAAGCAGTGGGCTTGCTTGCTGGTTTGATAGAGGTGCATTTGGAGAGAGGGGGTATGGCGCTATTGACGACTCACCAGGATGTGCCCTTGTCGACTGAGCGTGTCAGCGAGATTACGCTGGGCCAGGTCTGACAACGATGTTAGCTATCTTTCATACCATTCTTGCTCGCGAACTGACCTTAGGGCTAAGACGTAAGGCTGATGTCCTGATGACACTGTTTTTCTGCGTCATAGTCGCGAGTATGTTTCCCTTAGCGGTAGGCCCAGAGCCGGCGCTATTAAAGACGATGGGCGCAGGCATTATTTGGGTGGCTGCTTTGTTAGCGTCACTATTGTCGCTCGAACGTTTGTTTAGTGCGGATTATATCGATGGCACGCTAGAGCAAATGATAATTTCTCGGCACCCGCTAGCATTGATCGTTTTTGCCAAGGTTGTTGCCCATTGGTTGACCACAGGTTTGCCACTGGTCTTAATTTCGCCATTATTGGCTTTGCAATATGGTTTAGAAGTGCAAGATGGGCTGGTTCTCGTTGCAACCTTATTGATCGGAACCCCTATTTTAAGTCTGTTAGGGGCGGTTGGCGCCGCATTGACCTTGGGTTTACGCGGTGGTGGCGTGTTGATTTCTTTATTGGTTTTACCCTTGTTTGTGCCGGTATTGATTTTTGGTGCTGCTGCGGTGGACGATGCGGCCGCTGGGCTGGTGATTGAAGGCCATTTTTCATTGTTAGGCGCAATGTTAGTATCAGCATTGATTTTAACACCCTGGGCCGTAGCATCTGCACTACGAATTTCGATAGAATGATGGGTTCGGAGTAGGCCCTATTATGAATATAAATTGGTTTAAATATGCCTCACCGGCTAGCTTTTATCCTTTGGCTGGTAAGATGATTCCTTGGTTTGCTGTCCCCGCTGTAATACTGGCCGTCATTGGCCTGATTATGGGGTTGTTTATTTTGCCGCCTGATTTTAAGCAAGGTGAGTCCTACCGTATTATTTTTATCCACGTGCCTGCAGCCTGGATGTCGATGGTGATTTATCTGGCGATGGCTTTTTGGGCTATCATTGGCATGGTTTGGAATTCACGTTTATCGTCGATGATGGCGACAGCGCTAGCACCAACCGGAGCGATTTTTTGCTTTTTGGCTCTGTGGACCGGCGCGCTGTGGGGTAAGCCGACCTGGGGTACTTACTGGGTTTGGGATGCGCGTCTGACGACACAGTTAATTTTACTGTTTATGTATTTTGGTTATATGGCCTTGCATGCGGCGATAGAAGACCCGCGTCGTGCGGCGCGTGCGAGTGGCTTATTGGCTGTTGTCGGTGCATTTAATGTCCCCATTATCTATTTTTCTGTGCAATGGTGGAATACCCTGCACCAGGGTGCATCGATCACCCCGACCAAGTCAGAGATGGCCGCATCAATGGCTTCGGTAATGTTGATTATGGCGATAGCCGCGTGGCTCTATTCTATTGCAGTGACCTTAAAGCGCGTGCGCTGTGAGATTCTGGATCGTGAACGTCATGCTGCTTGGGTGGCAGAACTTAGTACCGAGGCGAAATAGAGAATGGCTGAATTGTTTGATATGGGTAAGCACACTTGGTTTGTTTGGGGTTCTTACGCTGTGTTTTTTATATTTATAGTGGCGGAGTTGGTTCTTCTGGGGCGACGTCGACGAACCATTTGGCAGCGTCTGAGTCGTATTAAGCGAATGAATTCTGGAGACAATAATGAAACCTAGACAAAAGCGAATGACAATTATCCTCGGCGGTCTTGCTGGGCTTGGTATTGTTATAGCGCTAGTATTAAATGCTTTTCAGGGTAATTTAGTATTTTTCTTTAGTCCGTCACAAATCGCAGCAAATGAGGCACCAGAAGGCCGCTCATTTCGCCTCGGTGGTTTGGTTGAAGAGGGCAGTTTACGTCGCGAAGACGACGGCCTGACAGTACATTTTTATGTTACCGATACCGCTCAGCGCGTGCCGGTCACTTATACGGGTATTTTGCCGGACTTGTTCACTGAAGGTCAGGGTGTGGTCGCCCAGGGTAAGCTCGATGGCAGTGGTCACTTTACCGCATCAGAAGTGTTGGCGAAACATGACGAAACCTATATGGCACCAGAAGTTGCCGAGGCCTTAGAATTGGCCAAAGGCGAGATGCCTGCTAGCTCGAGTTTAGTTCAGTAATCGCGCAAGGTTTTCTTTAGTCATTTTGGCTCGCGAACAACAATAATTTAAGGGGTTCCTATGAGTGCAGAGAGTTTACTCCCTGAGATTGGTCACTATTCATTGATACTCGCTTTGGGTATTGCCTTGGCGCAAGGTTATATTTCCTTGGTGGGCGCGCAGCAAGGAAAAGCGGCTTGGATTGCTTTTGCCCGACCATCGGCTAGAGCCCAATTTGGTTTAGTTTTCATCGCTTTTGTTTGTTTGGCGTGGGGTTTTGTCACCGATGACTTCTCCATTCGCTATGTCGCTGAACATTCTAATTCCCTGATGCCAACGGAATTTAAATTTGCGGCGGTTTGGGGTGGACATGAAGGCTCCTTACTATTGTGGATGCTGATGTTGTCGGGTTGGACCTTGGCCGTATCAATCTGGAGTCGTCAATTACCCGATGAGATGGTTGCTCGTGTCCTGGGTGTGCTAGGACTACTGTCTGTTGGTTTTTTAATGTTTATTCTGTTTACCTCCAACCCGTTTGAGCGTTTGTTTCCCGCAGCAATTGAAGGCCGAGACCTCAATCCCTTGTTACAGGATTTTGGTTTAATTATTCATCCGCCAATGCTTTATATGGGCTATGTTGGTTTTTCAGTAGCCTTTGCTTTTGCAATCTCAGCATTAATCAGTGGTCGCTTAGATGTCACGTGGGTGCGTTGGTCGCGTCCCTGGACAACTATTGCTTGGGCATTCTTGACTGTAGGTATCGCTTTGGGCAGTTGGTGGGCCTATTACGAGTTAGGCTGGGGCGGTTGGTGGTTTTGGGACCCAGTAGAAAATGCCTCCTTTATGCCGTGGTTAGTGGGTACGGCCTTGATTCATTCGCTTGCGGTTTCGGAGAAGCGGGGTAGCTTCAAAAGCTGGACGATTTTATTAGCCATTTTTGCTTTCTCGCTCAGCTTGCTAGGTACCTTCCTGGTACGCTCTGGTGTCTTAGTGTCAGTGCATGCCTTTGCCACTGATCCGACTCGTGGTATTTATGTGGTCAGCTTCCTTGGTGTTGTCGTTACCTCTTCTTTATTATTGTATGCATGGCGTGCTGGCTCAGTGGGCATGGGCGGAAAGTTTGACGCCGTCTCACGCGAAACGAGTTTGTTAGCCAACAACATTGTGATGGTTGTCGCTGCGTTGGCAATTCTTTTAGGTACCTTGTATCCATTGATTGGCGACGCCTTTGGTTACAAAGTGTCTGTAGGGCCACCATTTTTTAATGCGATATTTGTTCCGTTGATGGCGGCTGCTGTTGTGGTTATGGGCTTGGGACCGTTGATGCGTTGGAAAAGAGACTCTGCGATAGAGTTGGCGCAGCGCGTTAAGATTGCAGCGCTCGTCAGTTTTGTTGTGGCCTTGTTCTTACCGTTTACCTTGGATGGCTTTTCATTAGGTGCTAGCTTTGGGTTGCTATTGTCGTTTTGGATATTTTCGACGGCTGCTTTTGGTATCTGGGGCCGCTTGGCTAAACGCAGCTTTGAAGGCTCGTTAGTTAAGCGTGTTGCTGCCTTAGGTCGATCTTACTGGGGGCAACAGGTTGCCCATATAGGTTTTGCTGCATCGATTGTTGGTGTAACCATGGTGACTTATTACGAAGTTGAGCGAGACGTACGTATGGACATAGGTGACACCGTTGATGCGCGCGGTTATACCTTCCGTTTTGATGGTGTAGTGGATGTGCAAGGGCCAAACTATGTCGCTAAGCGCGGCATTATTCAGGTGTTGAATGATGAGGGTGAACCTGTTCGTGAATTGCACCCAGAAAAACGCGTTTATACGGTTCAAACTATGCCTATGACTGAGGCTGCTATTCATACCAACCTGTTACGTGATTTATATGTATCGTTGGGTGAGCCAGTAAGCGGTGGCGCCTGGAGCGTGCGTGTTTATTACAAGCCATTTATTGTATGGCTTTGGGGCGGGGCAGCATTAATGGGCTTGGGCGGCTTCCTTGCTGTCAGTGATCGTCGTTACCGTGTGCGTTCTAAAAAAGAGGCTATTGAGAAAGATAAAGCGTCATCGACGACTGCCGGTGTGGCGACAGAGGGCGCAATGTCGTTTGAGTCTAAATCGTGAAAGCCAAACATTTAATTCCGCTGGCTGCGTTTGCTTGCCTAATGGCATTGCTCATATTCGGTTTGATCAATGCAAAGAATGTCACCATTGTTCCTTCTGCTTTAATTGGTAAGCCGGTGCCTGAGTTTAGTCTGGCAACCGTTATGGATGAGAATAAAATCTTGTCTTCTAGTGACCTTAAAGGCCAAGCTTATTTATTGAACGTATGGGCCTCATGGTGTAGCGCTTGTCGAGTTGAGCATCCATTATTTTTGGAAATCGCTAAAAGCGGCACGATACCTATTTATGGTTTGAATACCAAAGATGTTCCTCAGGATGGTGACCCTCCAGGGCAGGATAAACGCTTTAATGCTAAACGCTTTTTGACCCTTTTGGGCAACCCTTATGTCGCCAGCGGTTATGATGAAAATGGTCGTGTTGGTATTGATTTCGGTGTTTATGGCGCACCGGAAACCTTCGTTATAGATAAGGAAGGCATCATTCGCTACAAGCACGTTGGGCCGATAACAGGCGATGTGTGGGTGAAAAACTTTGCTCCGTTAATTGAAGAGATCCAAGGTTAATGCGTAATTGGGTATTATTATTTTCTTTGCTTTTTTGCTTGTCGTTTAGCATACAGGCTAAAGAAGCTGTTCCTACGGCTGAAGATCCGGTTATCGAGCAGCGTATGATTGATATGGCTGCGGATATGCGTTGTTTGAAATGCCAGAACGAATCGCTTGCCAGTTCGCATGCTCCGTTCGCAATTGATTTGCGTCAACAGATTCGTGAAATGATGCAAGACGGCATGACCAACCAAGAGATCGAAGATTTTTTCGTTCAGCGATTTGGCGATTTTATTTTGTATAACCCCCCTTTAAAGCCGCAAAATTATTTGCTTTGGGGTGGGCCTTTTATTTTATTAATCCTAGGTTTTATTTTGGTTTTTAATGCTCTGAAAAAGCGTCGCGCTGCAGATGTTGTTGAGATATCGGCAGAAGACCATCGTCGCGCAAAAGAACTATTGGATGATGGAGAGCATAAGCAATGATCGTATTTGGAATCGTCGCCGCGGTAATCACCGTGGTGACACTAGTAGTATTATTGCCGTCGTTGTTGCGAGCACGTGATAAAGATGAAGTGTCACGCCAAGGTCTTAATGTCACGGTTTATCGTGACCAGTTGCAAGAGCTAGACAATGATCTCGTTAACGGCCTTATTAATCAACACGAGTTCGAGCAGGCTAAACAAGAAATTGAATCAGGTTTGTTGCACGATGTTGCTGCGCCCGATGACAAAATTAAATCAATAGAAGGTAGTTCGACTACTGCTATTTTTATCGCTTTGTTCTTACCGCTGTTTGCCGGTTTTCTCTATTTTGAATTGGGCGCTCCCCTATCGCTGAATGACGGAGATGAAGTTACTGCGACGGGTTTGCAGTTTCAAACTGAGGGCCAACTCAAAGAGATTGTTCAAGATTTAAGAAAGGCTGTTACCGAAAGCCCCGATGACGGTGAAACCTGGACAGTCTTGGCGCGAGCGCATTTAATGTTGGGTGAATTCCCCCAATCAGTGGGTGCGTTTAGAGAAGCGGAGAAATTTTTAGCGCCTGACTCACAGTTTTTTGCCGATCTAAGTGATGCGACCGCAATGGCGAATGGAGGCAATATGCAAGGTGAGCCAGTGCGTTTATTGCGCCAGGCCATTGAATTAGACCCGAATAACGAAAAAGCCTTGTGGCTGTTTGGTACGGCAGCGTTTGAAGCGGGTGACTTGGAAGCAGCGCTGGTCCCTTGGCGTCGTTTGCTTGGTCTGATGGAAGCAGACTCGGAGTCAGCAAGAACGATGTCCGATAACATCAAGCAGGTAGAAGCCATGATGGTGAATGTTAACAATACGCGTTTATCGCCAAACCCGGGACGTGTTGATGGCACCATTTCAATCTCGGATGAGTTGAAACAAAAGCTTAACCCAGACACGGTGGTTTTTATTTTTGCAATGGCGTCTGAAGGCCCTAAAGTTCCATTGGCTGCTATGCGTGTAACGGTTGCTGAGCTGCCGCTGACATTTACTTTAGATGACAGCATGGCGATGATCCCGGCGATGCGTTTATCGACAGTGAGTGATGTGATATTGACCGCGCGGGCATCGAAGTCGGGGGATGCCATCGCAGCCAGCGGTGATCTGCAAGGCACACTTGAAGGCGTTAAGGTTGGCAGCAGTGATAATCAGTTGGTGATAGATACTCTCGTTCCTTAATGGATATCAATGGAAGCTAAGTGTTTTACTTGCCGCAGAGTAAAACACGATACTAGTACTCCATCAATATAGCCTTGTTGGAGTACTAGGGCAAAATGAAATTAAGCCACGCAGTCTTGTTATTTGTAGGGGTTGTTTGTGTCGCTGCGGCGATATCTCTCTTGTCTGGCCTTAGTTCTCGCAACCTCGACGACCTTGCACCGTTATCTGAAATCGAACGTCCTGCAATAACATCATTTCGTGTTGGCGAAAATAATGTTCGCGCTTTGTTGGTTGAAGGTGAGGATGTGTGGATC
>NVRQ02000112.1 GCA_002400905.2 Gammaproteobacteria bacterium | reverse complement strand
GGCTTGTCTGACGTTACTCTGCCTCACATCCCCGCGTACTTTGTAATAGGCGGCTACCGCATTCAACCAACGCCGCTCAGACTCTGTTATGAGCGTCGCATCCTTACCAAACAGCTCGACAACATGGGCACGAATATCTTCAACAATTTTATTTTCCGCCAAAACAATCGGCAACAAAGCCCTAAAAAACAAACTCTTTTTTTGTTTTACATCACTGATTTCAGAAAAATCAGATGGCAACACCTGCAAGGCCAGCGCCGGAATGATTGCACCTTCTGCCAGCGGCCAATGATAATTCAAACGATCAAATTGGGCAGCCAGCTCACTCGCTGTTCTCACGTTGATTATTTTAAGCTCTACCCTAAGTTCCAAAATAGATGCGGGGATAGATACTGGGCGAGGCGCAACCAGGCTCAGCATAAAAGCAACCATCACAAGCGGAAATAAGAATGCACCTAATTTATAAGTCTGGGTTTTCATAAGATTAGCTACGGCAGCTATAGAATAATTTTAAGGAAGATCTGATTTATTCTGGGCGAAATAGATTGCGCCTAAAATATTCAGATTCAAGGCGCGAATCGCACGTAATAGCAGGCTATCACGAAGATTTACAACGCAGAAACTGGATATTTTAGGCACAAGATACGAGTTCATGAATAGATCAGAGGTTCCTTTGTATTCAGCTGATTGCCGCAATAATGTCATTTGCCAACTCACGCGCCACGAGATCATCCGCCAAAATAATATCCAGATCACTCACAGCATGCGCTGGCAACTCATCCATCACCTGAGTGACCACTTGGGCAATCCCGAGGAAACTAAGTTCATCGCGCAAAAAAGCATCCACCGCACACTCATTTGCTGCATTCATAATAGCGCTTGTGGTATCAGCTGCTTGCGCCGCACGATAGGCTAAGGCCAAACAAGGAAATCGCTCTAAATCAGGTGCTTCAAAATCGAGTGATCCCATGCTGAGTAAGTCTAGACGCTTAACACCAGAAGGAATACGCTGCGGCCAAGCCAAACCATAGGCTATCGGTGTGCGCATATCAGGGCTGCCAAGCTGCGCCAATATCGAACCATCACAATACTCAACCATGGAATGCACAATGCTTTGCGGATGGACTACCACCTGCACTAAATCTGGCGTGGTATCAAACAGCCAGCAGGCCTCGATAACCTCCAGCCCTTTGTTCATCATCGTTGCTGAATCTACTGAGATCTTACGACCCATATCCCAATTCGGATGGGCGCACGCTTGGGCTGGTGTCACCGACTGTAATTCAGCTAAGCCCATTTGTCGAAAAGGGCCACCTGAAGCTGTCAGTAAAATTTTTTCGATACCACACTGAGCAAAGCCATGGCCCTTTGAGGGCATGCATTGAAAAATCGCATTATGCTCACTATCGATGGGTAGCAATTCAGCATTATGGTTCTTTATGGTGTCCATAAAAATCTGACCAGACATAACCAATGCTTCTTTGTTAGCCAGCAATATTCGTTTACCCGCCTTCGCCGCGGCCAAGGTCGGCAGCAAGCCAGCGGCACCAACAATCGCCGCCATAACGCATTCGACCTCGTCTAAGCTCGCAATATGCGCCAAGCCTTCAGCGCCACTTTCAACCTGAGTCTCACTTCCGTGATCACACAATCGTCGCTGCAACTCAGTGGCTGAATCAGCATTCGCCATCACCGCAATCATTGGCTTAAAGTCGAGGCATTGCTGAAATAAACGATCCACATCCGTGTTGGCGCTCATTGCAACAACACGATACAACGCACTATTCAAGCGAATCACCTCTAGCGTGCTAATACCTATCGAGCCGGTTGAACCCAATATGGTCACGCCAATCATTTAATCATCTCAATGGATAACAAACCAAAGGCCATAATGGGTAATGCAGCTAAAAGACTATCAATGCGATCCAACACTCCACCATGCCCAGGCAACAAATGGCCGCTGTCTTTCACCCCGGCACGTCGCTTAAGCAAGCTTTCAAATAAATCGCCAAACACAGAAAACACAATGACTACTATAGATAGACCCACAAAAATAAAATAGTCTGTCGTAACGAAATCAAAATACCAAGCCGCCACAACGGCATAGATTAAACCAACAGCCATAGCGCCGTATAAACCTTGCCAAGTCTTGCCCGGACTTATGTTATTAGCAAGCTTGTGCTTACCCCATTGCCTACCGAAAAAATAGGCACCTGCGTCAGCCAACCACACCAGCCCAAACACGTATAACAATAAAGTCGGCCCTAGTTTCTCGATACTATGTAACGACAAAGCAGCCAACCAGGCAAAGATAAATAAAAGAAAACCAAGAGGCACATACTGTAAACGTGATAAACCAGAACCCAGCTCACCGCGGTGTTGAATACTCATGACTACAATAGTCAATATAATCCAAAGCAAACTCGCAGAAGCCAAGACAACCCACGTCATCTTCTGCTGACCTAGCACCCAGACAAAACCAAGCAACATAATGCTAACCAACACGCTAACAAACAAAATTCGAGCACCGGCCTCCAACTTAAGCAGCGCACCCCACTCCCAAGCACCGGCCATAATAATCACAGCAAAAACAATCGCAACGACTTCAGTCGACGCTTTGAGCACACATAAAACTATTAAGGGAATGAGAATAGCGGCAGTGATTAAACGCTGTTTTAGCACCGGCCAACTATCCTACTTGTTCAGAAGTTTGGCCAAAACGGCGCTGACGACTAGCAAAACATTCCAATGCAAGGTCGTAGGCATCATCATCGAAATCCGGCCACAAAGTATCAGTGAAATACAATTCGGTGTAAGCCAAGTGCCAAAGCAAAAAATTGCTGATACGCTTTTCACCACCCGTGCGAATAAACAAATCGGGCGGAGCAATATCGCCAAGCGCTAATGACTGTGTAATACCTTCCTTATCAATATCACCCGCCTTAATAGCGCCACATTCAACCTGCTCAGCAAGTCGACGAACAGCTTCAACAATTTCCCAATGACCACCATAGTTGGCGGCAATATTGACAAACAAACCGTCGTTGTTTTGAGTGAGCTTTTCAATGTCAGCAATTTGTTTTTGCAACGGTAAAGAAAATGCGGAGACATCACCTACCACACGTAAGCGAACACGATTCTCATGTAGTTTCTTACCTTCGGATTGAAGCGCTTCGATAAATAGCTTCATCAGCAAACCCACCTCATCCTTGGGACGACGCCAATTTTCACTGCTAAAAGCAAAAAGGGTGAGTGCATCAATTTGCTT
>NVRQ02000111.1 GCA_002400905.2 Gammaproteobacteria bacterium | reverse complement strand
GTCAAATGAAGCGGGCAGATAAGTCCGGTGCGCAACTTGCCCTAATACTGGGTGACGAAGAAGTTAGTGCTGAAACCGTGAGCATTAAATTTTTACGCGAAGATACACCGCAGCAACAAATTGCTCAATCAGGTGTTGCTCGGTTACTAGCAGAGTTGTTTGGCGATCCTGCTAAGGGGCGTTCTCAATTACCTGAGTGAGCATGATTCTGAGGCATTTTTTGTGCTGGCAAGGCACGGTGAGGCGGAATAGTTGTTCTATTGCAACGAACCGCAACGCCGCCAGCGCGGAAAAGGGCCAGAACCTTGCCGCGAACGGTGATTGAGAACGGCCCCTAGTACTCCAACAAGGTTATATTGATGGAGTACTAGATATAGGGGTAAGATATTAGTCAGTTGATTGTTTAGATTGACTGGATTTTAAGCATTGTTCGATCCGGTCGCGTGCTTCATTCGATAGCTTAGTCTGGTTTGATGGTTTGCCTAGCAATTTTGTTGTGGCCTGATGCAGCCAGTTGATCTGATGGCAATAATGCTGGCAGCCCTTGCAAACCATCAGATGAAATTTAATTTTTAGACGCTGAAGAAGGCTTAAGTTTTCACTTTGCGCACGTGAAGTCAATTGCGCCACTTGTTGACATGAAAGCATGTGTTTATTCCGTATTAAACCAATTCTTGTCTATGCAGTCGCGTAATCGTTTTCGCGTCCGTGACAAGATTACCCATAAGTTGTTGGTCGTCGAAATGTTCATTATCTTGCACAGTTCTTCGCTGCTTAGATCGCTGGTCTCGTTGAGTATAAATAGTCGTGCCTGGTCATTAGGTAGCGCATCAAGGCAGCCTTGATAAACCTCAAAAAATTGGTCTTGATTGAGTGCGGCGTCAGGGTCTGACCAGCTGTTGACAGGTGTGCTCCAGTGGCCACTTTCGCTGAAATCATCATTGTCAGATGAAAGTGTCTGCTCAATGCTTTCGCTCTGGATTTCACGCCCGGATTTACGGTAATAGTCGATAATTTTATATTTCATGATGCCGACTAGCCATGTTCTGACGGCGGAGTCGCCACGGAAATTTTCTTTTGCCTTCAGCGCGGCTAATAGCGTCTCTTGTACGGTATCTTCTGCTGTTGATTGGTCACGCAAGCGCATTAGCGCATAGCGATACAGGTAATCGCCATGGTCGCGTAGCCAGCTTGCTGGATCAAGGTTTGCGCTGAGTTGAGTCGTCGTCATTGGATATAATTGTTAACACCCCCTAGTGTACTCGATGGCAGCGCCGGTACAAACGCTGGTATGCTATGAGCAGTACAGTAGCGCGGTAGCTCCAATGATATTGGATGATTTTCTCCAGATAATGGTCGATGAACAGGCCTCTGATTTATTTATCAGTGTCGGCTCATGCCCCTCAATCAAGGTAGATGGGGTCTTGTATACCATCGATGATACTGAGATTAATGGCGCCATGGCGCATGACATTATTTATGGCGCTATGTGTAAAGAGCAGCAAGAGCAGTTTGGGCGAGACTATGAGCTCAACTTTGGTATTGTCCGTGACGATATTGGTCGTTTTCGTGCCAACGTCTGTCAGCAGCAATATCAGCCTGCAATGGTTATTCGGAGGATAGAAACCGATATTCCTACCATTGAGTCGCTTGGCTTGCCTGAAGCGCTTGAAGCAATGGCGATGGAAAAGCGTGGCTTGATTCTTGTCGTTGGCGCGACGGGCGTAGGTAAATCAACCACCATGGCATCGATGGTAGGTCATCGTAATCGCTATGGCAGCGGCCATATTGTTACCGTTGAGGACCCTATTGAGTTTGTGCATAGACCCCAGGGTTGTGTCATTACCCAGCGTGAGGTCGGTATTGATACCAAGTCGTATGAAACAGCGTTGCAAAATTCTTTGCGCCAGGCGCCCGATGTTATTTTGATTGGTGAAATCCGAGACAGTACAACAATGCACCATTCTTTAGCCTTCGCTGAGACGGGACATTTATCGTTGGCACCTTTGCATGCAGCGAGTTGTTCTCAGGCCTTAGAAAGAGTCATTAACTTTTTTCCGCGTGATCGGCGCGATGAAATTTTAATGGATTTGTCACTTAATATACGTGCGATTATCGCTCAGCGTTTGGTGCCTGCGGTAGATGGCGGCGGTCGTGTTTTGGCCTTAGAGATATTGACCAATAGCGCATTGGCGACAGACTTAATCGCAAGTGGGCGGTTTAGTGAAATTAAAGATGTCATGAAGAAGTCAGATCAACACGATATGTGTACGTTTGAGCAATCGTTGTTTGAGTTATATAAAGAAGGCCGCATCACTGAGGCAGATGCCTTGCAGTATGCTGATTCGCCGAATGATCTACGTTTGATGATTAAATTTGGTAGCAATGATCTTTCTGACGATCTTGCTAGTAGGTCTAGCAATATTGCACTAACTGGCGAGAAACACTCCCCCTATATTGGTGGGTAGTCTTTTTTATTGATATTGGTGTTAGGCCTGTTTAGGCATAGATTTCAGGGTAAACGTGTGCGGCGTTAAATACCGGGCCATCAACACAAACTCGTTTCATAGCAGGCCCATCGGCAGTTTGAATTTCGACGACACAGCCAGCACAGCCACCTACTGCGCACGCCATATACTCTTCCAGTGAGACTTGGCAATCCAGCGAAAATTCATGAGCAAGTTTGGCGCAGGCTTCGAGCATTGGATGCGGACCACAGCTGAATATTTCTACTTCAGCAAGCTCTTGCTGAGAAAGTGATCGTAAATAGGCGCGGCCAAGGTCAGTTACATAGCCTTGAAAACAGCCTTCGTAGTGTTGTAGGCTGGCAAGGCGGCTGGCAATGCCAAGCTCTTCGAGTGCACCAATGCCGTAGTTGGCTGTGCCATCAAGCCCTGAGATGGCATGGGAAGACGCATACGTATGAAAAGGATAAGGGACTTCTGATCCCATCAAGACCAGCGGCGTTGCGCTTAGCACTCCAAGGTCATGTTGTTGCTTAAGATGCTCTGCCAAAAAAAACATGGGTGGAATACCAACACCTCCACCAATCAGCAGAGGCCGTGATTTATTGGCTGAAGCAACAAACGGTTTGCCAATAGGTCCCATCACACTGATTGATTCACCGACTTGGCGCTGCGCTAAGGCATGGGTGCCAAGACCGACATTGCGATAGAGGTATTCGACCCAACCGGCTTGTTTGTTCGTACGCATAATCGATAGTGGTCGGCGCATAGGTAAGTCTTTGCTGCATTGCAGATGGGCAAAGCTGCCAGGCTCGGCGTGCTCTGCGCAGCGCGCTGAGGATAGACGCAATAGGTATTGGTCTGCATCAAAGCGCTCATGACTCATGACCGTTGCGTCTTCGACAAAGATGGTGCCGCGGTGAGCGGGGTGCTTATTATTGCTCATTTAAATAATCGAGTTGAAAGATAAGTTGGCCACGAAAGAGGGTATGCGTGACTTGGCCAGTGAACTGCCAATGCATCATCGGCGTATTATGGCCTTGGCTGCGTAAGGTGTCACTGTCTAGCTGCCATTCTCGCTCTGGGTCATAAATACAGATATCTGCTTGAGCGCCGGGAGTAAGCGTGCCGGCTTCAATGCCAAGTAGCTGAGCCGGTTTATGTGTTAACGAGGCAATGAGCGCACTCAGCTCAATGGTGCCTTCATTAACCAGCCGCAAGCTTAACGGCAATAGCGTTTCGAGTGTCGATATGCCGGGTTCAGTGAGAGCAAAGGGGGCTAACTTAGCATCCGCTTCATGGGGTTGATGGTCGGAGCAGATGGCGCTGATAGTGCCTTTATTTAGTCCTGCTCGTAAGCCTTCACGATCGCGCAAGCTGCGCAACGGTGGTGAGACATGACAGTTGCTGTTGAAATAGCCAACATCCATATCGGTAAGATGCAGCTGATGGGCACTGACATCCGCTGTGACCTGCAAGCCAGTGTATTGCGCGCGCGCAATCATTTGTACGGCACGAGCTGTTGATAGGCGGCAAAAGTGTGCTTTAACACCTATTTGTTCGATTAGGGCAAGAATTTGGCTTACGGCTACGGTCTCGGCTGCGCTAGGGTTGCCAGCTAGGCCAAGGCGAGTACTAATTTGGCCTTCATGGACGCAACCATTATTACGTAAGTGGGTGTCTTCAGCGTGCAAGTGGACGACCAGGTCATGGCTGGCGGCATACTCCATCGCGTGACGTAGAATTAAAGTGTTTTTGAAGGGCGAGTAGGCATTACTTACGCCAACACAGCCAGCAGCCTTTAGCGAGCCCATCTCACTAAGACGTTCGCCATCGAGTTCTTGCGTCAGAGCGCCGAGGGTATAGACATAAGCCTTGCCGGAGTCTTTGGCTTTGTCTTGAATCAAGGTTGCTACAGCGGGCGTGTCGATGACCGGGTTGGTGTCGGGTGGGCAGCATATCGAGGTAATGCCCGCTGCTGCCGCTGCTGCTGTTTCACTAGCGATGGTTGCTTTCGATTCTTGCCCTGGCTCACGTAGGCGCGCGCACATATCGACTAAGCCTGGGCAAACGATATGTCCTGTGGCATCGATAACGCTATCTGCGTTAAAGTCTTTGGGTGCTTCATTAGATACGGCAATAATTTTTCCATCGCTGACAAAGACATCGCGTTGTTCTTTAATATTATTTGCTGGGTCAACTACGGTGCCGCCACGAATGTGAATACGCTGCAAGTGGTTGCTACTCATGTATCTTGCCCGCTGTGTAAGTCATGTTGCATGGTCATTGACATGACTGCCATGCGAATAGAGATGCCGTGACTCACCTGCTGCAATATCACTGAATGCTCACCATCGGCAACGGATGAATCCATTTCAACGCCACGGTTTATTGGGCCGGGGTGCATCACAATCACATCAGGTTTGGCTAAGGCCAATTTTTCTTTTGTTAGGCCATAGAGTTTGAAGTATTCGTGTTCGCTTGGTAGCAACGCGCTGCTCATACGCTCGCGTTGCAGCCGTAACATGATAATGACATCGACGCCGTCCAGCCCCTGATCCAGGTCGTGGTAGACATGGACGCCTAGACTGCTGGCTTCAGCAGGAATTAGCGTACGTGGTGCAATGACACGAATGTCTGGTACGCCGAGTGTACTCAATGCGTGAATTTGTGAGCGCGCGACGCGCGAATGCAAAATGTCGCCAACAATGGCGACAGAGAGAGTGTGAAATTCTTGTTTATGTCGACGTATAGTGAACATGTCGATCATTGCTTGGGTTGGGTGTGCGTGGCTGCCGTCACCCGCATTCAAAACACTGACGTGTGGCGCACAGTGTTGAGCAATGAAGTGTGCCGCACCGCTATTTTGGTGGCGCACTACAAACATATCGCAATGCATGGCTTCAAGGTTGCGCAGTGTATCGAGTAGTGTTTCACCTTTATTCGTCGCCGATGCGGGCACGTTGATGTTGAGCACGTCAGCAGAAAGGCGTTTTGCCGCAAGCTCAAATGTCGTGCGCGTGCGTGTGCTGGCCTCAAAGAAGAGGTTGACGACGGTTTTACCGCGCAGGAGGGGCACTTTTTTTACTTGTTGATGGGTAATGCTAGTGAATGATTCGGCGGTATCGAGTATTTCTACAAGAAGATCGCGCTTTAGGCCTTCGGTCGTCAAAAAGTGACGTAGGCGCTTATTGTTGTCGAGTTGAAGGTGTTGCTGCTTCATAAGATTGGCGGCATTATACACGGCCTTTAGGCTGGTGCGACGTCGACTATTTCTAGTGAGAGGTCGCCAGGCCCTTTGAGTTTAATTTGCTGGTTTTTGCCCAGCTCAAGTTCAGCCCCGACTACATCCGCGCTGATAGGAATTTCGCGCCCGCTGCGTACGATCAACGTAGCAAGCGTGACGCTGGCTGGGCGACCGTAGTCAAATAGCTCGTTAAGCGCGGCCCGAACGGTGCGTCCGGTATAAAGCACGTCGTCGACGAGGATGATATGCCGGTCATCGATGCGAAAGGGTAGCTTCGATGGTTTGACCTCTGGGCTCATGCCGATACGGCTGAAATCATCGCGGTAGAACGAAATATCAAGCGTGCCTAAGGGGTCTTCGATGGCGAGACGCTTATGTAAGTCACTCGCGATCCAGACGCCACCAGTGTGTATCCCGACTATGGCAGGGTTGTTGATTTGTTGATTGTCGATGCGTTGTTGTAATTGTTCGGCCATTGCCGCAATGAGCTTGTCGGGTGATTCAAGAGCCATTGGCAGTCGTCTCTTTTGTTGGTGTGTCGATCGTTATGGGCTGGTTGTTATTGGGGTCAGACAACCAGGTGTCTAAAATTAACTGTGCCGCGACTTGGTCGAGAATTGTTTTGCGTTGCCAGTCGTCGCGACGTTGACGGGCTTTGGTGTTCGGCGGTAAGTGGTTTTTTGCTTCCATCGAGGTCAATCGTTCATCACTATGAAATACGGGCAATTGATATCTCTTGCCGAGCATTTTGGCAAAGTCTTCGGCACGGTCAGTCATTTCTTGACGCGTGCCGTCAAGATCGAGCGGAATACCGACAACCAAGGCATCCGCGCCCCATGTTTTAACCAAGTCGTCGATCTCGGCCCATCGAGGTTCACCATTGTTGGCCTTTAGTGTTATCACAGGTCGTGTATTCCCCGTGAGTTCTTGTCCTACCGCAACGCCGATGCAGCGTGTACCGTAGTCAAAGCCAAGTAGGGTGCGTTGGCCTGTGTTCACGCGTGCCCGGCCTCGCTCGATAGCCGGGTAATATCGACCCCCGCGCAGGTGGCGGCTGCTTGCCAACGTTCTTCGATAGGCAAATTAAAAATTATCTCATTATCTGCGGGGCCGCTGAGCCAACTATTGGCGAGCATTTCCTGCTCAAGCTGTCCGGCTGCCCAGCCAGCATAGCCGAGTACGACAATATTGTTCTTTGGCCCTTGGCCCTTAGCAATTGATGCCAAAATGCTGCGCGATGCAGTAAGCCCCATTTGATCGCTGATATTTAGCGTTGCTTCCCACTCGCCAACCGGGTAATGCAATACAAAACCACGTTCGCGTTGCACTGGCCCACCGAGAAAAACGATGCTGTTACGTATTGATTCTTGCTCAGTAGAGAGTTCAAGGTCGCTTAATACGTCACCGAGAGTTAATTCTAGCGGTTGATTAATAACAATCCCTAGAGCGCCATGTTCATCGTGTTGGCAAATATAGGTCACGCTACGGGAAAAATTAGCATCGTTAAGCGAGGGCATGGCGATGAGGAACTGATTGCTTAAGCTGTGAATGTCGTTCATGAACGATGAACCTTTATTAATGCACTTTGGCACATGTTCAGTATGGTTCTCAAAGTTGCCACCATTTATTCTTGCTTGGGATAATATTGCCAGTTTTAGATGTTTTGTAACCTGCTACGCTTGGGTCAATTCGACACAATATTTTTTTATCGCGCCGACCATATCTAACTGCTTCGATACAATAAACTTCGGTTGCTGTAATTGCTTGGCCTATTTCTATTGGAGTGGTTGGCTGTTTGATAAAATAGCTATCATCTTGATTGTCTTCACAATAAGTCATCAGTTCTGGAGCCATCGCTTCAGGTAGACCGCAATCCAAGCAGCCACCGAACCATCCTCCATTCATATTTCTTGTGCCAGTGGTATAAACCCCCCCAGGCGCATTTTCAGGGAAACGATTGTTCATTTCTTCTAGTATCAAGATTTTATCAGTGCCTCGCAAGTTAAGTGGACAAAGGGGCGGCATTTAGCGTGATGAGAAGCCCCCAGCGCCGCCAAATTCCCAGACGCGGCTAATGACTAGCACGTCAGTATCGCCGCGCATATCTTCTGGGAAAGCCGAAAACGGCGCAGCAAGCTTAACAATGCGAATAGCCGCGTCATCAAGCAGTTTTTTGCCGGATGATTTGACGACCGTAATACTTTCAATAGAGCCATCTGGAAAGAGGCCGACATCGAGCCTAAGTTTGCCAGCCAGGTTACGGCGACGTGCCTCTTCTGGATAGTTGAGGTTGCCAATTTTCTCGATTTTTTTGCGCCAGGATTCAAAATAAAAAGCATCGCGGAATTCTCTGGTTTTGGTGGTAATCAATCGGCGCCGTGGGTTATTGCTCTGAGCATCTTTGACTGGGCCGATTTCACTGCTTAAGCTGGCCATTGCCATGCTGCGCGCTATGAGCTCATCTGCGCTCGGTAAAGGCACTTCTTGCTCAGCAGGTTTTTTGGTTGTTTTTTCGAGCACGGTTCCCTGATCTTTTTTTACTGCTATTTTTTTTATTTCTTGCTCGCTGCGTGATGCTGCGCTTTTTTGCTGGGTCTGTTGTTGCAGCGACGGTACTGGCGGTTGTATTGTCGCTGCTGAGGGGCTGGAAGAGGCTTGTTCACGCTCGGTTTCGTTGCCGCCATCTTGGTTGGCTTGAGCTAAGATTTTGGCGTCATTTTGCTCTTGCTCACTTTCTTGGTGAACCAGCGTTATGTCCATAGTGTGGCGTGGAATTTGGCTGAAATCCTCTTGTGAGAAACTAATGCCCAAGATGATAAATGCATGGAGCAGTAACGCGAAAAATAGCGTTAAAGTCAGATGATCACTATGGCTGCTGGTCGACATTTGGTGCTTCACTCATTAATAGTTTCAAGCGTTTCTGTACTGCCAAGGCAAGGCTACCATTGACGATTCCCGTAACTATAGCGACAGTTGTTAGTATTGGCAGTAGGTGAAATAGAGCATCATGCGGAATAAAGAGCAGATACGCTGTCCAAAACTGAGCCAAAATGTGCGCGACTGCCGCGATGACACTATAGCCTAGGGCGCTTAGGTGTTGTCGAGCTATAGCGTATGCAAGCCCAATTGCAATTAGGCTTGCGCAAGCGCCACTTAAGCTTAATACAAATGTGGGTGACAGAAAGCTGCCAATAATAAGACTGCCGACCAGTACACGTAAGATCGATACCCAGGCCGCGGTGCGCCAGCCGAACTGCACTAAAACGACAATGGTGACAACGTTGGCAAGGCCTATTTTTATTCCTGGGACCGGACTGGGTATGGCGCTTTCGAGAACATGAATGGCGATGGCCAAGGCGGCAAACCAGGCAATGATGTGATCGTTGCGCTCGCTGGCAATGGTTGTGTTCATGGCGGTTAGAAATTCACGCTGTCAAAGCGTGCGAACCCATCACCGACTACGCTTAATGTAATGCGATTAGGTAGGCAGGCGGTGGTATCACCGTTACGATGTTGCCAACCGCTATGGATGCATTGTTTGTTGGGGCAAGGTGATTGTATAAAAGCGGCGCTGCCATTTTTTATGTGGATGATGCTGTCACCTAGTTTGCCGCGAATGGCGAGAGTTTGATCGCGCAGTAGAGAATAGCGCTGAGCTTTTTGGTTGCCGACAAGAATATTTACTTCGGTGCCACGATAGTTTGGACCCCACAGTTGCCAATAAAGTAGAGGCAAGGCTGCTAATGCGACAACTATTATTAGTAGATCCAGTCGTGTCATGGCAGCGGGTGAATTTCTACGGCTGGGGGGGGCGATATTTCATATTCCATTCGCTCAGCAAGCTCGGGAGTGATAAAGACCTTATTTTCTTTGTCGATGATCATCACGTGTTCTATTCCCATTGATTTGGCTATGCGCGGCCAATCTTGCTTGCCAGCGATAAATAATGCGGTTGCGGCGGCATCAGCCGTGGCGCTGTCGCGATGGATAACGGTGACTGAGCTAACCGTATCAGCAGGGTAGCCGCTGCGTGGGTCAATAATATGGTGATAGCGTTTACCTTGGTATTCAAAATAGCGCTCGTAGTCTCCAGAAGTGAATACCGACTCATCATCTCGGGTGGTGATGGAGGCGAAAACCGCTAAATCACGCGGGTGTCGTATACCAATACGCCAAGGTCTGTCACCGGCTGATCCGATGGTGCGAAGATCGCCTCCTGCGTTGACAATGGCATTATTAATGCCAGCTTTGCGTAGGTATTCGATAGTACGATCAATGATGACACCTTTGGCAAAACCGCCAAGATCAAAGTGTATGGCTTGGCCGCTGTCATTGCTAATGACGTTATTAGTAATAGTAATTT
>NVRQ02000110.1 GCA_002400905.2 Gammaproteobacteria bacterium | reverse complement strand
CATGGCCTTAGCACGAAACTTATAAAGAAACACATGTCGCGACAACAGCAATAAGGTGATACAAAGCTACTGTGTATCACTAACGTGATTAATCACAGAAAAGGAGATAAATCGTTGATATCATGGAAAGTCTTGGTATACCGTGATGCATTACAAGGAATGATACACAGCCGCTGTAGAATAAACTGTTATATTCAAATTTTAATATGGGGATTTCCTTATGAGATTAATCTCGATGCTAATTTGCATTACTTTATTTTCGTCCCCGGTAAGTGCTTATACTCGCTGCATTACTTTCCTAAGTAAAAACGGTACTCTGGAGGTTCAGGAAAATGAAAAATATAAAGATTCTGATCTAGAGACGTATCTTGATCATATGGTAAGCGAATATGGTATCGAGCGCCCTAAAACAATCATCGAAATGTGGTGGTATGCGGATGGATTTGGAAAAGATAAGAAAAGATATCCTAGAATTAAGGTGGTAATCGAGGAAATTTATTTTCAAAACGGAATTTTTTATACCTCTAGAGGTGGAGACCAAGCCGCAGGAGCGATGTGGCGAATTGCTGAAGTAGTTGGAGGAAAGGCAAACTATGATTGCATAATTGATAACGAATGAACTTAGAATATAACAAGCGCATGTTACGGAAAAATTTTCGCTTCGCTTAAATTTCCCGCAAATGCGGGCGTTATGCACTAAACGTAGTATAGAGAGGGGTTCATGGGTCAATTAACAAGAAGCTGTCCACACTGTTATACAAAGAACGTTTCATTTACGGCTTTCGGAGAGATTCAGAAGCCTAATACGGAAGTTTTTACTACTTCATTTTATTGCGGTGGCTGCTTTGGTGGCTATGTTGCAGAAGTTTTATGTTATGGAGGTCCGACAGCTCTTGGTTACAAGGGAAATATCGAAAACGAGTCACAATATTTTCAAATCGAACATGAGTACCCAGTACTAAGTAAAGTCAACTCTCCAAAATACCTTCCTGAAAATTTGGATAAATTCTTTTTACAAGCAGCAAATTCTTTGAATGAAGAGAACTTAGATGCCTCGTCAATAATGTCGAGAAAGGTATTAGAGGTAGCTGTTAAAAAACTTGCGCCAGAAGCTAATGGAAATCTTTATCAGAGAATTGAAAGTCTGGCGGAAGCTGGGTTAATAACTCAGGAATTAAGAGATTGGGCGCATATCATTAGAGGTGACGGGAATGAAGCAGCCCATGAAGAAGAACCAGTTTCGGTAGAGTTTGCTACCGAGTTATTGTCATTTTCAGAAATGTTTCTAATGTACACATTTACTATGCCTGGTATGATTTCTTCTAAAAGGCATGATGAAAATATTGCATAACAAAAGCAGATCAAAGGGTCAGATACTGTCTTAAAACGCAACCCTAATTCACAATTAATTGACATTTTAAGACCACTCCATTCTTTGTCAATCTATACGCTTTTTCATCCTTGGTGTTGATAATTCACATCAAATGCTTTCTCTGATTTTAAAACACCGTAAGATAGGATTAACAGTTTTCTCATGACCGCAACAATGGCTACTTTTTTAGGCTTACCATGGCTTACTAAGCGTTCATAGACAGCCTTAAGTGCTGGATTATATCGTATTGCTACAAGCGCAGGCATATAGAGTGATTTACGCAATCGCTTATGCCCCCGCTGACCGCCTTCGCTTCGCTCTCCTTGGCGGTCAGCGGGGGAGCAATTCGCTTTAATTACGTCGTAAACCTTGAACAAGGTCGCAATTTAACGGTAAAGAAATGAAAGGAAGAGGCGACCAACAATCAAGGGGGGCAGTGTACTTGAAAAATTCTATCTGCTCGTTTCAAGTATACTGACTCTTTTAGCTCCTTGATTTTCGACCCCTTGATTTTTTTGTTGAATTAATGGTAAGAAATGACAGCGGGGTTTTCACAGACTATATTTTTAGTCACTGCTGTCTCGTTAACTTTTGGTGAGTTCAGCTAGAAGCCATACTGATAAAAGACAGAGGGATAAACAGAAGCTTGGGAGACATGAAAATCAAAAAAGAGTGTTGTCATCCCAGACGACGTTTTGCCGATCCGAAATCCATATCTTTCAATGGCTTACTGGATACTGGCCTGTGCGGTATGACGAATTAGTTAACGGGACAGTAGTGAAAAGAGCTATAAGCTTGAAACCCCGGTATTGACTGGACTTAATGCCTTAAGTAAGTGCCATTCGAGTCAGAGTAAAAATATCAAACCGTTAAAGGAAAATAGCTATAGTTTTTACTCTGATCCTAATTACTCTGTTGGTGTGATAGTAATATGTGCCGGATGCCAATTACTGTTATGGTAATAAAATAGAACGTAAGGTCTACGAATCAATCATGGGAGAAAAGATCATGGGTAAAGAACAAAGAAGTGTTAAAAATGATAAGAAACAACCGTTGCTAACGCCTAAAGAGAAGAAGGCGGCGAAAAAACTGAAGAAGGATTCTAAATAGAGGTTTGTGTTGTAGGTGGCTGGATGACGCTCCATTAACGGGGGTGGATGCTTGTATTCTTTAGTTTGATAGAGCCCTCTTAATTTTGATGTTGTATGGCCAGCTTGGGTGCTTGGCCACATTTCATTTGCGCTTCTAGCGTGAAAAGGTTGTTTATGGAAAATGATTCGGATTGGCAGCGTCGTTCAGATGATTGGGTCAATGCATCCCACAAGTCTCGTTTGCGCAAGGAAAAAATGTGGGAAGATAATAAGACTAAGGGTGATGTGCAAAAAGATAAAGTTGTTAATGGCGTTCTGATAAAGAAATAGCAAGTCGCTTTTAGTAGTAAAACCGAGTGTTAGTTGGCGCAGAGTCTATCGCTTGTGCCGCTTCTCTGACTGAATATTTTTGATCAACCACAAGTTGCGCTGATTCCAGTCGAAACTCCGGGGTAAAGGTCGGTCTTGTCTGCTTGTTTATTGTTCCACCTAATTGCTCAAAGTGCATTTTAACACCTCCTATTAGATGGCCAATTTCACTGGGCCACTACAGAACGATTAAAAGAAGCAGCGCGTCATGGAATAAGCCGTGTATTGATTCCTAAAGCCAATGCTCCACGTAAAGCTATTTCCGGGCTGGAGATAATAGTAGTCGATACATTAGAGAAAGCATTGTCATATTTATGATAATTTTAATGT
>NVRQ02000011.1 GCA_002400905.2 Gammaproteobacteria bacterium | reverse complement strand
TGACTGGTTGAATCATTACTTGTTTGATAGCATTGAAGTTGTCCAAAATCGTGCAACTCAATGGCTTTGGATCTACAATAACGAGCGTCCAAATATGGCGTTAAACGGCATTACACCAATGATGAAGTTGGCCGCTGCCTAAATCTCTACTTTTAACCTAGGTTATTAATGGGGGGATTACCCAGGGAGCTAGAGTTAACTCTACGCATCAAGCCTAAACGTCGTATTAAGCGGGGCAAGCCCGAGGCGCTGAGTGTGCCTGACGCGATAAACCAAGTCTGGTCGATGGATTTCATGAGCGACTCATTAATCGATGGCCGACGTTTTCGTACTTTTAACGTGCTTGATGATTTTAATCGAGAAGGTCTGGGTATTGATGTTGATTTGTCTTTGCCGAGTGCGCGAGTCATTCGCTCATTGGAGCAGATCATTGAGTGGCGAGGAAAGCCACTTGCGATCCGATGCGATAATGGCCCTGAATATATTAGCCAAACACTCGAAGACTGGACGATGAAGCATCATATTACGTTACTTTATATTCAACAAATTTAGCGTACCTGCCGAAATACCTTGATCATATACAATCAATGAGCCTTGTTCACCAAGTTCTTCAGATATTTGGTCATATGGCGTCTGGGCGTATCAATGATTGAATGAAATCCATTATAAACTGCGTATAACTTCGATTGCTTTGCAGACAATAGTTTTTGCAACTCAAACTCAACATCACTCCGATGTTGTTCCAATAACTTTAGAAAAAATTTCTCAGCATGTTTATACAATAAAATATCATAGTAATTGGTTTCATCTAGCAGCTCTTTCTCTCTCTTGTTTGGCTGGTATCCTCGCGAGCTATTGTTCACATTCTTAGGATAGTACCGAACATCGTTTAGCTTTAATAAAATCTTTAGCAATACTAACGTTTCATCAAATTTCTCCTGCAAACCAAGAAGCACGTAATCATGCTCAATATTCTCCAAAGCTATTTGATAAATTTCATCGGTGGTCTCGTGTTGACCTGCGATACATCCCGACAATAGTCTCACTTGCTGATTTCTTACCTCGGGGCTGCCTGGGTCAGCCAGGAACTCTTCGAAATTATAATTCAGTGATTTAAGAGTGCTATGGTAATAGTGAGTCGGAGTGTTTTGTATATACCTATAATAAGAGAACACTCGTTGATAAGGGTGTCTAATCACTGAAAAATATGTTGGATTGATATCAATACAGCTATGTATACCGAAGGGGAAATGCCCCGAAACCACTCGAGCCCCATGCTTTCTTTTCCATGCGTCACTCAATTCTTCTCTATGCTTATATGGCTTACTTAAGTGAACAATATTCGCTTTCCCAAAATTACTACGAATAAGATCATTCATAGTTGTTCCGGCAGTTTTTGGAATATGCAGAAAAAAAAGCACTTTCTTTTCTATTTCACTCATCTAAATCACTCTCTTTGGCACTTAAATTGCCAAATAACACAAATAAATTCTGAAATACCGAGAACTTACTCAGTCATCAAAAGCACCCTACCACCTAATTTCAAAACATATTGAAAAGTTAAACTATCGATTCAAAGTTTTGCACTAATTAAATTCGAAATAACAAAAACTCAATTTAGGTGCAAATGTTCATTGATCATTCATAAAAAAACGTTACAGTATCCTCATAAAATCTTGCCTAATTACAAACCAAGCTTGAGCTCAAAGAGTTCTTAATTTATAACCACAATGTGAATACCTAACACAACAGCGGAAAACATGGCACATATTTTGCTTTCAAACCTAAATAAAACCTTTGACGATTTATGAAACTAAAAAACACTACATACTACTTAAACCATATAACCATATTACTTATTTCAATTCTAACTGGCTGCGGTGGAGGTAATAGCAATAGTATTATAGATACTAACAACACAAGCAGCTTGTCTACAACAAGCGACAGCAATTTCACATTTGAACGATTAAGCATGTCAACCACACTTAACGGCGGCGGAATCAAAGGTCCCCTAGCCCATGCCAAGGTAAGCATCTACCAAATCGACGGCAATTTTCCTGGATTTTACGATCAATCTAACCCTATCGTGACAAGCAATACTGATGCTAACGCGGCAATACAAAACTTGAATATCCCGAATGGCACGTCTCTTCCGTTCATTATAGAAGTCGACGGCACCAATAGCACTGACCTTGTGACCAATCAATCACCCGTGATTAACAAACTTATTAGCGTTGTAACGAATGATCAACTCATCAAACAGACTCCTATCTACGCCACCCCACTGTCCACCTTAACTTACCTAATTGCCATAAACACCGCCATTAGTGGATCTAATCACAGTTTTATTAACCAATTAACACCTGCCGACAGGTTAAATCTGTCTGTATTTGATTTTGGTCTTAATTCTGAATTTAATACGTTCCTTACACCGCCTATTATCGACAATACTGTTGTAACTGTAGAACAACAACAACAAGTAGCGAATTATCGTGCAGCTAATGAAGCTCTTGCTACAATAGTGCATCGCGCCACAAACAGCCTACGGAGAGCAGGCATATCCACCAATGAGGATATTATTCTGGCTCAGCTTGCTGAGGACCTGGCTTTCGACTTCAGCATAGACAATAAAGTACTAGGCGTTCCAGTAACGCATGAACTCGATCTAAATATTATTCGTGCTAACACCCTTCATTTAACCATTCCAAAATCCCAAGTTAGAATAAGAGATATTAGCAGCTTACTGGAAACTGAATTGCAGTTTGGGAACTCTAACTCAACATTTCTTATACAAAATTATATACCACCTATCGGTAGAGCATCTCTTAATGCTGACATTGATCAAGACGATCTAGAAAGCATAAACAATACTCCTCTCACACCCAGCCTTACTGAAACACAAGAAAATGCTCCTGAGCTATCAAATACTGCTCCATCAATTTCCAGCACTAACTATCTAAACCAACCCTTAATAAGCTCAGACTTTTCTAAGTTGAGAACTAATAGGCCTCTGACCCGAGAAAAAATTGCTCAGGCATTCGGGGTTCGTAATGCAAGCTCCCAGGAGAAGGTATTACCCCGCCTAAGTATTGTAGAACGCCGAGGCACTATGTGGCTTCAACAAGTATTTACAAATGATAATGGCCCTCAATCATTTGGATTAGGTAATTCTGGTTCTCAGTTTCTAATACCCATTCCTGGCGCAAGCAACGAAGAAATATATGTATCTTTTGACATTGAGCTCATGAGTGACTTAATACTCACAAAGAATGGCAAACTAGGACCAGGCCTAAGAGGCGGCCCCGAAACCACCACAGGCAGAAATCGAGCAAATGGATACAATGGGTTTTCCATGCGGAATGCATTTCATCATAGGTTGTTCGGCGCTCCTGAGAGACAGTTTCCACTAGACACTGCAACCATTTATCTTTATCACGCAGGCCAACCCAACAATAATGGTGACACCATTCCCTTTAAAATAAATGGTTCATCTATAACTTGGGATAAAGGACTTCCTATCAATGTACAAATGCGCCTAAAGCTTAACACTCCAGAAACGAGACAAAATTCTGGTGATAGTAAAGCCGATGGCATTCTACAAGTTTGGCACAATGGCGCACTTGCTATAGATAGAAGGGATATTCGGTGGCGTCACGATGACGCTATTCATATCGATGATTTCTTTTATAGTGCATTTTATGGTGGTGGAGACTCTTCCTTTGCCACATTAAAAGAAGAAACCATGTGGACAACCAATTATGCAATATCAACAAAACCTTTATTATACAATCCCCCTAGATAACTCATTTTAAGGGATCTGGCTTATCACTCTTTCTGCATTTGCTAACCATGTATAATTATTCATGACTTGTTCCCGGCCTCTTTTTGCCACTGCATAACGAGCTTGTTCATCAGAATAGATATTTTGAATTAATTGATATAGATGATCGCCATCGTCGCTTATTTTTAAATTCAACCAAAGATGCTCTCGATCAACAAACAAATCTTTTACTGATTGCGTATCTGGTGCAATTGTAGGCAAACCCATTGCCAGATATTCAAATAATTTTAGTGGCGAACAATAGTCTAGCGTATAAGGCATAACAGCGAGATCAAATGTAGTCATGATATTAGGCACATCCGTATGATTCTGCCAACCTAACTGGAGATAGATATCATCAGCACATTGCTGCTTTAATATAGCCTCTACTGCCGAGCAGTCCTTCCCATCACCAACAATAAATAGAAACAGCTTATCTTTTAGAACACCTTGAGCCAATCTCGAGTAAATTTCAACAAACTCTGGTAAACGTCGATATTTTTCCATGCCACCAACATAGCCAATAACAAATCGGTCTTCAGGAATCCCATAGTGTTCCCGAAAACCGGCATTACGGCCCAATAAATCAGAATCGAATCTCTTGACATCAACCCCATTGGGATTGACAATAATTTTTTCTGGGCTTATTCCCATGCTAAGTATTGTCTTCGCAAGCGTCGAAGACACAGGGAAAATGTTATCTGCAAGAGACAGCTGACTATACTCAGCTCTCTTCACTATATTACGTGCTAAATATGAATCAAAACTTTCATCGGATAGCATCGCATTTAGCTCTATTGCGATGGTAATATCAGGATACCGCTTCTTAATTTTAGCAAAATCAATCCTAACCGTCTCATGGCGAACTAAAAGGAGAGTATACGGTTTTTCTGCCAATCTTAGAATAAGCTGGCGTGTGAGCTTCCTATTAACTAATACCATCCTTAAGAAAGTTCGGACTTTAACCGGCAACCACCATAACTTAGGACGCTCCATATCATTTGAGTTACCACCGAAATCACTTTCGATCACATAATACGAATCAGCAGATTTTACTTTTGATACTTGGCTAAGCGCAGAAAAAAATTCCCTTGCATGCGTTCGACCGCCATGTGAAGAGTTAATTGTTTTACTCACATAAAGTACGTGCATAAGACATGATTCTTTTTATCTACCATTAAAATTAAAAACGATCAGAATTCACCGACCGTCCATCAATAAAACTCATACGCATGAGGATAACAAATAAACCTAAACCTAACTTGGCGGACTATATAGCAAAGGTTTATTTGATATCGCGTAGTTAGTCGTCCACATGGTTTCTTCCTTTAATGTGGCAAAGGAAGAGTCTCCACCACCATAAAATGCGCTATAAAAAAAGTCATCGATATGAATAGCGTCATCATGGCGCCAACGAATATCTCTTCTGTCAATAGATATAACACCATCATACCAAACCTGTAACACCCCATCACGAAGACCATTCCCTTCACCCTGAAAGGTTTCTGCCGTATTTAGTTTCACGCGAATTTGCACACTAATTCTTTTACCTTTTTCCCACAATAGAGGCGAACCATTCACTCGGTTAGGCAGTGTGTCACCAGTATTGTTTGGTTGATCTACGTAATAATAATAGACTGTAGCTGTTTCTAGTGGAAATTGTCTCTCAGGCGCACCGAACAACCTATGATGAAATGCATTCCGCATGGAAAACCCATTGTACCCATCTGCTCGATTACCACCTGTCGTCATTTCTGGACCACCTCTAAGCCCTGGGCCAAATTTACCATTCTTAGTAAGCACCAAGCCCTCTTGAAGCTCTATATCATAAGATACATAAATCTCATCATGACTACCATTAGGCAGGGGTACCGTAAACTGTGACCCAGATCTACCTAACCCAAAAGAATTATCACCGTCATTGCGCGTAAACCGTTGCTGAAGCCAAAGCTCACCGTCACGATCTACCACACTTAAACGCTGCATATTACTTTCATCGCCGCCAACACCCGAAACACCAAATATAGCGCCAAGAGACTGTCTAGAAATAGACGAACTAGAAGCAATCGAAAAATCTGAAGTCATAATTGGAGCGTTTAAATACTGGGAGCTATTATTGCTGACAATCAATATATCCGAAGTCACCACGTGACTAGAAGTGTAACCCAGAGAAAATGCTCTAACCTTAATCGTCACCGATTCTGTTACGGTAAACGGTGTCCCCGCATATATCAGCGATGACTCAGTTGGGTTGTTACCATCCAGCGTATAATATATTCGTGCACCATTAGTGGTTACTGAAAGTAAGACCTCAGCAGCATCTGATCCTGCTATTTCATTAGTATTTATTTGCGGCGAAGCCACCATAGGAGCCGGTAAATTGCCCTCCACTTCACTATCTCCAAGATACAAAGCTTCTAAATCATTTTCATGAAACTTCGCGATATCTAATATTAATGGCCGCTCAAAATAAGCAGTTTGAATACCGATAATTTGCGCTTCAGAAGAAATTAGTTGACCTACTTTATAAATAGGAATATTAGTATTTGGGACAAATTTTATAAGTGGGTTTTCAGAAAAAGCGGTAATATCAAGCCCATTCGCTGTAGGGTCAATTTCACCTGCATCAAATCTCCCACTATGTATTTCGTTTGCAAGCTCTTCTATTATTTCACTATGAACAACGCTATTACTACCTGCAGCATCATGAACAGATGCAGAAAATGCTTCGTTAATAGCTCGTAATATCGTAATCTTGTCAAAAATATCCGTATCCACTACATTACTATTAGGTGCTACCACCTGTGTATGGAATATATTTATATCATCGCCAAACTCATATGGCAACCGCCTCTGAAGCTCATTATCGATCCACGCTAGCTCAGATTCTACCGCGCTTATAATTCCTAAATCACGCACTCTATCTTGCAAAAGATAAAAACCTAATGTAGATAATGGTGTCACATACACTGGGACATTAGATACTATAGATTCGCCTGACACTACTGTATATAGCCTAGGAACGACCGGCGCCACACCTGTATTAAGGTCTGTACTACCACCACCTCTTATCTCTATAATTAAATCTGCACCAGCAGGCAACTGAAAAGACCGTGTTAGCTTTGCATTATTATCGGTAAAACCCGTTTCGATGACCGCATTCTCATCAAATAACTCAGGAAAGCTGGCATCAAAGCGATACACATTTACACGCGCATTAGACATCGGCCCTTTAACTGGCGAAATCACTAGATCAACGACTGGGCTGGCACCAGGAGTATTGTTTGGAGTTGAGTTGTTACCTCCGCCACCAACACTGCCACCTGTCGCACCTCCCGCCCCACCCCCACATGAAGTCAGAGCAAGAGAACCAATCAGCACCATTCCAACGAAAAATTCACGTAAAAACATTCCAGCCACCTTTGAAATATCAAATATGGCTGTAGTGTGCTATTAACAGTATTTTCTATAGGTGAACTATTCGTCTTTTCAAGAAAACTTCTTCATTAATTATTCTAAGTTGTGACTCATTTCACAAAGGCACTAACCTCATAGATACAAACTAGATAAGACTTACAATAAACTCAAACTTAAGCTACCGGAATAATTTCCAATAAAATTTTTTAAGCCTGAAAACACCATGAAATATTAATCTGTTAAATAATCCGGGACTAACTTCACCCCATTCATTGGGCCAAGAATAATTCCAATAATCCATATATGGGCCGTAAACCCATTTCGCATCACCCACGATACCTTTATAATAGTCATAAAAATATTTCTTTTTCCCCTCTGTGGGGTTAATTAAAGGCAAATCTCTTTTCGGCGAAATTCCTATTTTCAACAATACTTCATTAAAATTTTCAACTAAATCCTCATACTTAATAATATAATCGAATTTTTTATGGTAAAGAAGACTTTGATTGCTGTAAGGCAGCTTTTTATATTTACGGAAATACTCCTGAAAACTCATACCCTTATTTTTAATTGAATTAAATTTCTTCATCTCTCTAAATCGATCAATCACATTATAATTTCTAAACGGCTTTTCTTCCGTAAATTTTGATTTATGATTAGTAAAATATTTGAGATACAGGCTAACACCCTCATCCATAGGGTTTCTTATGTTGGAAAAAACAAAATATTTTTTTTGCTCAGTTGAAGCCATTTTAAGAAATTGATCATAACGCGCATGCTTATGAAGAATAGATGTGCCAGCGTAAAGCTCTATTAACTCTTTCGCTATAGCGGTAGAACCAGTACGAGGCAGTTCAATATACACATACTTATACTCATCACTTATTATCATAAAAAAATACTCTCATACTAACTTTTCAACATCACTGCTTTATAAGCTCGCAGCAATATTGGCACTTGATGCCCCCATGACAGCACATTTTCTATTCGGAGACGTCCCACACCACCCATTTTTTCACGTAATTCATCATCATCAACCAACTTTATAATATGATCCGCAAAATCTTTAGTATCAGTACACTTTGCATATAAAGATGCACCCTCACATGAATACCTCCCTTCTTGAAGGTCAAACTGCACAACTGGCTTCCCAAGTGCCATATATTCCAAAACTTTATTCATAGTTGATTTGTCATTCATCTCATTTGGAGTATCCGGATTCACGCAAACATCTGCCGTGTTTAATACTTCAAGATAAGTAGCGTCATCAACGCGACCAAGAAAATTCACATAATCATCGACATCTAAATCCACCGACAGTTTACGCATCTCTTCTAGTACCGGCCCACCACCAACCAGACAAAAGTGTATATCAGAACGTCCTAGGTCATATACAAGATACCTAATTATTTCAAGCAGTAAATCTATGCCTTCCTGCCCACCCATCACCCCTACATATCCAACCATAAATTTTCTGCCCGACTTCCATTTTTCTACTGGCTGCTGTCTAAACATACGATTGAGGTTTGGGCCGCTACGCACCACAAACACATCTTCTGGACTCATACCTCCACGCCCTATAGCAACATTACGATACGAATCATTAGTTGCAATAGAAATATCAGCGGTCTTAAAAGTTAATTTCTCTGCCAAACACAATATCTTATGGAAAATATCTTTCCTACCAAACTTTGCCACATATAACTCAGGATTTATATCATGATGATCAAAAATAAATTTCTTTCCGAACAGCTTGAAAAATAACCCTATAATAAATATTGTATCCGGTGGGTTACATGCATGAATAACATCAAAACCGCGCGTAAAAGAAAGCTTTAGTGCCAAGAAAAATTCCCAAAATAAAGCTATCAAATATTCAGCGAAAAACCCCACAGCGCCATCACCTTCTACGGGAAGAGGATGCCGCCATATGTGAACTCCCTCAAGTAATTCTTCCGAAGCTTGATATTCATCTCGCTTCGGAGAAATTATAGTAACCTCATAACCGTTCTTCTGGAGTGTTGTTGCCTCATGCCATACTCGTCTATCGAATGGCAACGGAAGGTTCTCAACGATAATTAATACACGCTTACCAGCATATGCCTTCATAGTTTTCCGCAGCCGTATCAATTTCTTTTAAACGCACAAGGTCTATAACGTACTGTTGCCCTGAAACCTTGCTCATCACCGAATCAAACTCATCACTTCCATTGCCTATAATAACTATATCAGCATGACTGACAATTGAATTAACACTATCAACCATCAGCCTCGAAATATGAGGGATTTGATTCATTATATAATCTTTATTAGCACCTGTAAGTTTCGCCAGATTAACATTCTTATCATATAATTTTATATCGTAACCCTTACCAATCAGCAACTCAATTAATGAAACAATTGGACTTTCACGCAAATCATCTGTCCCGGCCTTAAAACTAAAACCAAGCACACCAACTTTCTTAGATCCTTTGCTCTCCACCAATCTCAATGCACGCTTTATATGATATTCATTGCTCCGCAAAATATTATTCAACACGGGCAATTCAAGATCCAAGGTCTTTGCTTTATAAGACATCGCACGCACATCTTTTGGCAAACATGATCCACCGAAAGCAAAACCTGGCTTCAAATAATATGGTGATAAATTTAGCTTCTCATCTTTACAAAAAATATCCATCACCTTATGGCTATCAATGCCCAGCTCTTTACAAACATTACCCATTTCATTCGCAAAACAAACCTTAAGGGCATGCCAACAGTTATCTGCATATTTCACCATTTCAGCTGTGTCAAGGTCAGTAACAATAAGTGGAGCCTCAAGCCTTTCATAAATTGATGCAAGCAAGTCTCCACTTTCCTTATCTGACGAACCAATAACTGTTTTAGGAGGATTATAATAATCAAAAACAGCAGTTCCTTCTCTTAAAAACTCCGGGTTAAAACAAATCCCGAATTTACCCCCTGCCTTTCCGGTACTATGTTCTTCCAATGTCGGAATAACTAGATCTTTCATCGAACCCGGAAGCATTGTGCTGCGCATAACAATCACATGACGGCTGGACTTGGCTTTTATTGCTTGCCCGATTTCTTCACAAACTTTCTTTACATATCGCAAATCAAGACTACCATTTGCATTGCTAGGCGTACCCACGCACACAATAGACACGTCAGTTTCGGCGATAGCTTGAGCAATATCTGTAGTTGCAGATAGCAGCTCATTTTTTACCGCCTCTTGAATGATTTCCGCAATCTGCCGCTCAACTATTGGCGTGTTCCCTGAGTTAATAAGGTCAACTTTTGTACAATTGGGATCTACACCAATAATTTTATGCCCTTCTTTTGCCAAACATGCGGCACTAACAGCACCGACATAACCTAACCCAAGCACTGAAATGTTCATAGCTTACTTTCCTTATTTATCTAAATATGTTGAACACGCCTAAAGATCCAGAATCTTGAGCAGTGCCGAAAATTGCCGTTTATGCATATCATCTATATGCGAATACAGACGCTGCATACGAGGCAACATTAACTCCCTACAACCCACCAACACCTTAATGCCATCAACGATAGATTCAGCACTGTTTTCAACATATATCGGCCATTCATCGTACAACTTTCGCGTGGTTTTAATATCGGATACTAGCAACGGCACGCCAAAACCAATTGCTTCTGTCGCAACACTAGGCTGCGTCCCTTCTCTAGTGGTCAGCGCTAAAGCACACATTGAATTTGCAAATACAGACTTATATATATCCAAGTCAAGATACCCAGTAAAGATTATATTCTCTGGAATAACATCATTTACTTTAGCCTGAGCACGCTCTTTAAACCACGTTATAACAAATATAATTTCTGGCAAGTTCCTCGCGGCCTCAAACAGTTCATTTACAGGCTCATCATCAGAGAAACTAAACGGCACTATAATATAGTTATTTGGTATCAAACCATTGGGTAACTTAATCTCGCCATTAGGTCTTATATAGTCCGGCAATGGATCAATCAATACTAAAGATTCTACATTATAGCTTACAGCAATTTCTGCGATATCCTCATTATGCGTTAGCGCTTTGACATTGCTCACATGCAATAAAGACCTAACTAAAGGCCAACGAATCCAATGACTACAAAACAATGAATTGTGGCAATCATAAACAACCTGGCAACCTGACCACCAACGGTATAAATTGACCACATATAACAATGGCACCGGTGGCAGCTGAACAAATATCCGACGGGGTTTATTTTTTACGCAATACAAAGCTGTTTCTACACTTTTTAAAACATACGCTATAAGTTTGGTGAGTAAATTTTTTTTCTCCCACCCATATGAGAACCAACAGAGAGTAGCACCTAATTTTTTGGACAACATATGTGCACGCTGCTGAAATGGGTGCCATACCACAAAAACATCACAGGACTTATTAATATTCATTGAGGGCGCAGCTTACCTGTGAAATGACTAACAATAATTTTAAAATATGGAGCAATATAATTCAATCGCCACCATCTCCCTCTATGACGCCGCAAATAGACTTTATAATCATGCGGAGAATACCCCCGCTGAGATCTCAATGCATTAAAACGCTTAACCATTGGCATTTTTACGTCTTCCCAGGTTCCTGTTATTGGGTTGGCTTTACAGCTACCTCGATAGCCTGGAGCCAACCAGACATCACATCCGGCCTTGATCGCGCGAAAACAATAATCATGATCACCCCAACGATGAGTAAATATAGGGTCTAAATTACCTATGCGCGAAACAACCTCTCTCGCAATCAATACGCAGTTACCATTCACTGCATCACATCTCAATGGAATACTCTGATCCGGCTCTATACGCTGCTGTTTAACCCTCCCGAGTATAGTTTTATATTTTTTTACGCCACCATAGGTAAATTTCCCTGTATTGGATTCTTGCATAGCACTACCAATAATATGCGCAGATGAACCTGTCTCTACAACTAAACATCTGTATGCCTTAAGTAAGATATTTATAGTGTCAGGATATAATTGACAATCATCATTAAGCCAAACATAAAAATCAAAATCATCCTTCAACGCTTCAGAAAATGCGGCGTGCATGCCTCGATTCCAAAACAGCTCGCCATTTCCAATAAACACATGAACATCTGGAAACTGCTCTGCCAATGCTGCAGATGTACCATCAGTTGAACCGTCATCGACCAAAAAAACCTCTACCTGAATATCAGAACCAATGCTCTGGAGCTGTAGAGAGCGTAAACAGGTTAATGTCAAATCACAACGGTTGTGACAAGCAAGCAAGACTGCAATAGTTATTTTTTCTTGCATAGCTCTTCACCATATAACATCCTCAACCTTATCGGCATGCTTACAAGAAACACAAATAAAATAGCCAAAGTGGCATAATGATGATGATTATTAAGAGCCAAAAATATAAAATTTGATGCGATAATTGCAAAAATACAAGTTTTAGTTCGCACATCTCGCGAAAACGAAGTTAAAAATGTACCAAGCACAACCATCAAAAAGCACCCCAATCCTATAATGCCATTACGCGATAAAATATTGATAAACATATTATGCGGAGGCCATGGCGTGGCCTCACCGAGATAAATATATGCGCCATGAGCTTCTGAAATATTAAATCGACCAAAATCAGCTTCCGCCAGATATCGGCCATAATAGTCTGGCAGGCTATTAAGCTTTGTACCTCCTAATGGATTTTCTTTCACAGACCTCATGGCAACTGTCCATTTCTGCAATCGCCCTACGCTAGTTTGATTCTCCGTATCCACTGTATCAATTAAACGAGTCCTAAAGCTCTCTACTGCCGGTATTTCAGAAAATATAATAAAAGCAATTAAAAGTACCGATGAAAATGCCCCCATTGGCACTAGAAATATTGCTTTATGCGTATCAACATTTCCTCTCAATGTAAAAATCAAGAAAACCATAAGTAATACGGCCGTACCAACAAATGACGACCTATGCCCCAGTAAAGCAACCCCGATAAGCAATATTAATACTCCTGGATATCTCGCCATCGGAGAAAGTTTTTTTTGAAACAATAATAATGCCATGCCAATATGTAACAATACTGTCATCTCACCTTTACCTCGGCGTATAGTGCCAGACGAAGTCTTAAATGCACCAATATCAAGCACTTCTTTTACCACCAGCCCAATTGACGCTGCAATCGCAACCATAACAACAAACCACATAAAATTTTTGAATTGTTTTTCATCGCAACTAAGAACTATGCTCAATGCCACTAATGGATACAAACTAACAACACTGGTTCTTATTAAGTTATCAAACCCCATATTTGAATCTGAAAAAAAGCGAACGAACTCAGAAAACTCAAGCCATAACACATACGAAAACAGACCAAATATGAGCATACGCGCACCTTTACCAACAGATACGCCATCAGTAGAGAGTCGAATAAATATATTAACCACGGCAAATGCTATAAGTAAATCCCAACCATATACATTAATACCACCAAATTTCAAAGAAAAATCATAACTAAATATATAGTAAACTCCAATATACCCAACCAGCACATATGGAAATAAGACAGCATACCTATAAGTCAATAATAGGCCAGAGACTAACCCTACGATTGATGTAGCAATAAGCAATATGATCATTATTATTAAGGACCTACTTTATAGAAAAACTATTGTTTAATAACATTATGAAAGTGCCGAATATACTTAACTAAGATAAAAAAATTGGCGAAGTCATAATTAATGCTATACGATTAAATATTGATGTGCAGCCATTATCACAGTGAGAGCTGGCAAGAGACCTACTCTACAACCACGTCATTTCCAGTTAAACTCGCACAAATGAGTATAAATCATCCATGACCCAACACAACAGCCCCCAAATCGACCCTCATCCTATTTTCATTTTAGGCATGAATGGCTCTGGGACCACTATGCTACTTGATTGCCTCAACAATCACCCCGAACTCTATGGCTTTCGTGGAGAAACACGCGTCATCCCACACTTTATTTCAAAGCTACCAAGCTACGGTGACATCAATAACGATGACAATTTTTTAAAACTATGGAATGATTTCAGAAGCGTTCCTATTCTTGTATCTTGTAACGATGGAACATTACCCCCGATTCCTGATGATTGGCATAAACGAAAACGGTGCTTAGGTAGCGTTATAGATGGTATTTTTGAATATTTTTCTAGTCTCGATGGAAAACGTAGATGGTGCGAAAAAACCCCAATGCACGCCTTGCATATATCAGCTCTAGCTCGAGTTTTTCCAGGTGCCAAATTTATTCATATGATTCGAGATGGGCGTGACTGCGCAGCTTCATTCCATCGCCGCTGGGGATACAATATAAAGCGCACCATTTGCAGATGGAAAGAAGTCATACTAGTTGCTCAGACTCAGGGAAATGAATTACCAACTCAATACATGGAGCTACGTTATGAGGACCTTACAGAACAACCGGATATATGGATGCGACGCATTTGCATATTTCTCAACATAGAATTTAATGAAAAAGTACTATACCTAAGTCGTAACCAAGAGTTTTCAGGCTCTACGCACAAGAGTATTACACCAAACAATGCTAAATGGAAAAAATACTACTCACAACATACCCTTGCTGCACTCGATAACATTGCCGGAAAACAACTCGATGCACTAGGTTACCCAACGGGACAACCTCTAGCTGATCATAACCCATCAAAAGTCTTCCGCATTTTTTGGGCACTACAGGATAATATACGTGCCGCAATAAAAAAGTTCCAAAAAGAAGACAAACATACCAAATATAATTTCTGGGCTCAGGTTATTGCTGCTCTGCGCCAAATATTAACAAGCACGTTACGTCGCCCCTAAATTAATAACTCCCTATATAAGTCAGCATACACTTTCGCTTGAGTTGATAACGTGTAACTATCCAACACGGTCTTTCTAGCAGATGCACCAAAATCATTATTTTTTGTATTAGCCAGTATATATAGGATCCCTTCGCATAAATCACGAACATCATATGGAGACGCAAGATAACCATTTTCCTTATGAGAAACCATATCCGGCATGCCGCCTATATTGAAACCCACAACAGCCGTCCCACAGGCTAGCGCCTCCAACACCGTATTCGGCAAATTATCTACCAACGACGGAATAACAAATACATCTGCGGCTGATAATGCCAAAACCAAAGCAATATCATCACTCAACCTACCATAACTATGGCAGGGATATCCTGCTAATCTAGCCGCAGGCGCCTCTCCTCCATACATAGTAAGCAACAAACTATTACTATCAATCGAATCATTTAGATGTTCTAGCGCCCCCGACAACAAATCAAAACCTTTTCTTCTATCTGAAGCACCACCGTCAGCACCAAAAAGAACTATATTCTTATCAGGCGGCAATCCCAAAATTTTCTTAGCTATTTGTTTATTAATAGGTCGAAATACATTCGTATCAAGTCCATTAGGTATACAAATCACTGCTTTTTTCTTCAACAAAACACTTTTTTTCGCCTCTCTGAGCAACCATTGACTAGGAGAAACAAAAGTGATGTTATTTATTTTAGCGTAAGCACGTTGCTTACGCCTATATAACCAACGATCAAAATCAAAACCCGTCGCACAAAGCAAACGATTGTGCTGATGATAACCTTCAACATACCTTTTCGAATCAAACACATAGTTCTCAGTACCGCAAAATGGCCAAGCATCATGCATGGTCCATACTATGGGAGCATTAATTTTCGGGAGAAACTCTGGTCTCAACACCCCATCGCATACCCAATGTAAATTCACAATATCAGGATTGATTAAGTTTATCTTGCGAGAAAAAAACGGGCTAGAAATATACGACAAAGATGCCCGAAACGTATCATCGACTTTGCTAAAGCGCATAGGTAATCGATCGACGTATGCAGCGATCTTTACCAAAGCTTTTTCAAAAGCAAATCCAGGATCCATTACACTGCTATCGGTCGTAACCTTATTACAAACCAACATACTAGAGTCAATGCCAGCCCTGCGAAGAGAGTCATTCAGGCGATAAGCTGCAATAGCAGCACCACCTTTTTTATCACTAACATTAACATGCAAAACTTTCATACATTCCCGGGCATTCATAAATAATTTCCCGGCCAAGAAATCATTTATCAGAACTCGTTATAAATAACGCCAGCTACAGGCAAGTTAATATGACTGCAAAAACCTAATAGGTTTTTATATGTGGAAATGCTCGTTCGATTTTTACGACAGACCACTACAGCAATATCAACACATTGAGAAACAAACTGAACATCTGCCTTATATTCAGCGGACGGTGTGTCAATGATAATAATATCGTAGATATTGCGCAACTGTTTAAGGAACATCTTCAACCTTGGATTTCCCAGTAGTTCAGAGGGATTGGGTGGTATAGGTCCAGATCCAAGTAGAGAGACATTAGAGAACGCTTCCAACGTTTCTGGCAACTTTTCAAACCCTTCTCTGCTCAACCGCCCCCCAAGAATAGCGGATAAGCCTATGCGTGGGTCAAAATTAAATATCTCATGTTGACGCGGTGAACGAAAATTAGCGTCAATCAACAGCGTTTTTTTGTTTAACTGAGAAAACAATATCGCTAGATTAGCCGCAGTGTAAGACTTGCCTTCCCCTTTCCCGGGGCTCAAAATCGCCATCACCTGATGACCTTTATCTAAAACATTAACAATCAAGGCCGAGCGCACGGCACGCAATGCTTCTGTCTTTTTACTGAATGGCTTATAAACAGAAATCAATTCTTTCGACATTGAGGCATTGTCAGGCGTTAAATATTCATAACCGTATTGACGAGCTAAGGCAAAATTTAATTCCTCATGCGTGACATATTTTAGCTTCAGAGCTGCTTCACCAAAATATAGGTTCTCTTCATCCTGAAGACGTAAAGTATCTTCGACTTGCTCCCTGGTGAGGGCACCAGACTTCTCCAGAATATCTCCAATCGTATTCCCATCATCACCATGAGCAATTAGCGCATCAAAACCACCCATGTCCCGCTGCTGAATGACGCGATGATCTTCACTTATGGTGTCAAAATCATCGCTACCGCTATCGATATAGCGGACATTGCTAGCCTCCACACTCTCAGAGGTACTGCTAACATTATCATCTTTCCTTTTATTGAAAGCTCGCTCTAATATACTCATACGTAATCTTATCAGCCTAATTTATCAGCCAATCACTCCCAATAGGTGAGTGTTCTCACTAACGAACACATCTTCCTTACAACGAATTTTTCGATTAAAAAACTCTTTCAAAAACACAATGCCAACGGCAAGTATCAAGCCAAGCACAATGCTAGCAATAATATTTTTGCCTAGGCTAGGACCAGATGGACTCTTAGCAGGTGTTGCATAGTCAACCACGCTGACATTCGCCTGACTCACCAAACTCTGCAAATTACTTTGATTATATTGAGTCAACGCAGCGTTATAGGTCTCTCTCTGACTATCTACTTCGCGTTGCAATACACTAATTTCATCTCGCTGGTTTTTTAATCTTAACACTAAAGATTTTTGCTCTTCTAAAGCATTCACTAACCTCACTTCTGTCTGTTTTGCCAGTTTTGCTTCTTTTTCTGAGCTCGATGCAATAGAACGTATTTCGCGATTAAATTTACTACGTGCACTCGATAACTCTGCAACAACCGACTTATATTGTGGGTGGTTTTCTCCAAATTTCCCCGACACCTCGGTCAACTGGCCTTCTAACTGACGTATGTTTGCTTTAATATCCCGAATCGACGGATCATTAATGATTTGCGGTATGGTACTTAAAGATTCACCTTTGCTCGCTTTTATCTGCTGCCAACGCGACTCTAACCGCTTAGTTTCTTGCTGCTGAGCGCCTAATTGTCTTGACAACTGTTGTAGCGCTACCTGTTCGATATCTAGCTTACCCTCAGATGCAACAATACTATTTTCTTGCTGGAAATTTGTTAATCGTGTTTGTGCGTCTTCAAGCTTTTTTCTTAATGCCTCTAGTTGCCCATCAAGCCAAGTCTTGGTTCGCTCTGCAGGCTGGGTACCGCGCTCAATACTATAAGAAGCAAATTGAGTGGCAATGCCGTTCACGATTAACGCCGCAACATAGGGGTTAATGGAGACATAACTAAGCTTAATATTAGAGCTACCAATCACCGGCTCAACCTGGAGTCGATAAAGCATTGCACCAACCATCCACGAATACTCGACAGGCCTATTAAAGTTAGCCTTACCATCAGCAGCCCCACTATCAGCGCCCCCGCCATCAACCAAGATAGTAGCTTCTTCAGGGAAGAACCAATCACTCAATACTTCCAGTTTCTGCTGAAACCAACCCATTATTGAGTCAACTAACGTATAGTCATTCCATATAGAGTATTTAACACGCTCGAAATCCTCCTCACTAAGACCGCCTACAACACGTTGCATAACCGTTTTACTGCCGATCAAACTCACCTGTGTAGCAATAAAACTGCCATCTACAACTCCACCGCCGGCAAACGGATTATTATTCTTTAAATCAAAGTTTATGGTATTTGAAGAGGTGTATTCATCAGGTGATGTTACAGTGCTTGCTACACCAATTATCAGCGCGCATGTCACAATAATAACTATCAACATAATATGAGCATTAAAAATCGCTACATATTGACGAGTTAAAACATAAATACTATCTGTTTCTGGACTATGATACATACGTACTATTTTTCACACTTAGTTAATAACAATGCCATCAAGAGCTTTAAAAGATACTTTCTTTTACATATATGACATCGTTCGATTGAATACTATCCTGCAGCTTCACCTTAGACTCCGTCACCCTGCCTTTACTATCTCGCCGTGAGATCACTAACCCTTTTTGAGTCCCTTTATTGGTCAACCCCCCTCCAACGGAAAGCGCCTGCATCACGGTCATGTTTCGCTCTAATCGATAAAGGCCTGGGCTGCGCACCTCACCATAGATATAAAATGAATCATTTTTAGGAATGATCAGTACGTCGCCACCACCAACCGCGTAATTCTTACTAAAATCGCCAAAATTAATATCACGCATATCAACAGTTAAAGTCTTTTCACCGCGGCCACTGCCGCGCTTAACCAACAGTATTCTATCACCTGCTTGTTCCGTTAAACCTCCTGCCTGCGCAAGCATATCCAATACGGTGCTACCGCCTTCCATCACAAACTTTCCAGGAGCACTTACCTGGCCCAACACCGCGACTGACTGGCTCTTAAACTGCCCTACACTCACTCGCACTTGCGGGGATTTCAAATATTTACCCGCAATTAATTTACCTTTAATCAAGCTCTCAATTTGACGCGCAGTCTTGCCAACAACTTTAAGCTCACCAATCAACGAGAAATTGATTGCTCCAGTTTCACTCACGCTAAACGATCCAGAAAGATCTGGATTGTCATAGACAATAATATCTAAAGAATCCTTAGCACCGATTGTATAATCAGCAGACACAGCAGCTGTTGTTACAGCCATAAATGCCACAAACAGATAAAAAATACGAAATGTGACCATCTAAACACCTAAAAATACATGGAGAGCAATAATTACAGCACAAAAATACTTGCTGTGTCATCGCTTAGACACCTTTACAAGGCCTAAGGAATCAAAATACAACAGACGAAGCATCAATAGTTATATCGTCAAAGCATCAATTTTCTTGAACCTGACTATGTGCTTACTCTGAGTGATCGCAACTGAGCGCGTCCTAAAGAATAGGAACCCTATATGTTAAATCGAACACCTGCAGTAAATTCAGTTTGGTCAAATTCAGAACCATCATTGCTTGAGCCACGAGAGCGATTCCTCAAACCAACATTGAAGGTAAAAGCACGATTCAATTTATAACTAAAGCCAGCACTCAAGCCAAGCAAATCATCAGCTCGTTCGCTTACAGCAAACCCAGCGCCCCCAAAATCGCGTTCCTCGTAAGAAATGTTCCCATTAAATCTCAGCCTAGAAGATATCTCCCAAACTGGTCTAATAGAAATGCCGTCCGTGACAACAAGGCTAGCGATTTCATCGACCAGGGACGCCTGACGAAATAGAGCGACTGTGACTGCGGTTTTACCACTAACAACACGACGATACTCAACTCGGCCAGTTGCACCAGAGAAATCGCCGCTAAGTGGATCCTCTGCATCACGGTCAGTTCTGCCTAGAGAAACTGAAAGACGCGATTTATCGCTAGCTTCGTATCGAAAAACTGCGCTGACTTCGGTCTCGCTAAAATCGTTGTTCACGGCTAAATTGCTATCAAACTCCGCATCACTCTCTCTCAAACGTAAGCCTACAAATGTTTTGGCTCTAGTCTGAAATAAAACTTCCCCAAAAACTGAGGTTTGGTCACGGTCAAGAAACGGTCGCGCATCAAAACTAACAGCGCCTACATCACCACCAATCACCAGCGTCCATCTAGGGCGAATAGGGAACTTTACACTGCCAAAAAAATTCTGGTTAATCGTAGTATCACGAATTGCAGATTGAAGCTCGAAAAAATCCGTTAAATCACGCTCATATTCATAACCTAAAGTACCACTAACACGACTCGCATAAGCCCACCCCCACTCACCTTTGAACTCTCCATTATTGTTGTTGAGCTGGCTAAAACGATTAAAAATTGTGCGGCGCAACTCCGCATCAAAATTAAATTGCTGCCGACTAACTGGAATTTTAGCCTTTGCACCGACACCAAACGTCGTACTAATATCGTCACGTGTTGTCGACCCATTTTGCGCGAACGCCTCAGCAGCATTAGCCACACGAAATACATTGTCGTCATACTTCGCGTCTGTAAACACATAAACATCAAAATTTTCATCCGCGGCACTCACTGAGAATGAAGCTAATGTGGCTATACCGGCTAAAACAATTGCCAACCGTCCATTCATAATAATTTCACCTAAAATATTTGTGTACAATTCGAGACACAAAGACCGCCAAAAACCAACCTAATCAGCAGAAGCGCTATCAAAAACCTCTCGCAAGGCAGAAAGATG
>NVRQ02000109.1 GCA_002400905.2 Gammaproteobacteria bacterium | reverse complement strand
CTCAGACCGCAGTGGTGCTAGCTCGGCAATCTGTTGCTTTGATTCAAGCTCTTGCTGCTCTCGCGCAAGAATCTCATCGGCCGGGCCAACTAACATCACATTGCCAGACTGACGCTTATCCAAGCCTTTGGTCTTGAGGATAATATCCAGCGCCTGATCCCAAGGCACATTGCGTAAACGTAAAGTAATGCTCCCGTCAACCGTGTCGCTGGCGACCATGTTGAGATCAGTAAAGTCAGCAATCAACTGCAATACCGCACGAACAGGCACATCCTGAAAATTCAAGGAGAGACGTTTACCGGTATAACCAAAACGTTCTTTCTGTAACTCTTCTTTTTTAGCTTGAGAAGAGACTTCAGTGACTTGCACCGAAAAAACATTGTTTGACTGATAGGCCAAATGCTCGTAATACCCCTTGGCATTAATCACCATGCGCACATTATTGCCCGCTGACGTGGTATAAATGGTCTGCACCGGTGTCGCAAAATCGATAACATCGAGACGCTGAGCCAAACGCTGCGGCAACGAGACATTGATAAAGTCGACAATAATTTTTCCGCCTTCTTCACGCACATCAAACGTGACAGACGGGTCGGAGACCTCAACAACAACAATACCTTCACCCGCAGCACCGCGGCGAAAATCAACATTGGTGACTTCAGCCACGGCAGAGTGTGCACGCTTTGAAGACGTGGTGATTAACGCGTTGCTATCACCCAGACTACCAAGAGTAATAATAACATCACTGCCTTGAACATCCAGATCGTAAGCAACCATCTCAACCAGGTTAAGCACGATGCGGGTTCTACCTCCCGCTTCAACAGTGGTCACACTCTTGGCAACGCCGATATTAATAGGTAAAAATTTTGCTTTAAGATTACTCGTCGTATCAACTAAATCAATCGCAATGCGCGCGGGATTATCTATGGTAAAGCTGAGCGGCTGAGGCATTGTGCCGTCAGTAGTCAACTTGATTTGAACTCTATCGCCAGACAGCGACGAGAATGAAATATCCTCAAGCACACGATCTGCTGCAAACGTGCCACCTGCCACCAACAAAGTAGCTAAAGAAATCAGCGTGGCAGTATAACGTTTAAATTTACGCCCCATTTCGAGTGAAACCCCAGCGTGTTTTATTGTCTTCATTTTCTTACCTACCCTCAAGGGATCACGGCGCCTCAGCAAGGGCTAGACTGGCTTCACGTACCTGCCAATCGCCCAAACCGTCAACAACCAATTCTCGTAAACTTAATTGATCTTCTTTTACATCGACAACTTTGCCGAAATTCTGACCGATATAATTTCCGGCTTTCACCCTGTGCACGATATTGTCTGGGTCACTGACTATCGCCCACAACTCATTATCCAAATCCAAGGTGCCTAACATATTGAGAGAATCAAGCGGATATTGCTCTAACAATTCTTTGCGCCGATCAAAATCAGGGCTAATACCTCGCGGCCGAGCGACTTGTCGCACAATGCCATCAGCTGTAATTATTTGCTCAGGCGCACGCTCTGTTACCCAGGCAGCAAACGGATCTTTCTGTAAAGCCGCATCGTAGACAAAGGTTTCAAAGGGCTTAAATTCAGGTAGCGGTTCAATCCGCCCCTTTTCCTGGCCTTTAACTTGCGTAACGTAATTTTGCAGATCGGTGATATCACCTCCGCCACACCCAGCCACCAGCAACGCACTGATAAGGGCTAGCATTTTAAGTCCGCTTAGTAAATATGATCGCAGAGCAGTAGTCATAGCTATTCCTCACCCTCATCGTCTATGTAACGATAGGTCTTAGCCGTAACTTCCATTGCCAGATTATCTCCACTACCCTTAATAGAAAAATTATCTAGCGTCACAATACGTGGCAGCGCTGCGACATCACTGACAAACTGCCCAAATTCATGATAAGCACCTGTTACACGAATTTTAATCGGCAGCTCTTCATAAAATTCAATAGGCACTTCAGCCGCTGGCTTGAATAACTCAAAATCAAGCCCATTAGCAATCCCGGCTTGCGATATATCAACCAATAACTCCGCCACTTCTGTTTTGCTAGGCAGCTGACGCAGCATCGCACCAAAAGATTGTTCCATTTCGACTTTTTGCGTCCGGTAGGCATCAAGATTAGCTGCTTTATTTTGCTTCACCTCAAAAGCCTGTTTCAATTCCGGCTCTTTCGCCTTCGCGCGCTCCAACTCAGCTAATTGGTGTTGTGTATCAAACCAGTAGCCAGCGCCTAACACCGCAGCGCATACCGCCATAATAGCAATCACTTTCGCTACAGTTGGCCAGCCTGCAACATCACTGAAATCTAGATCCGCTAAATCTGAAAAACTAGTCGCCATTAGGCATCCCCATCATCCGTTTTTATTAGCAGAACCTGCGACGCACGCAAACGAAAACTACGCCCGCTTTCCTTATTTCCCGACTTATTCTCGATAACATCCAGCTTCGGTATCTGTAACCAAGCTGAGCTATCAACATTACGCATTAGCGAAGACACTCTAGAGTTAGACTGAGCCAAGCCCTGCATAAGAATTTGATCTCCGGATTGCTCTATGCTGATTAGGTAGGCGCCATCAGGCAATAAACGAGGGATATCATCAAACAAGCGTACAATTTGCGGTCTACGACTTTGCAACTCTTGAATCACATTCATCCGCGCCAACAGCTTTTCTTTTTCCTTCTCAAGATCTTTTATCTCGTCGATTTCCTTATCCACAATCGCAATTTGCTGATTCAGATAACCATTACGGGATTCTTGCGCACTAATCTGACTAGCCATATTGATGTGAACCAAGGCGATGATGCCTGCCATTAGAACGACTGCGCCAACCATCATCGATGTAAATTGTCGGCGCTGCTCAGCGCGCTGCATCTCGCGCCAAGGCAATAGATTAATACGTGTCATTAATCGAACCTCCGCATCGCCAAACCACATGCCACCATTAGCGCCGGCGCATCGTTACTTATTGAGTGGGGCTTAATCTTCGACGCCAAAGCCATATTGGCAAAAGGGTTCGCCGTTGAGGTGCTAGTTCCCAGCTTTGCTTCAATTAATTCATCGACACCCGGAATTGACGCGCAGCCACCTACCAACAACAAATGGTCAACGCTATTATATTGGCTCGAAGAAAAGAAAAACTGCAAAGCACGACTCACCTGTTGAGCCATCGCGTCTTTAAATGGCTCCAACACTTCAGGTATATAATTGTCAGGCAAGCCACCCTGCTTTTTAGCGAGCCCCGCTTCTTCATAAGATAAACCATAGCGACGCTGAATCTCTTCAGTCAGCTGTTTGCCACCAAACACATGCTCGCGGGTATAAATCATGCGATGATCATGCACTACGTTAAGTGTTGTCATCATCGAACCAACATCAACAATGGCAATAGTTTTACCTTGCGCATTATTAGGCAATTGGTGTGAAACCAAACCCATGGCCGACTCCATCGCATAGGCTTCAACGTCAACGATCTTGGCATTGAGACCAGCAACCTCTAAGGCCGACACCCGAACATCGACATTTTCACTGCGCGAAGCAGTCAACAGCACATCGACGGTATCATCACGCCGCGGCTCACTAATTACTTCGAAGTCGAGATTCACTTCTTCCCGCGGATAAGGAATATGCTGGTCTGCCTCAAGTTCTATCTGATTAACCATATCTTCATCAGACAGGCCGGCGGACATGGTGATAACCTTAGTAATCACCGCTGAACCTGCGACAGCCACCGCTGCGTTCTTAGTCTTAGTGCCTGCACGCTTAACAACCAGACTGATCGCATTGCCAACGGCTTCGACATCGACGATGTTTTTTTCTGCTACAGCTTCCTGCGGCAGCGGCACCACGGCATAAGATTCAACGCGATACCGAGCACCCACTTGCGATAACTCAAGCAACTTGACCGCTGTTGAGCTAATATCTAGCCCAATCAACGAATTCGTATTTCGTTTAAAGAAAGGCAATGTCGCCCCTTAATATTATGGTTAAAATCCAAATCATACAGCCCCACTCAAGCGCAACTATAGTGCAACAAGAGAGTCAGGTAAAACAATATCCCCCTGACATTATCGGAAAATTTATACTATTCCTTAGTTTTACTCTATGACATAGGTCACAGTTAGACGGTATTACAAAATTATGCTGCAAAAACTCATTAAATTTAGCTTATATAGCACACTGCTTACAATGGCCTGTGCAACGATTGTATCGGCGGCAATTTACTACTATTTAATCCCGCAACTACCCGACCCAGAAACTCTGCGTGGCATTGAACTGCAAGTACCCATGCGCGTGTATTCAGCCGATGACGATCTAATAGCGGAGTTTGGTGAAACCAAACGCTCACCTGTTCAATACGATGAAATACCCGAGGTCATGCGCAATGCCTTTGTCGCCATAGAAGACGATGAATTCTTCAGCCATAACGGGGTCGATATCACCGCCTTACTGCGCGCGGTGGTGGGTTTAATCCGCACCGGAGAGAAACGCCAGGGCGGCAGCACCATCACCATGCAGCTAGCTCGTAATTTCTTTCTCAGCAACGAGAAGTCCTATCTACGTAAACTTAACGAGATTCTGCTCGCCTTAAAAATCGAAAAAGAACTGAGTAAAGAGGAAATTTTAACGCTTTACCTCAACAAAATTTTTCTTGGGCAGCGCGCCTACGGCATTGCTGCCGCAGCACAAGTTTATTATGGCGCCAAACTAAGTGAACTCACGCTGGCACAAATGGCCATGATAGCCGGCCTGCCAAAGGCGCCCTCAACTACCAATCCCATCACCAATGCCAAACGTGCTCGTGAACGACGCAACCTAGTATTAGATCGTATGCTGATACTCGGACTCATCTCTAACAAAGAAAATGCTGTAGCCAAAGAATCGCCCGTTAACGCCAGCACACATCAAGCTAGAATAGAGCTTAATGCAGATTATGTCGCCGAGATGGTACGCCAAGAAATGTATGCGCAGTTTGGCAGCGAACTCTATAATAAAGGTTATAAAGTCTACACAACCATTAATACATCGCTGCAAATCGCCGCACAAAATGCCTTACGTCGAAGCCTCATAGACTATGATAAACGCCATGGCTATCGAGGCCCTGAGCTCACGCTATTACCGGATCAACGGCATCAAAACCCAGACCTACCTATTATAGGCAACCTACAGCCAGCAGTGGTAACTGTCGCTGAAGACAAAAGACTAACGGTTCGTTTGAGCGATCAGTCACTAGTAGAGATTAATTGGCCTGAAATCGAATGGGCGCGACGTTATGTTAATAAAAGCAAACGTGGGCCTGAACTGAAATCGGTTACTGACATCATAAAAGTGGGTGACGTGATTCGCATTAAAAATAACGAAGAGGGTGCCTGGTCACTAGCACAAATACCGGTAGTTGAAGCCGCTATCATCGCGCCGGAACCTAACACCGGCGCGATTCGCGCCCTGGTAGGCGGCTTTGATTTCAGACATAGCAAGTTTAACCGTGCCACTCAAGCGCAACGGCAAACAGGTTCCAGCTTCAAACCCTTTATTTATTCTGCTGCTTTAGAAAAAGGCTATACGGCGGCCTCATTGATTAATGATGCACCCGTGGTATTTGACGATGCCGGCCTTGAGAATGCCTGGCGACCAGAAAACTACGGCAATAAATTTTATGGCCCTACGCGACTGCGCGTAGCCCTGCGTAACTCACGTAATCTAGTCTCCATACGATTACTCCGCAGCATGGGCATCAATCATGCGATCACTCACGCGCAGCGCTTTGGTTTTGATAAAGACAAACTCCCTCGTAACCTCTCATTATCACTTGGCAGCCTATCTTTAACCCCACTTGAGTTAGCAACCGGCTACATGGTACTTGCTAATGGTGGCTTTGCTACCCGACCCTATTTGATTGAACGTATTGAAGATATGAATGGCAACATTATTTTTCAGGCGAACCCTGCTGTTGCCTGCCTTGAGTGCGAAAAAACAAACGCCAAGGAGGTAATCAAGACCGACGAAACAGCAAGGGATGCCGTCTTCACTCCCAATCTTGCCCCCCGTACTGTAAGCCAACAAAACATCTACTTAATGAATCAGCTCTTACGCGATGTAATACAACGCGGGACTGGCTCACGTGCTCGATCACTCAAACGGGCGGACATTGCCGGTAAAACCGGCACCACTAATGACCAACGTGACGCATGGTTTGCTGGCTTTAATCAGGACATTGTTGCGATTACATGGGTTGGCTTTGATGATTCGAGCCCGCTCGGCCCAAGAGAAACCGGCGCCAGCGCTGCACTGCCTATGTGGATACAGTTCATGGAAAAAGCATTACGACTCTACCCTGAAAAACCGCTGCCAAGACCCGAGGGTATGGTAACCGTTCGCATTGATAGTGAAACCGGCTTATCCGTTGGCCCAGGTCATAAGGGGGCTATTTTCGAAACCTTTCGTGCCCAATATGTGCCAGAAAAACAGCAAGAGAACCAAAAAACTCCGTTATTTACTGGGTCCGGCCCCAACACTCTTCCTAACACCAGCAGCGACCACTCGAATAGCGGGATTCCAGATCAATTATTCTAGTGTAGGTCGTCACTCATTTTGTAACATTAGAATGAGTGACAACCTACGCTAGCGCTTGGCTAACGGTACATATTCTCGCGTCATAGCACCTTCATAGACTTGGCGCGGGCGTCCAATTCGCTGATCAGGCTCGGTGATCATTTCTAACCATTGTGCAACCCAACCTGGCGCACGCGCAACAGCAAACATCACTGTAAACATATTCGCCGGAATGCCTAATACACGATAGATAATGCCAGAATAAAAATCAACATTTGGGTACAGCTTGCGCGAAACAAAATAATCATCATTCAACGCAACTTCTTCTAATTTTAACGCCAACTCAAACATAGGGTCGCTGGGGTCACCTAATTTATCCAAAACCTCGTAACACATCTCGCGAATTATCTTGGCGCGCGGATCATAGTTTTTGTACACACGGTGACCAAAACCCATTAAGCGGAATGGATCATTTTTGTCCTTGGCTTTATCTAAATACTTCCTAATGTTTTTCACATCACCAATTTCTTCCAGCATCGTCAACACCGCTTCATTGGCTCCGCCATGCGCTGGCCCCCACAATGCACCAATCCCCGTTGCGATACAGGCAAAGGGGTTCGTACCGGTGCTGCCAGACAATCGCACAGTAGAAGTGCTCACATTTTGCTCGTGGTCAAGATGGAGCATAAAGATAAGATCCAAGGCCTTAGCCGCAACCGGATCAACTTCATATTCTTCTGATGGGACTGAAAACATCATATGCAATAAATTGGCGCAATAATCTAAAGAATTTTTAGGGTATACAAACGGCTCGCCAATAGAGTATTTATAACTTGCCGCGGCAATAGTTGGAATCTTAGCAACGAGACGTTGCGCAGCAATTTCACGCTGAGCTGAATCATAGATATCTGCAGCATCAGGATAAAACGAAGAAAGCGAACCGACGACACCCATCAAACTCGCCATCGGATGCGCATCATGATGAAAACCTTGATAAAAACTTCGCAGGCTTTCATTAATCATCGTGTGCATATTGATCGAGCCAGAAAAATCACTCAGCTGCTGTGAGTTCGGTAGATCACCATATAACAATAAATAGACAACCTCTATATAGGTACTATGTTCCGCTAGCTGTTCAATTGGGTAACCACGATAGAGTAAAATGCCCTCATTACCATCAACATAAGTGATACTGCTGCGACAACTGGCGGTCGACATAAAACCTGGGTCGTAGGTAAGATAACCAAACTCGCGATACAAAGAAGTAATATCTACTGCAGCCGGGCCTATCGTACCGCGACGCAAAGGTAGCTCTAGCTCTCTCCCCGTAGAGTTATCTATAATAGTGACGGTATCCTTCGACATGCTTAACCTCTTATTAAGATCTTAACTATTATCAGTAAGTGTTTTTAGATCATCACGCAAACGTAGTAGCGACTCGTTGAACGCTTCTATCTCTACTGGCTCTAAATTCAGCTCCACAACACTCTCTACTCCCTGGGCGCCTAACACCACCGGTACGCCAGCCGCAATATCGCTGTGACCATACTCGCCATCCAATAAAGCAACGCAAGGCAATAGGCGTTTGCGATCGTAATGTATCGCCTCGATCATCTCGACAATCGCCGCGCCGGGCGCATCGTAAGCACTGCTCGTCTGCTTTAATGCCAAAATCTCTGCGCCACCTTCTCGTGTACGCTTAACAATTCTTGCTATAGTTTCCTCGTCAAGAAAGTGTGCAATGGGAATACCGTTGATACAGGTATAGCGTGTCATCGGCACCATTGCATCACCATGCCCACCCAATACCATCGTACTAATATCTTGCACTGAAAAACCGGTTTCTAAGGCGACAAAGCTAGCCATTCTCGCTGCATCGAGCACCCCTGCTTGACCTATAACACGCTGTTTTGGAAAGCCAGTGTGGCGCCATAGCTGATAGGTCAATATGTCAACAGGGTTAGTCACAACGATAACGATAGCGCTGGCGGCATATTGCTTAATGCCCGCGGCAATCTCTAATAATATTTTATTGTTTTCATCGAGCACGTCCATCCGCGACATACCAGGCTGTCGTGGCTTACCAGCTGTAATCACCACCACGTCGGAATCGACAATATCGGCTATATCAGTACTGCCATGTAAGCGTGCATCAAAACCAAACAACGGTGCGCACTCTTGAATATCAAGTGCAACGCCAGCGGCAATACCCGGCCTTACGTCAATCAGCATTACGTCTTTGGCCAGTGATTTTTGCGCGAGCAAATGTGCGGCGGCTTCGCCAACTCGACCAGAACCTATAATCGCAATTTTATTCATAGAGAAAGCTCTTGTATTAACTAGAAGTCACCGATGGCACGATAGCTAAAGATGGCCGTGCAATTTCTTTCAACACATCTCCTGGGTAATCCGATGGATAGCCATGCCGCGCTACACCTGACTTTACTGCCGCCGCAGCAACAGCTGGCGCAACATAATCTATCAAACGGGGGTCTAAGGGTTTAGGAATAATATAGTCGCAACCAAATTCTAGATGATCAAGCTGATAAGCCGCCAAAACTTCTTTAGGTACCGGCTGATGCGTTAAGGCATGCAAGGCCTCGACCGCCGCAACCAACATTTCATTATTAATAGACGTTGCATGCACATCAAGCGCACCGCGAAAGATAAAAGGAAAACCCAATACATTGTTCACTTGATTGGGGTAATCGCTTCGACCTGTCGCCATAATCAAATCGTCTCGTATTGCCAAAGCAACATCTGGACGAATTTCCGGATCCGGATTAGACAACGCAAAAACAATCGGCTTAGCTGCCATGGTCTTAAGCACCTCTGGCGACAATAAATCAGGCCCAGAAACACCAATAAACACATCCGCACCGACCATCGCATCAGCCAAGCTTCGTCGGTCCGTATCGACAGCATAGTGACGTTTATACTTATTCAAGTCACTGCGACCGCTATGTATCACGCCTTGGCGGTCAACCAATAGCAATCGTTTAGGGTCTGCACCCAAATAACGTAAAAGATGCATCGACGCAATACCTGCCGCGCCAGCACCAAGACAAACAATATCAACTGAATCCAGTCGCTTACCTTGCAGCTCAAGCGCATTGAGCAGCCCGGCTGCGATGATTACCGCAGTACCGTGTTGGTCATCATGAAACACCGGCACATCAACGCGTTCACGTAACGCTTCTTCTATTTCAAAACAACCCGGCGCGGCAATATCTTCAAGATTGATACCGCCAAAAGTCGGCGCAATACTCGCCACCACATCGATAAAATGTTCAGCAGACCTTGAATCCACTTCAATGTCAAAAACATCAATGTCAGCAAACTTCTTGAACAACACGGCCTTACCTTCCATAACAGGCTTGCTTGCCAAAGCGCCCGTATTGCCCAAACCTAAAACCGCACTGCCATCAGAAATAACTGCCACCAAATTACCTTTATTGGTGTAGCGATAAGCATCATGAGAGTCTTTAGTGATCGCACGGACAGGTTCGGCCACACCCGGCGTATAAGCTAAACCCAATTGGTATTGCGTATCACAAGGCTTGCTAATAGACATCGCTGTTTTACCGGGCTTTGGCAAAGCATGGTATTCCAGCGCCGCCTGCTTTAATTCATCAGTCATTAAATTTCACTTTTTTTGAAAATTGTCGGCGCTTTAGCGCCCAAAGGATCATTTTACTATTTTTATGCGCTGACCGGGTATTGGCTTACCCTACGGGTATTGATCGCTCATTAATCTACGCTAAAACTCTGCATCATTGGAGATTCGTGCCTACTTGGCCAGCGCGGCATACGTATCGCCCTCCTTTGCACAAACAACCTCTATAGGCTGATAACCACTGTGAGCAATGTACTCTGCTCCCAGACCATCCGCCTCGAGCTCATACTCTCAACCGTATCCTCGGATCCAAGCAGTGCCAAGCGAATTAAATAGGTTTTGTGCGCCGGCAGCACGCCGCTCCGGAACTAAAATGGAGCCTATGAGACAAGCAAACCCGGCTGCCTACTGCTGGCTAGCTTGCTGAACACCATGACGCGCGGCGATATAACCAATTTCGTGACCCAGCACCGCCGCCAACCCAGCCTCAGAATTAAGATAGGCCATAATGCCGCGAGTGATGGAGATGTAACCGCCGGGCAAAGCAAAGGCGTTAATCTGAGCACTGTCGAGAACGGTAAAACGATAGGCTAAATCAGAACGATGGCTATTCAGAGCAAGCTGTTCGCCCACCTTTTGCACATAGGCCTGAAGCTCAGGATCGTCATCAAGGCCAAATTGATCAACGACTTGCTGATGCGACTCACGACCGAGCTTAATCTCCGCCTTTTCGCTCATCAACACGAAGTCACGTTCACCTATAGCGGGATTTACAGCACAAGCGGATATGAGGCCACTTAATAGCAGCGAACAATAATGGAGGGGAAACGAGGGAAAAGGTGATACCTGTCTATAACGCCACCCCAACCAGAAAACCGTCTACCTAATTTAGTGTAAACGATAGCTGCTGAGCTTACGTTAAATTTAAGGAACCTCTGATTAATTCTGGGCTGAAGGGATGATGAGATGGCAGATTTTAGCCATCAGGCATCGGGCCATGAATTAATTTTAAGGTTCCTTAAGATAAACATGCGCCGCGTCTGCGATAGACAGGACACGAATAACGTTTATTTTTTACCGTATTTCTGATTAAAGCGATCAACACGACCCGCTGTATCAATAATTTTCTGCTTACCGGTATAAAACGGATGACACTGCGAACAAATTTCAACGCCGAGGTCTTTACTCATGGTTGAGCGAGTTTGAAATACGCTACCACAGCTACAAGTAACCGTCATTTCTTCGTATTTTGGGTGAATATCAGCTTTCATGGTATTTCCTTAGTAGTTTCGCCGCCGCTCACTCGTTGCAAGCACGGCTCAAAAGGGTTGGTAATAGTACATAAACGTCGTTATTTCAGCAAGCTGGCTAGGATCCCGCCCTGTTGGACTTAGGACAAATCTACTGCGGGAAAGCCATTTTGGCTGCCAAAATACTCGGAATAAACGACTAAACGTACTACCTTAGCGTTTCATCGACTCAAAAAATTCAGCATTGGTCTTGGTGGCCTTGAGTCGATCAAGCAGAAACTCAATCGCAGCCAATTCATCCATCG
>NVRQ02000108.1 GCA_002400905.2 Gammaproteobacteria bacterium | reverse complement strand
GAACCTGATTGCTTTGTGCGCGCGCGCGGTCTGTGCGATAGCTGGCGGCAAGCAGTGTCGGATGCTGCAAAGGTAGGCTGGTATCTTTAACATTTTTTTCAGAAATGTCTTTTGGTATTTCAGTGAAGCCAGTCAGCATATGATATTGCTTGCGAAACTCATCAAGGTTCGCGGTCGCTGTGGCCAGCGTAATTTGCCGAGCCAGGGTTTCTTTGCGCGCCAGTATGTGGTCGGTTCGCGCAAGCTCACCGGCCTTTACGCGCTTATCAATGTCTGTTTCAAGCGCCTGAGCGCTGTCTACAGCAGCGCGCGCCAGTGTGACTTCAGCTTCAGCGATTTTGGTTGACCAAAGCAGTTCGCGAACTTCACCACTCACGCGCCATTTGTAGAATCGAGTCAGTGACATGGCTTCCAGATCGGTGGCATCGGCCACATCAACCCGCCGTGAACGCTGACCGGGCAACCAAAGCGGTAGTTGCACACTGCCTGTCCAGTCCTGAAATCCGAGGGTGTCCGTCAAGGCGTCATTTTCATGGGTAACGGTAAAAGAAGGGTTCTTCGCCAACAGACTGGATGCTTGTCGGCGAATAGCTTTACCTTGCTGGTTTATTGCTGCGGGCAAAACCCGATCCGGGTAGCGTTCAAATGCCGCGTCAACCACGGCGGGTAATAGCGAGTCTATGAGCAATGTCTCGGCGAGAACTGCTTGATTCATCAATAGAAACATAGCGGTTATGAGGCTCGCCTGTCTTTTCATGCTCATGATTTGTCACCTGTTTGCAATATTCATTGGTAAAAAGAATACCTAGTGGTCTACGTGCATGATATAGACATCTGTCGGGTATACAGCAATACGGGGCATGCGCCCTGCATTATTTAACTTTGACCATCAGCGCTTGCGGCGATGGCATTGAACAATTGAAGCCAAGGGTTTCATCAATACCGCAGTCAATAGTTAACGCAGCGATATCGCATGCATGCTTTAGTAGAATTTGCAGATTCCTGGCCAAGCTTTAGTGAAATCGTGCTGGAGCATAAGCACTTGAATAACCATAGTTCAAAGAGGCTTGACCATAAAACACCTTAGTGTTGTCATCAGGTGATCACCGGAGCCCAGATCCTGAATACACAATTGCTGATGGGGACAATGCGGCTTTTGTCCCGATATCTTAGGGTGTCAGGAACCGGTCGCGCACAAATTGCAGGAATTCACTTTGGCTTTGATGCGACACAAGAGGCACAAACCGTTAATGCAGACGTGACACCGCCGAGGCTGAAACGATATAGAACAAGAGGCACTAGCAGAATGGTTGACAACAAGCTTCCCGGCAGAGGAATCAAGTGCTATGTTTCACTATGCTGATTACCCGCTGCCGAATATATGGTTATTCAAGATGTTAATGTTATCACAACAGATACGGTTTTAGACCCAGCGCTCGACTAAGGATAAAGCCAACGAAGCAAAGCTGGCAGTTCAACATCGCCGCCAGTCTTCTCTCTGATAAAAAAGCTTTTTAACAATCAAAGGTGTATAGCCCAGCTTTACTGGGATTTTTTGTGACGACCTAAAAACCTAATCGATACAGCTAAGCACTATTACTTAAATTAACTTGTGATTTTTTTAAATAAATACGCAACACCGATAACGCTGCTGGCGTTACACCCGAAATACGTGCCATTTGACCAAGCGTCTCAGGGCGATGCTCACCGAGTTTTTGGCGCAGCTCTGACGATAAGCTCGTGACGTTTTTGTAATCCAGACTTTGCGGGATGGGCATAGTTTCGTAACGTTTTTGACGTTCTATTTCTGCTTGCTGACGTTCGATATAACCTGAATATTTAGCGTCGATATCGATTTGCTCGATGACGGCTGGATCAATATTCGCTGTCTCGACAGCAACAAGAGCCATTAACGCTGCATAACCAATATTAGGCCTTTTCAGAAGGTCACGTGCTTTGGTTTTTTCTGCTAATTTTGAGCCAATCAATGTTTCTATTTTTATCGCATCAAGTTCATTTGGATCTAACATGCAGGCATCTAAATCAGCATTTACTTTCGCTAACTCTTCACATTTCGCAGAATATTTTTTCCAGCGAGCCTCATCGACCAAACCCATTTCATACGCTTTTTCAGTTAATCTTTGGTCGGCGTTATCCTCGCGCAATAACAAGCGATACTCTGCGCGACTGGTAAACATACGATAGGGTTCTATCGTACCGCGAGTGACTAAGTCATCAATCATAACGCCAATATAGGCTTGATCGCGTCCTGGGCTCCATGAATCGAGCTCACGTGATTCGCGTGCTGCGTTAATTCCCGCAATGAGGCCTTGTGCCCCAGCTTCTTCATAACCGGTTGTGCCGTTGATCTGTCCAGCAAAATAGAGGCCGCTGATAAATTTAGTTTCTAATGATGCCTTTAAATCACGCGGATCAAAATAGTCGTATTCAATGGCATAGCCTGGTCTGGTGATGTGTGCTTTTTCAAAACCTTGCATCGAGCGAACAAAGGCTTCTTGCACATCAAACGGTAAGCTGGTTGAAATGCCGTTGGGATAGACTTCAATAGAATCTAACCCTTCTGGCTCAATAAACATTTGATGCGAATCTTTATCGGCAAAACGTCGGACTTTATCTTCTATTGATGGACAATAACGTGGGCCAACTCCTTCGATAGCACCGGTAAACATCGGTGAATCTTTATAACCTTCGGCAATAATTTCATGTGTACGACTATTGGTGCGCGCAATATGACAGCTGACCTGCCTTGGATGCTGATCGGCATTGCCGACAAATGAAAAAACTGGGCGAGGATTATCTCCAACTTGTTCTTCAAGCTTACTGTAATCGATAGAGCGTGCATCGATGCGTGGCGGCGTTCCAGTCTTTAAGCGGCCAACACGAAAAGGGCGCTCACGTAGACGTTGCGACAAAGCATTGGATGGCGGGTCACCAGCGCGACCACCCGCATAATTCGATTGACCGATATGAATACGACCACCTAAGAAGGTGCCAACGGTTAACACGACTCGCAGCGCATAAAACTCGACACCCATTTGGGTGATGACACCTTTTATCGTTTCGCCGGTAATTATCAAATCATCAACGGCTTGCTGAAAAATACTGAGATTAGATTGTTGTTCTAACTCTTTACGGATGAAAGCCCTATATAAGGAGCGATCTGCTTGCGAGCGCGTGGCACGCACCGCAGGGCCTTTACTGGCATTAAGCCGACGAAAATGAATGCCTGCAGCATCGGCGGCGCGCGCCATCACGCCGCCAAGAGCGTCGATTTCTTTAACTAAGTGACCTTTACCGATACCGCCAATCGCTGGGTTACAGCTCATTTGACCCAAAGTATCAATGTTGTGAGTAAGCAACAGTGTACGTGCGCCCGAACGCGCCGAGGCCATGGCGGCTTCGGTTCCGGCATGACCACCACCTATTATGATGACGTTATAGTGTCGCTGCGGATCGGACATTGAATCTCTTTAATTTTTAAATCTGGACATAACCAGCCAAACTGGTCAATTATTAACCAGCCATTATCTTAGGCGCGATGATACGCGTATACCTAGCTGCTTTCCAATACTAAACACTGATTATATCCCTACCAATATATCGGCACAGACAAATTCCTGAACAAACGCTACATTATTTCTGCTCAAAAAAAAGCCCCCTAAAAGGGGGCTCGATACTACTAGGCATGAAAGCCTAAAGGGGTATTAAGAACGGTAACCGTTCAGGCGGCCTTCGCTGCTGATCGCAATTTGGGTATTGCCTTTAACAACTTCAACTGGGGCATATCCACTCATGCGACCTTCTGAAGATACTGCGATTTGAGTACCTTTAGAATTTGCTTCATTGCTGTTAACGCCCACATAAGGACCAAAATTACCAAGGTTACCAAGGTTACCAAGGTTTGCAGCTTGTGCTGAACCTGCGACCAAAAGACCTAAACCGACGATTGCCATTGAGATGTTTTTCATACTGTTTCTCCAAAAGTGAAAATAAAAGGGTTAATAATTGAGTCAGGTTGAGTATCTATAAAATCTATCGATTTGTGAAATCGTATAAATTTATCCAATCATTAGCTTTTCTTAATCACTCTATTTAGGTTTAAGGCACTTGAATTATATTGCTACTCGCATAAAAAAGCCCCCAGGTAGGGGGCTCGATACTGTGGACTTTTATAAAGCCCAGGACAATATTAAGAACCGTAAGCGTTTAAACGACCTTCGCTGCTTACTGCAATTTGTGTATGGCCTTCGGCTGCCTTGGTAAACGGAGCATAAGCGCTTAAACGACCTTCTGCTGGCACG
>NVRQ02000107.1 GCA_002400905.2 Gammaproteobacteria bacterium | reverse complement strand
CCTCTCGCCCCGACCAACAAACGTAAAAACCGTAATAAGATGGGCTCGGGATTCCCGGCCTTCGAGCGCAGCTCTCAGGCGTTCGAATCCTCAGTCTGAAAGCGTAGTCTTTACTTTAGATAAAATTACCATTGTGTTATCACCGCTAGCCACTTATATTCCTTTAATTGATTACGTTTGGTAGAGACATAAGTGGTGAAGCAAGCATTCAGTTTTTGGTTGATAGGCTTGGTTGGGTTCGCGGTCGATGCGTCGATACTTTATTTTTTCAGGTTATTTTTTGATACGGACATAATGATTGCTAGATTCTTATCTTTAGGAACGGCAATGACAGTGAGTTGGTATTTGAATAGGAGACTGACATTCGTTGGTCAAAGTAGTCGTAGTGCATCGAGTGAATGGCTTTATTACCTGACTGTGAATAGTGTCGGAGCAATGATTAATTATTCGTTATTCATATGGCTGGTTATGAGAAATGATTATTTTGCTGAATACTTAATGATTCCACTTGCCATTGCCTCGGGTCTTGCTGCGGTCGTGAATTTTTTGCTGACGAAATTTGTCATATTTCGAAAGACGTGAAGTGGATGCTAGGTTGTTCATGGTTTTCTTAGAGTAGGTTGTTTTCTTTAAGGAAGCTCTGATTTATTCATCAAATAGCTCATAATACGATTTATCAATTCAAACGTCGCGGAGAATGACAAAATTCGCCAACAGAGCCGGGAAGGACACTGTATTAGATGATATTTAGGGTGGTAAATTCACCAAGCAGGTGTTGTTCCTCAGCCTTACTCTAACTCTCACAAACGGCTATAATGGCGTCTATGTTTATCGATTCACACTGCCATCTGGATTTGATCGATCCCGATCAGAATGGCGAAAACCTTCCAGAATTATTGAATAGTGCGCGCGACAATCACGTTGATGCGATGTTATGCGTATCGGTTAGTTTGCAGCGTTTTCCGGCGATGCTGTCGCTGATTGAGCCGTACGCGCATGTTTATGCTTCGGTGGGTGTGCACCCGACGCAAGAGTGCGAAAAGGAACCTGAGATCGCTGAATTGGTGGCGCTAGCAGACAATCCTAAGATCGTTGCGATTGGTGAGACAGGACTCGATTATTTTCACTGTAAAGGTGATATGGAATGGCAACACGAGCGCTTTCGGCGTCATATTGAAGCCTCTAAGGTCACTGGTAAGCCGCTTATTATTCATACGCGTGAGGCAAAAGCTGAAACCATTAAGCTCATGCAAGACGAAAACGCGCAGGATGCAGGTGGTGTGATGCATTGTTTTGTTGAGGACTGGGAAACGGCAAAGGCGGCGATGGACATGGGTTTTTATATCTCGTTCTCTGGCATCGTCACATTCAAAAGTGCGAAAGATTTAAAAGAAATTGCCAAGAAAGTTTCTTTAGATCGGTTGTTGATTGAAACCGACTCGCCTTATTTAGCGCCAGTGCCAAAGCGTGGCAAAACGAATCAACCGGCTTATGTTAAACACGTTGCTGAATATATCGCGCAACTGCGTGAGATGAGCACAGAAGAAATTGCCCGTATTAGCACGGATAATTTTTATACCTTATTTAGTACGGCCAAACGTCCGGATACGACGACTCAAGAGGCCTGAATAATTTGCCGTACGGCATTCAGTGCGTAATCTAAATTCGATTGTGTTATATAAAAATGCGGTGAAAAGCGTACGCCACCGCCTCGATGCGCACAGATAATATTATTTTGTTTTAACTGTGTGTAGAGTGTTTCGCTAGTAACAACGTTATGAGAAAAAGTCACGATACCGCCATGTCTGCCGTGTTCTATAGCGCTTAATAAAACAATGCCGTCAATAGTTTGCAAGCCATCAATCAAATAGCGTGTATTGTCGATGACATGATTCGACACGACGTCCATACCTATCTCCAATAGTAAGTTGACACTGGCATTCAATGCGTGAATACCTAACATATTAGGGCTGCCACATTCAAAGCGGCGAGCACTATGTGCGATCTCCCAGTCATCGCGATCATATTGGCCTAGTGCCTCGACCATATGCCAGCCATATTGTTTTAAATGTAATGCGTCGCGGTTTTTCTTATTACAATAAAATAAGGCGATTCCTTCAGGACCCAACAACCATTTGTGGCCGTCAGCAACGACAAAATCAGCGGGAGTGTTTTCTAAATCAAAGGGTAGGGCGCCAATACTTTGAATGGCATCTACGCACAATAGAATATGCTTGTCTTGGCAGTGCTGGCTTATGCGTTTAAGGTCGAGACGTAAACCACTGGCGTATTGCACTGAGCTTACTGTAATTAATCGTGTTTTAGAGGTACTTTGGTTAATTAATAGTGCTTCAATATCGACAATGCCATGCGTATCGATGACTGTCACAACAACACCTTTATCGCGTAAGGATTGCCAAACGATGCGGTTGGAGGGGAATTCTTGGTCTAAGAGTAAAATCTCATCGCCTTGCTGCCAATCAATACCATAAGCGATGACTGACAGTCCTTCTGAAGTGTTTTTTAGCAGGGCTATGTCGTCAATGGAGGGTGCGTTGATTAGCTTAGCGAGGCCCTGTCTTAGTCGATGCTCGGTTTTTAGCCAACGGTCATAATGACTGGAGCCAAGTTGCAAGTTTTCTTGCGCAAACTGATTAAGTGCATCGATGGCACATTGTGGCCATGGCCCCATGGCTGCATGATTGAGATGGCATAAGCCATCGGTGTGAGGGAATTGCGTTTGGAAGTCTTTCATTAGAGTATTGTCGACATACTCATATACTAAGTCAAATGACTTGTTATGGCTTTGGACTTACAATAATGAACGACCACACACTGTGATTGGTGGGATACCACTCAGACAATTACTGAATGTGGCTTAATCTCTATTTCTAACTTCCGTTATTAATGGGGGGATTGCATACGGTAAATCTATTCGCCGCGATACACTGAAAAGTGAGTTTGAGGCAGTACTGAAAACCTTAGCACCAACAGAAGGTTTGTTTACGATTGCGAGTAAAATGTTTAAAGCGTACTGGGATCATTTATTTCAATACCAGCATGTCAGACGTAAAACACTGAAAGCCGATACGAAAAAAATAGACCGTCAGATAGCACAATTCTTAGATCGTATCGTTGATGCCAATTCACCAACGGTAATTGGTGCCTATGAGAAACGCATTACTCAATTGGAGAAAGAGAAGCGATTACGACAAGAAAAAAATCGTTGTTTGTGGTAAACCGATCAAGATCTACGAGGAATCATTGAGAACAGCGCTCATTTTTCTCGCGCAGCCTTATAAACTCTGGGCTTCCGAAGATTTTAAAGACAAAAGGGCAGTGCTTAAATTAGTGTTTGCGAACCGTTTGACGTAGGTATGTGGAAACGGCTTTACTTTTTAAGGTCTTAGACGGTTTTGGGTGTTGCAAAAAAATATGGTGCGCCCGGAGAGATTCGAACTCCCGACCGCCTGGTTCGTAGCCAGGTACTCTATCCAGCTGAGCTACGGGCGCGTGTAGCCGGACATTATCGCGTAATTAATCTGTTCAGTCAAAGATTATTAAGGCGTACGCTGATGGTCAAGGAGAGCGAAACAATCACCAAGAAAATGCTTTTTAACGTGGATGACAAATCAGCGGTAAGAGTCAGGGCTTCGCTCAGAGTGAATAAACTCGCTGGAGAGATTTAACCATACAGTTCGCGTAAATATCATTGAGCCTGGTTTCGTTACTCAAATTAGAGCTCGTACTTAAGCAGGCATTAAGTTCTATGTTTTAATCATTTCCTTGTTGACAGAGGGGAGTTGACATAAGCGAAGCGAAGGCGGTTAGTTCCTCATAGGCAACGCTGATTTATCAAAGCGTTGATGCACTCACGTCGATATTGACGAATGGCTGATTAAGTACAATACTCAATGAGTTCACCAAGGCAAAGTGTGCTGCGGGAGAACACCGATGGAAATTCTCATCGGTGGTAAACCAATCTGGAAGGAAAAGTTTTTGAACTAAACCTAAGCTGACAATCAGTCCCGGATAAACCGGTAACTGTCAGATTAAGTCGAGACTGTAACCTGAACTGTGTATCTGCTTAACTCAACTGTTTAAGGTAGATACTATGAATAAGAAAGAACTCTCCACTCTGGTGGATCAGGCCAGCAAGGGCATCACCAATGAAGAT
>NVRQ02000106.1 GCA_002400905.2 Gammaproteobacteria bacterium | reverse complement strand
GCTGAAATGGCTAACCTAACGCTTTAGCGTAGGCGGCTTCAGATAGAGCGCTCCACTGAGCATTGTCCGAGGCAAAGGCACGATAGGCCCCGAGGACTTTGGCAAAAATAGCGTCTTTTTCGGCTTCTTCGTTGAGGGACTCTTCGGTGAGTTGTTTGAGGGTGGTGATGACATCATCGGGGAAGGGAAGGATTTTGACTTTATGTTCTTCTCGTAGGGTTTTTAGGGCGGCGAGGTTTTTTGCCTCGAACTCGGATAGCATCCATAGGTTGCTGGCGGCAGCGGCGTTCTCGACGATTAGCTGTAAATCTTCGGACAGTTCTTGCCAAGCACTCGTGTTAATAATAAGTTCGAGCGTGGGGCCTGGCTCGTGCCAGCCTGGGTAGTAATAATAGTCTGCGGCTCTGTGCAGGCCGAGGCGCAAGTCATGATAGGGGCCGACCCATTCGGTGGCGTCGATATTGCCACGTTCAAGCGAGGTGTAGATTTCACCGCCTGACAATAATATGGGATTTGCCCCGGCTTTAGCCATGACTTTACCGCCAAGGCCGGGGATGCGCATTTTAAGTCCTTTGAGATCGGCAATGGATTCGATTTTTTTGCGAAACCAACCGCCCATTTGTGCGCCGGTATTGCCCATTGGGAAGGGGGTTAAATTAAACGGCTCGTAAACCTCTCGCCATAGCTCGTGACCTCCGCCGTAATACATCCAGGCATTCATGCCTTGGGCGTTCAGTCCAAAGGGTACGGCGGTAAAAAACTGCGCGGCGGGGACTTTGCCTGACCAATAATAGGCAGCGCCGTGGCCCATTTCGACAGTGCCTTGCGATACGGCGTCGAAACTTTGCAATGCTGGAATGAGTTCGCCGCCAGCGAATACGGTTATCCTCAGGCGGTTATTGCTCATTTTGGCGACATCTTTAGCGAAGCGTTCGACGCCTTCGTGAAAGATGGGGAAGTTGGGTGGCCAGGTAGTGACTATTTTCCAATTAAAGCGTCGATCAGAAGCAGTGGTGGTGCTGTCTTGCTGGTCACGTTGGCAAGCGGCTAGCCCCGTCGCGATGCCGGCGGCGCCAAGGCCTTGAACAAATTGGCGTCTTTTCATTGTTTTTCCCTTTTAGCGACTGGCTATACGGCTTGCAGATTGGCGTAGGCCGCGACTAACCACTTACTGCCAGCGGCGTTGAAGTTGACTTGTACGCGTGCTTGCTTGCCTTGGCCTTCATAGCTCATGACGGTGCCTTCACCAAACTTGGGATGTGATACTTGTTGACCAAGGCGTAACCCTAATGGTGCGTCATCGAGAGGTGCGCTGCGTCGTCGAGCCGTTTGCGGCCGTAGATGGCGTAGAGTGCTGACTTGTGGCGCACGTTGTTTTGGTCTGATCTCTTTGATTAATTCTTCAGGAATCTCATTAATAAACCGAGAAGGCGCAGGAAAGGTTTCAGCGCCATGTATACGTCGCGTTTCGGCGTGTGTGATATAGAGTCGTTGTCGTGCACGAGTAATGCCGACATAGCACAGGCGTCGCTCTTCTTCCAATCTCCCTGGCTCTTCAATCGACATTTTATGGGGAAACAAGCCTTCTTCAACACCGCATAAAAATACCGCAGGAAATTCTAAGCCTTTGGCGCTATGCAAGGTCATAAGCTGTACGCAATCGTCGCTTTGACTGTCGCCTGATTCACCCGATTCTAAGGAGGCATGCGATAAGAAGGCGTCGAGTTGAGACATATCGATTGATTCATCGTATTGAAACTGTCGTGCAGCGGTGCCGAGTTCGTCTAAGTTTTCTATGCGCGCTTGGCCACGTTCACCTTTGTCTTTCTTGAAATGCTCAATGAGGCCAACGTGCTCAATGACTAATTCAACGGTATCGCCTAGGTCGAGTCCATCGCAATCACCGGCAAGTTTTTCGATAAGGCTAATAAAGCCAGATAAAGCACTCATTGCACGTGAGGCCAGTAACTGTTGTTGGCACAGTGTGCAGGCGGCATCCCATAATGAAACACGATAATCACGTGAATGGTCGCGTATGGCTTGCAGGCTGCGTTCACCAATGCCGCGGGTAGGCAAATTTACTACGCGTTCAAATGAAGGGTCATCATGGCGATTGCTCATCAAACGCAAATAAGCCAGTGCATCTTTAATTTCGGCACGTTCATAGAATCGCAAGCCACCGTAAACGCGATATGAAATTCCGCGGGCAAGCAGGGCTTCTTCAAATAAACGTGATTGTGCGTTGGAGCGATAAAGAATGGCGTGATCGTCGCGACGCATATCGAGCTCGGTGTAAATCGAGATTTGCTCGACGACATAGCGTGCCTCTTCAAAATCGTTGAAGGCGCGGTAGAGCTGTATTGGCTCGCCATTATTACCGTCAGTCCACAGTTCTTTGCCTAGGCGCGATGTATTATTTGCAATTAAAGCATTTGCTGCTTTTAATATATTGCCCGTCGAGCGATAGTTTTGTTCTAAACGAAACGTTTGGGTGCCGCTAAAGTCTTTACTAAAACGTTGAATGTTTTCAATCTTGGCGCCACGCCAGCCATAGATAGACTGGTCATCATCGCCGACGACAAATAGTTTATTTTGATCGCCGGCTAAGAGTTGAACCCAGGCATACTGAATTGAGTTGGTGTCTTGGAACTCATCAACCAATATATGTGAAAAACGGCTGCGATAGTGATTGAGTACATCCGGTTTGTTACGCCACAGTTCGAGCGCGCGCAATAGCAACTCGGCAAAATCAATTAAACCACCACGCTGACAAATTTCTTCATAGCCTTGGTAAATTTTGATCATTTGGCGTAAATACGGATCGCCGCGATCTTCGATATGAGCAGAACGCAGGCCCTCGTCTTTGCGCGAGTTGATAAAGCCCTGCGCCTGTTTGGCTGGCCACTGTGAATCATCAAGGTCCATGGCCTTGATTAAGCGTTTGATTACGCGCTGCTGATCTTGTGAGTCGAGTATTTGAAAGCCCTGTGGCAAATCAGCATCTTGCCAATGCGCACGTAATAATCGATGGGCAAGACTATGAAAGGTGCCGACCCACATTGAGCCGACGGGAATACCGAGCAAGCTCTCAATACGGCCACGCATTTCAGCAGACGCCTTATTGGTGAAGGTGACGGCAAGTACTGCATAAGGCGAGACTTTCTCGACCTCAATCAACCAACTAATGCGGTGAACCAATACCCGTGTCTTACCACTGCCGGCGCCGGCCAGTATCAGTGCATGTTGGCCATCGACAGTGACGGCGCTACGTTGGGCTTCGTTAAGGGGGTTTAATATTTCGCTGACATCCATCTCAGCATTTTAACAGATTGTATCAATGAAAAGAGGTGCCCTTTAGTGATGCTGACATTCTAGTCGGGGCAAGGTGTATCATTAGCGTGCGAATTATAGAATGTGGGGGATGTAGTGAATTTTAAGCAAGGTTTTGTTGGCGTCGTTTTCAGTATTATTTCGTTGGGATTGGTGGCCTGCGAGCAGCCACTTAAGGTTGATCCGCAAGTGGTTGCTGGTGATTTTTACGCGAGCCTAAAAAATAAAAATTTTGAGCAAGCCAGTGAGTTGTTTTCTGCGGGTATGGAAAAAAAGGTGTCTCATCAGGCCTGGATCGAGTTTATGGCTGGAGTGCAAACTGATCTTGGCAATTTAACAGGCGTGCGTTTTAAAAATATTGAGACCAATACGGTGCGCACAGGTCGCATGTTTATCTTTGATGTTGCCGCTAGCTATGAAAACGGCAATGCCGCTGAGACTTTGAGTTTGTTTCAAAGCTTAAGTGCGACCGATCTTGAAGCGGTAGCTTATGAGGTAAAAGCCAATGGGCTTACGGTTCGTTCTCCACGTTAGCTTAAAATTAATCCCCCCGGTCCATGCGACGATAATTAATCGCCTCACTTAGATGAATGCTGGTGATGTTTTCGCTATTCGCTAAGTCCGCGATTGTGCGTGCGACTTTAAGAATACGATGATAGGCGCGGGCAGAGAGTTTGAGTTTTGTCATTGCCTGTTGCAATAATTCAGCATCTTCGTCACGCAGTGCGCAATAGCGTTTAATCTCCTTCTCGCTTAATGCCTGATTCGTTTTATTGCAGCGTGTCGTTTGCACTAAGCGAGCGGCAGCAACGCGTTGTGCAACGTCAAGGCTTGATTCGGCAGAGTCACTCTTGTGCAGTTCTTTTACTGGCACTGCAGGGACTTCAACGTGAAGATCAATACGGTCAAGCAAGGGTCCTGAGATACGGCCACGATAGCGGCTTATTTGCTCGGGAGAGCAGCGGCAGATGACATTGCTATCGCCATGGTGCCCGCAGGGACAGGGGTTCATTGCGGCAATCAGTTGGAAACGCGCGGGGTACTGTGCTTGCCGCGCAGCACGTGAGATAGAAATGCTGCCAGACTCCATGGGTTCGCGCAGCACTTCTAAGACTTTGCGGTCAAATTCGGGGAGTTCATCTAGAAATAACACACCATTATGGGCGAGTGAAATTTCACCGGGTTTGGCCAGACTCCCGCCGCCAACAAGTGCGACGGCAGAAGCGGTGTGATGAGGGTGGCGGTAAGGGCGTCGTCCCCACTGTTGCCAATCGATTGTCTGCTGGCTGACGGAAGTGATCATGGCTGTTTCTAACATCTCGTCTTCAGTAAGGGGTGGCAGTAATTTGAGAAGGCGGGAGGCAAGCATGGTTTTGCCGCTGCCTGGTGGGCCCACCATAATAAGGTTGTGCCCTCCGGCGGCGGCGACTTCTAATGCTCGCTTAGCGTGGAACTGTCCGTGTACCTCGCTCAGGTCTGCTTCGTTGAGCGTTGTTGCGATAGCGTGTCTGGGTTCAATGGCCGCGAGCGGTTCTAACCCTTGCAAGTGAGCGCAGACTTTGAGTAGGTGGTCGGTGCCGATGCAGTGCGCCGTTTTGACGAGACTTGCTTCGGCCGCATTAGCCAGCGGAATAATGAGCTTATGCCCTGCTTTGCTTGCTGCGAGTACAAACGGCACCACGCCATGACACGCACGTAAGCTGCCATCGAGCCCTAGCTCGCCAATGATTTCGTAGTTATCGAGTGTGCTTTGTTTGATTTGGCCTGTTGCGCACAAAATTCCTAGAGCGATTGCGAGATCATAGCGCGCGCCCTCTTTTGGCAGATCGGCTGGCGCAAGATTGACGGTAATGCGCCGCGGTGGGAATTCAAATTGTGAATTGAGTAAAGCGCTGCGAACACGGTCTTTACTTTCTTTGACTGCGGTTTCGGGTAGTCCGACGATAGAAAAGCTCGGCAGCCCACGTGACAAATGGATCTCCACAATAACAGGTGGTGCGCTAATGCCAACGGCTGCGCGGCTTAAGACCTTGGCTAAGGCCATTTGATTACATCCTTGTTGTTAAGTCGCAGCAATCCGTTTGCTGCGTTGTTCTACCTTACTGGAGTGTTTCGAGTTCTGCTAACTGTTCCTCTAATGCGTCGACTTTGCTGCGTGTGCGTTCGAGTACGCCACGTTGCACATCAAATTGTTCTCGTGTGACTAGGTCGAGTTTACCGAGGCGAGATTGCAGCATAGCTAAAAACTGTTGCTCAAGATCGGCTTGTACTTCGCGAATTCCGCTAGGGACTGCGCTAGCGAGCTTTTTTGAGAGTTCGTCAAATAATTTTGGGTCAATCATTGATTAGGCAAGTCCAGGCTGGTTGGTCGCGTATTTTATCGTATTAAGCCTGATGTACAAATGATTTGCTATCGCTTGTGAGAGTTGATCCAAGTTGGTGCGTAGCCGAGAAATTAATGGGCCGATATGGTGCAATTAATATTTTCTACTCTGGCGTGCTTTACGCTAACTCAATGATTTTTATAATAAAAAAAGTTTGGCATAAATGATGCGATGTTACGCTCGTTCTAGTGGCGCGACGCGCTTGTATGGCGTGGTTGATGCGGCGATAGCGGCACCCTAAGGGAACGTCCTGCGGGAGCGCGGGTTTTGGGGTAAGTCCTCATCAGAATAGCTTATCTCTTCAGGGTGGTTTGCTGGAGATCAGGCCTGGGGTCTTAAGGGTGGCGCACTCGTTGAGTCGGAGAGTACGTTTTATGTTTGCAGGAGTGTCAAACTATTGTTTTTGAAGGAGAGGATATGAAGTTAATTACAGCAATCATTAAGCCGTTCAAGCTTGATGACGTTCGCGAGAGGTTATCGGAGATTGGCGTAAAGGGGATCACAGTGACTGAGGTCAAGGGGTTTGGTCGTCAGAAGGGGCACACCGAACTCTATCGTGGCGCTGAGTATGTGGTGGATTTTTTACCTAAGGTAAAAATTGAAGTGGCTATTGCGGATGATATGACGGATCAAGTGATTGAGTCGATTACCAAAGCAGCCAACACTGGCAAGATCGGCGACGGCAAGATTTTCGTTTATGAGCTGAATCAGGCAATCCGAATCCGTACCGGTGAAACCGGCGATGAAGCTTTATAAAATACATTATTAGAATCTAACTTCCGCGGAGGACGTTATGGAAGCAAATATTTTTCACCTACAGTACGCGATGGACACCTTTTATTTCTTGGTGTGCGGTGCGCTGGTTATGTGGATGGCCGCTGGCTTTTCCATGCTTGAAGCTGGTTTGGTTCGTGCTAAAAACACCACTGAAATCTTAACTAAGAACGTGGCGCTTTATGCCATTTCTTGCATTATGTATATGATTTGCGGTTACGCAATTATGTATCCAGAAGCAGGTACGGTTTTCCTTGGCGGTATACAAAATGTCAATGTTGATGAAGTATTGGCTGGAATGACTGAGCAAGCTGATTTCACTGGTGGCGCTACGTATGCCGATGCGGCTGACTTCTTTTTCCAAGTCGTGTTTGTAGCAACAGCGATGTCGATTGTTTCGGGTGCTGTTGCCGAGCGCATGAAGTTGTGGGCGTTCTTGATTTTTGCAGTGGTCATGACCGGTTTCATCTACCCTATGGAAGGTAGTTGGACTTGGGGTGGCAAGGCTGTGTTTGATATGTACACCCTTGGTGATCTAGGTTTTTCTGATTTTGCGGGTTCAGGTATCGTCCATATGGCTGGTGCTGCTGCTGCGCTTGCGGGCGTTCTTTTGCTAGGTGCGCGTAAAGGTAAATATGGTAGCGACGGCAAAGTGCATCCGATTCCTGGTGCTAACTTGCCTTTGGCTACATTAGGTACGTTTATCTTGTGGATGGGTTGGTTCGGTTTTAATGGCGGTTCAGTATTGAAGCTTGGCGATATTGCTAATGCTGCTTCAGTTGCTATGGTATTTTTGAATACCAATGCAGCGGCTGCGGGGGGGTTAGTTGCGGCATTGTTATTAGCGCGTCTTATGTTTGGTAAGGCTGATCTGACGATGGCACTTAACGGCGCCTTGGCTGGTTTGGTTGCTATTACTGCAGAACCTTCGACTCCAGCGGCCTTGCAAGCAACTTTGATTGGCGCAGTCGGCGGCATCATTGTCGTATGCTCGATCGTCTTGCTTGATAAGTTGAAGATTGACGATCCTGTCGGTGCGATTTCTGTTCATGGTACGGTTGGTCTGTTCGGTTTATTGGTAGTGCCGTTGACAAATCCTGCGGTTTACGATGATACCGGAGCCATTGAAAGTGGTTCAACGTTCATAGGCCAGGTTGCCGGCGCAGCGACCATCTTTGTTTGGGTGTTTGTGGTCAGTTTTATCGTTTGGGGAATACTCAAGGCCGTCATGGGTATCCGTGTTAGTGAAGAAGACGAATATGCGGGTATAGATTTAGCTGAATGTGGCATGGAAGCTTATCCAGAGTTCAGTAACAAATAAACTCCGAGCTGTTAAGGCTTAAGGGGCGCTTCGGCGCCCTTTTTTGTGATCGAGTCAGGGAGTTTTTTACTAAAAATATGGAAATTCGCGCGTAATCGCGCTAAGTTAGCCACTAGGAGCCTGTCGGACTTAGGCAATCGTAGCGAGGGAAAGCTATTTTTAGTCAGATTTGTCGATCATTTGAGGCGAGTAGTGAGTTTATTTAACGAAAATGATCGGGGAATCTGACTAAAAATGGCTTTCCTGCAGTAGATTTGTCCTGAACTCGACAGGCTCTAAATTCATTGTGTTCGAGTTAACCTAATGTATAAATTTTTCGCCCTTTTATTATTATTGCTTTTATTCTCAAGTGCTCACGCCAAGTTCTATCAGTACACCGATGCTGAGGGTAATGTTTATTTCACAGATTCGCCGCCTGTTAATGCGGACATTAAAGAGCGTGAAATTAAAGGTGGCAAGCCGCGTACTGATAGTATCGAAAAGCTTCATTCCGAGCGTGAAGCACGAGTTAAAGCTAAGGAAGAGTCTGCTAAGGCTGCGGTTGTTTCTGAGCAAGAAGCTAAAAATCAAGAAATTCGAGATAAGAATTGTGAGATTGCCAAGCAGCGTCTGAGATTTTATGATGAGAATACGGGGCGGCGTATTCGTGAACAAAATGCTGAAGGTGAATATACCTATAAAACACCTGAAGAAATTGCTAACAATACAACAGCGGCTAAAGAGTTGGTTGATGAATGGTGCAATCCACCTAAGTCTATACAGGCTACAGCTCAGCCTGAGGCTACTACTGATCCGTAGTGGCTACTGTGATTTTTGCAGAATACCCATCTGATTAATTTATGGCCCGATGTCTGAGGGCTGAAATCCTCCCTTCGGCCTAAACTTAATCAGAGGCTCTCTAGCTGAAAAAGGGAGTTAATTCACTTTCAATACCACGGTACTAATATCATTATCTTGTAATCGATAGCGGACAGTATTGACCTTATCTAAGCCATTAAATGGGCCAACGCGGACACGATGCCAGGCAACGGCGTCATTGATTTTAACGGTTTCAATTTTTGCTTCAACACCAATTAACGCCAAACGTGCTTTTAATTGATCAGCTTGTTTGAATGTCTTAAAGGCGCCAGCTTGTAATAAATAATTGCCGCCTTTATCAGAGTCAGGAATGGGAGCGGATTTTTTTGTTTGGTTACTACTAGTAATTTCTTCGTCTGGAATAATAATTTCGCGTTCTGGCAATAGCTCGTAAAAATCAAAGCGTGGTTTTTTAGCAATTTTCGGTTTGCTTGCTGTGGGTTTTTGTTTTGCCGCCGGTTTGGCTTTGGCCGGCGCTTCAACTTCGATGCTGCCAGGGAGAGTGTCTGTGCGTGTGTAAAGATACACAGCGAGCGCGGCGATTAGGCCAAGCATTAACCCAATGATCAGCCACACCCATGGGGGCGTTGGTTTTTTGCGTTGACTCGTACTTCGACGTGCTTGCTTTTTTCGTGTTGTAGGTTTGCTGGCGGCCATGGTTACTAAGGAATCCATTGATTGGGTGACATAGGAGAGTGAATATTGAGCCGAGACAAGGCGGGCATTATGAAAAAACTGCAGGCGACTACGCATACGGTGAGGATTTTTTCATAGTGACCAACGTAGGCGTAAGCCAATACGCCGCCGCGTATGTCGCCTAATTAATGTACTCCTTAGTAACTTCCTGTTTCTTCTCTCTCGCCACGAGCATCAAAATGACACTTTATAATGCTGGCTTATTTACGTAAACCAGCATTTTTTATTGCTTTAAATAACTCTATTTAACAGACCAACCTTTGGCCTCAACCACTAAAATTTCACCATTCGAGTTACTTGTATGTCAGAAATAAATATAACGCCTGAGTGCTCATTATAAAAAGGCGCTAAACCTTCT
>NVRQ02000105.1 GCA_002400905.2 Gammaproteobacteria bacterium | reverse complement strand
TGGCAGTGGGGGTTTGAATGGTCAATGGTGAAAAAGATCCTCTGTGCTAAGTTATTGCATGCGACACGGCATAGTGGCCGTCTTTCAATTATAAAAGAACGGTCACTTACCGCGAGTAACGATGACTAGGGGCAAACAAAAGCATTCCTTCAGGAATAATCAGACCCAACGCATGTAGCTTATTTCGAATCGGTGAGCAAACAATGGAGGGTAAGGGTATATCCGCAGCTTATAAAATTGTAGTCCTGGTAAGTCAGGCTTCAGGTCAATAGAAAATACAATCGCTGACCGCCAAGGAGAGCGAAGCGAAGGCGGTTAGTCGCCGTAGAGCCATTGAGGGAGTGCTACGCAACTTGCGATGTTGTGTGTAGTGGCGCGGACGCAGGGCGGCCGGGGCCTATAGGCTGTCGTACCCCAAGGGTTCTTTTTACCCTGAGGGCACGTAGCAATACCCCTTGAGGGGTACACTTCATTTGGGGCGCGTAAGCGAGTTGATGTTGTACACGGAAGTACAAAATTTATCATGAGGTAGCGACACACTCAGTGGTTCTCTGTCGTGCTGTTTGTCAAGATCATCGGCTAAGAAAAGCTGATGGTGCCGGGAGCGAGAATCGAACTCGCACTCTGTTACCAGAACCGGATTTTGAATCCGGCGCGTCTACCAATTCCGCCACCCCGGCAGCGGGACGAGCAGTATAAAAGCGTGGTGAGCTTGCTGCAAGGATTGATTGCGTCTTGCTGTACAATGCACGGTTTTTAGCAACGCTAACCCATAACGATGCAACGTTCTGAATTTGTCTTTGATCTGCCGTCTGAGCTCATCGCTCAATATCCGCCTGAGCAGCGCACCAGTAGCCGTTTACTGTGTCTTGATGGTGCGACAGGTAGTTTGCAAGACCGCAGGTTTGTCGAGTTGACCGACTTACTTGAGCCGGGTGATTTGTTGGTGATGAACGATACGCGGGTTATGCGCGCGCGGCTTTACGGTCGCAAACACTCAGGCGGTAAGCTTGAGGTCTTGGTTGAGCGTGTACTTGACTCGCAGCGCGTGCTGGCAAAGGTGCGCAACTCCAAATCGTTGACAGTGGGCTCGACGTTTTTGGTGGCCGACGATCAGCACGTAGAGGTCGAGGAAAATAACGGGCGTTTTCTCGTTCTGCGGATGCGTGAGGGCGATTGGCCTAGCCAAATGCGTTTGCATGGTCATATGCCGCTGCCACCGTATATCACCCGCGCTGATGAAGGTGTGGACGAATCGCGTTATCAAACCGTTTATGCGCGCAGCGACGGAGCGGTTGCCGCGCCGACAGCGGGTTTGCATTTTGATGAAGCCATGCTCAACCAAATTCAAGCGATGGGTGTAACGCTGGCTTGGGTGACATTGCATGTTGGTGCCGGTACGTTTGAGCCAGTACGCGTCGATGATGTCAAAGACCATCAAATGCATTCTGAAATTTTTGAGGTCAGTGCTGAGGTGTGCCAACAGATTGCTAAGACTCGTGAGGCAGGTGGTCGAGTGATCGCTGTTGGCACAACGTCTGTTAGAGCCTTAGAAAGCGCGACAGATGAAAGCGGTGTCACGCAGCCATTGCAAGGCGATACGAAAATATTTATTACGCCGGGATACTGCTTTCGCTGCATCGATGCCATGATTACTAACTTTCATCTGCCCGAATCAACCTTGTTGATGTTGGTCAGTGCTTTTGCAGGGTACGAATCGGTTATGGCGGCCTATCAGCATGCGGTCGCAGAAAAATATCGGTTTTTCAGTTATGGCGATGCCATGTTTCTTACGCGGCGTGAACAAACACAATAAATAGAGGTGCCCTTAATTGGGATTTGATCGTGGAATTTGAATTGCTGGCCGAAGATGGCCTGGCTCGTCGTGGCTGTATTAGCCTGAGCCGTGGTGCGATAGAAACGCCCGTTTTTATGCCAGTCGGCACTGCTGCCACCGTTAAAGGTGTTATGCCACAAACGGTTGATGAGATCGGTGCGCAAATTATTTTGAATAACACCTTTCATCTGATGCTGCGACCGGGTATGGAGGTAATTAGTGCGCATAAAGGTGTGCACAACTTTATGCATTGGCAAAAGCCTATCTTGACGGATTCGGGTGGTTATCAAGTATTTAGCCTCGGTAAAATGCGTAAACTAACCGAGAAGGGTGTGGAGTTTCGATCGCCGATTGATGGATCCAAGGTGTGGTTGGACCCAGAAACTTCAATGGATGTTCAACGCATACTGGGTTCAGATATTGTTATGGCTTTTGACGAATGCACCCCGTATCCGGCGACCACCGATGAAGCACGTCAATCGATGGAATTATCTATGCGCTGGGCGCAGCGCTCAAAAGATGCTCATGGCGATAACCCCGCGGCCTTGTTCGGCATTATTCAGGGTGGTATTTATCCTGAATTACGCCAAGAATCGCTAGCTCATCTGAGCAATATCGGTTTTGATGGTTACGCCATTGGAGGATTGTCGGTGGGTGAGCCACAAGCTGAGATGTTGCATATTCTTGATGGCATAGCGCCGAGCATGCCCAAATACTCTCCACGCTATCTAATGGGTGTCGGTACACCACAAGATATCGTTGAGGCAGTACGCCGTGGTGTCGACATGTTTGATTGCGTGATGCCAACGCGAAATGCGAGAAATGCGCATTTATTTACTAGTCGGGGTGTGGTGCGTATCCGCAATGCAGTACATAAGCTTGATACACGGCCGCTCGATGAGAATTGTGATTGCTATACCTGTCAGAACTTCAGTCGTAGCTATCTGCGCCATCTGGCGCACAGCAACGAAATGCTCGGTGGTATGCTTAATAGCATCCATAATCTGCGTTATTACCAAAATTTGACCCGAGAATTGCGCGAAGCTATTGAAGAAGGCCGCTTGCAGCCCTACATTGACAACTTCTACGCACAATACGAGCAATCTACGTAGTGCTTGACATATAATAGGCGACTTTAGCCGCCAATCACGGCGGTCAAATAAGAATTAATGCCAATAAGGAAACACCTATGAGTTTGTTTATCTCAGATGCGATGGCAGAAACTGCTTCAGATGCAGCTGCTTCGCCGGGCCTGACCCAGTTCATTCCGCTTATCATCATTTTTGTAATTTTTTACTTTTTGCTGATTCGTCCTCAGATGAAGCGTGCAAAAGAGCATAAGACGATGGTTGCAAGCATCGCTAAAGGCGAGGAAGTCGTTACCAACGGTGGCATCCTCGGTAAAATCGTTTCAGTAGACGAAGGATTTTTTAGTCTGGAAGTGGCTAATGGTACGGTGATCAAAATGCAAACCAGCTCCGTTAGCCAAGTCATGCCAAAAGGCACCTACAAGCCCGCTTAGTCTCGCTATATAATAAGCACACAAAATAAGAAACCTATGAATCATTATCCTGCATGGAAATATCTGTTGGTCGGCGCTGTATTGGTGTTCGCCGTATTGTATGCCTTGCCTAATGTCTATGTTAAAGATTATGCCATTCAAGTCTCGGCAGAACGTCAGATTGATGAGGATGGTTTAGGCGAGAAATTGAATAGCCTGCTTGCTGAAAGTGGTTTGCCTTATAAGAGTGTTGAGTTAACTGATTTTGGTTGGTTGGTACGCTTCAGTGATGACGAAGTTCAAAGTAAGGCGCAAGAAATATTGAAGGAAGGCTTAGGTAGAGGCTATACCACTGCATTGAATTTAGCGGCAACAACCCCTGCTTGGTTGCGTGGTCTGGGTGGTGAGCCGATGAATTTGGGCTTGGATTTGCGCGGTGGTGTTCACTTCTTATTGCAAGTGGATATGGAAACGGCTGAGAAACAGGTTCAAAACGCCAACATCAAAGGTTTGCGTACCTATTTGCGGGGCGAGAAGATTCGTTATTTGTCTATCGTTGAAGGCCCGAGCAATACGATCTTGATTAAGTTTCGTTCGGCAGAAGACCGCACTATCGCGCGTGAGTTAATTTATAATGAAGCCGATTACCGCTCGCTTAACCTTCAAGAAATTGAAGGTGGGAAATCAGCGACCTTAGAGGTTACGATTAAAGAATCTGCGCTAAAGGAAAAACGTGACTTCGCTTTAAAACAAAACATTACGACCTTGCGTAATCGCGTTAACGAATTGGGTGTTGCCGAACCCATTATTCAACAGCAGGGTACAGATCGTATCGTTGTGCAATTACCGGGTGTGCAAGACACTGCTCGTGCCAAAGAGATTTTGGGTGCGACAGCAACGATAGACTTTCGCTTGGTTGACTTCAAAAACAATGTTCAAGATGCGTTGACTGGAAAAATACCATTAGGGTCGCGCATTTTTCGCGAGCGAAATGGCTCGCCAATTTTATTGCTGAAAGACGAGATTACTACTGGCGATTCAATACTTGATGCGGCCTCGACCATTGATCAGCAAACCGGTAGTCCGTCGGTAAGTATCCGCTTGGATGACCCTGGTGCAAAACGTATGCTTGCGGTCACACGTGAAAATATCGGCAAGCCTATGGCGGTGGTATTTAAAGAAACCAAAACCGATATAGTCGTGATTGATGGTGAAGAGGTAAAGAAAAAACGTCTTTCTGAAGAAGTGATTAATGTTGCGACTATACGCGATCAGCTCAGTGCAAGTTTTCAGATTACAGGCTTGGATAGCACGGAAGAAGCACGTGACCTAGCCTTGCTATTGCGAGCAGGCGCGTTGAAAGTGCCGATCGATATTATTGAAGAGCGCACCATTGGCCCAAGCATGGGTAAAGAGAATATCGAAAAAGGGACATACTCAGTCGCTATCGGTTTCATTTTCGTTTTGGTCTTTATGGTTATTTGGT
>NVRQ02000104.1 GCA_002400905.2 Gammaproteobacteria bacterium | reverse complement strand
TGGCTCAGCATCCAGATCAAGAAACCATTGCTCCAAATGAGGAAAGTGCTTGGCAGACTTTTCAAAGTTTATGGCTTCCAGACCAGACGCCATTATCGATTCACTAAAACAAGCCCAGTATAGATCACGTACCGCTCGCTGCTTAAGCTGCGGCAACAAAACCATTAAGAGAGACCTTTGCACGACGTAGATTTTTCGTTAGGGCAAGGCAAAAAGCGTCGAAAAAGCGCAGTTTACATGAGTAAATGAGCATTTTGAGACTGTTTTTAACGCCACCATAGCGAAAAACATGCTTCGTGCAAAGGTCTCTAAGAGATGACGCCATCTTACTCATCAACCTCGTCCTGGTTAGACAATAATGACAATTTAAACTGAATGTCTTGGCTCGCCCAGTAGTTACTTTCAGCCTCGAGATCTTCGCGAGCTAGCGGATGGCTATCCAACCACGCATCATCAATTTTTATAATAAACTTCTTTTTACTAATCTTAAATTGAATTGACGGCAACTCCTCGTTCTTGCGCGAACGGCAAAACAAACAAGCTAGGCGAAAGACAAGCACCAACAACCAATCAGCCGTAAAATGATAATCCTCTGCTACCGCCCTAATACGCCGACGCTGATTAAGCACAAGAAAACTAATTTTCTTTTGTTCAAGCTTAGAAAAACCCAACATATCGGCATTGAGAATAATATAGGCTCCGTGCTTTTGAAAACCACTATGTGAGATGCTTAAACCGATCTCATGCAAGCTGGATGCCCACGAAATTTGTTTTTGGGCAGACTTGTATTTCGTATCAAGATCATTTTCGAGCAACTTCAATAAAGCAGTAGCATGCGACTCAAGACAGTTAGACTTTGATTCATCAACGCGGTAATTAGCCATCATGTTTGAAACAGTGATATCTCTCGCGTCTGACCGACGAACACGACCAGCCAAATCATGAATAATACCTTCCTTCATGGCATAACCAGAAACTTGCATACGTTCTATACCCAGCTCTAGAAAAACAGCATGCAATATTGCCGCCCCCCCTGCAATAACTGGGCGTCGGTCTTCCTTTAATCCAGCCAGCCCAACTAACTCAGCCGCGTCCACATGCCCTGCCTTCACCAATTTCTTAGCAAGCTTTTCTATACCATGCAAAGTGATGTCATGCTCGTCAGGCCAATTATTGTTAATAATTTCACCAACAGTTCGAATCGTCCCCGAAGAACCTACCGCTTCCCCCCAATGATTCGCAGAAAATTGATCTGAGTGGCCGCGCAACTCACGACGCGCAGCGCGTATCGCTTTGTCATAGCCTTCTTGACTAATCAACCCGTCTTTAAAAAACCGACCACTATATGAAACACATCCCATGTACAAACTTTCTAAATGCTTTGGCGCAAGGCCTTCACCAATGATTAACTCTGTCGACCCTCCACCAATGTCGACCACTAAGCGACGGTGATTGCTCGGTGCAAGATCCTGGGTTACGCCAAGATAGATTAAACGTGCTTCTTCAATACCACTAATAATATTGATTGGCACACCGAGAATTGATTCAGCTTTCTCTAAAAATTTATCACCATTACGCATGGTACGCATGGTATTCGTACCGACAACACGCACTGATTCAGGTTCAATACCATCAATAATTTCTGCAAAGCGATGCAATGCTGCAAAAGCACGTTCTGCCACGTCATCACTAAGCGTATTCTTAGAATCAAGTCCGCCAGCCAACCTCACCATTTCTTTATGGCGGTCAAGATAACGAATTTTATCGTCATCTATTCTTGCAATAAGCAAATGAAAGCTATTAGAACCCAGGTCCAATGCCGCGACGCGATTATCACTCATATTTATTACCCTACTCTCAACTTCATATGAGCGATGTTCGACGCCGATCTAACAACGTCTTGATAATCTGCTGTCCGCGCCCAGCTTCCGCTGCCGCAACATATTCATGAATCGCTATTTGCGAATCCACTTTACGACGATTTCCTCGCGGCACATAGGTATTGCTATTTGCTTCATCAAGAATACGTGCGCGGCAATTGTCATTCGACTGTAAACGTAAAATATCAATAATGCGGCGCTTAATTTTTTTATCGTAAATAGGCAAGCTTACTTCAACACGATGATCAATATTTCTCGACATCATATCAGCGGAACTAATATACACACTCGGATCATCATCATTAGCAAAGATATAGACACGCGAATGCTCAAGTAAGCGCCCCACAATACTAATCACTTCAATGTTGTCACTGACTCCGGAAATTTTGGGCACTAACGAACAAATAGAGCGAGCAATAATTTTAATTTTCACGCCGACACAACTCGCTTCGTAGAGCTTATCAACTAACTCGGCGTCGGATAGATTGTTGACCTTAATAAAGATCCATGCTTGCTTACCCGAACGTGCATTTGCCATTTCAATATCAATTTTACGGCGCAATTGATCACGAAAATTGATCGGCGACACCAACAAATGATCAAAATCAAAACGACGATAACTGTGTGCAGCAAATTTAAATACTTTGGCAACTTCTTGCGTGATTTCACGCTTGGCGGTAAATACCGCGAAATCAGTATAGACGCGTGCTGTTTTTTCATGGAAATTTCCCGTACCAATCACCGCGTAATTAATTTCTACCCCTTCTTCGATACGCTTAATCAAACAGATCTTAGAGTGAAATTTTAGGCCATGAATACCAAAAGAAACTTTAACGCCTGCCTCGGTTAAACGCTGCGCCCATTGAATATTCGCCTTCTCATCAAAGCGCGCCTGCAATTCAACAATAACATGCACTGCCTTACCATTTTGGGCGGCATTAATCAGAGAAGTCATGACACGTGATTCAGTGGCAACACGATAGATGGATATACGAATTTCGGTAACGCGAGAATCAATAGCCGCTTCACGTAAAAAATTAGTGAAATAAGAAAAACTTTGATACGGATAATACAGCAATACATCGGCTTTTTTCAGCGCGTCAAATGTAGTCGTTTCAGCATCTATGGCAGCACACGCTATAGGCGCTAGCGGTTTGTGTTCTAGGTACGCAGGACCAAGGTTTGGAAAACTCATAAAATCTTTGAAGTTATGATATTTTTCGCCTGGCGTAACGCTATCGTACTCAGACAAATTGAGTTGCTTCATAAAAAACTCAATCATCGATTTAGGCATGCCACGCTCATACATCAACCGTGTCGGCTGCGCGGCATGTCGCCCCTTAAGACTAAGGGATATTTTATCGAGAAAGCTTTGCGTAATACCGTCACCAATAGTCAGCTCTGCATCACGTGTCAGCTTAATGGTATACGCATGAATTGACTGAAAGTTTATTAGTCCGACAAAAATTTCTTCCAAGCCAATACGCAACACATCATCAAGCATAATTAAACGTTTAATGCGCGTTGATCGCTTACTAGGAATTTGAATAAAGCGCGGCAATTTATCCGTTGGCACTTCAAGCACTGCATAAGGCTTATTACGTGAATCTTTGTCAGCGTAATCGATCTTCAACGCAATATAAATCAACTCTTCTGATAAGGTTGGCAGAACGCTCCCCTCACCCAACATGATCGGCGCTAAGACAGGCAATATGGATTCTCTAAAATAACGACGCAAATAACGGCGCTGACCATCACTTAGCTCTTCTTCGGTTAAGAAATAAATATGATTTTTTTTGAGCTCGGCAAATAAATCTCTATAAATTTGGTTGTAATCTTCTTGCAGTTTTGCGATCTGTCGCTGTAATTTACGCAACAGCTTCGCAGCACTTGATTCGGTGACATGCTCTGCTTTTTCTAAAAGAATGCGTCGACGCACATCCGCGACACGAACACGAAAAAACTCATCAAGATTATTCGAGACAATACCAAGGAGTCGTATACGCTCAATAATCGGGGTGCCGCGATCACGTGTTTCTTGTAATACTCGCTCATTAAAATAGAGCCAGCTGACCTCCTTTTCGACAAAATATTTTGCTGTCGGGCTTTTCGCACTGCTAGGAACATCGCTTTTAGCTTTAGGAGTACTTGTGATCAACTGTGTCATTTCTTCCAACATTTAGAGTAAATCATTGATTACAGCAGGCTTTCATGACAAAAACATAACCGCCGCTTGCATTGATTTTATCATGACACTTGGGCTATCAGGCTGAATGATGCGTATTCCGTGGCAAATCGTTAAAAGATATCCTGCCGGAGCCAGGACCAATTTCATGCCATTGCTCACAATCAAACTGCACTACGATAATTTCACAAGTAGACAACTCATCGATGCCTACCGACACCAGAGAACGGACCAAATCGGACAATCCAGGGTTATGCCCTACCAACATAATGTCATCATATCGGTCATCCAAACCCCACACTACATCATGCAGTCTATCGCTGCTTGCTTCATAAATATTTTTGTCCGTGGTGAACGCGGACGATGCCAAACTCAAGGTCTCAGCAAACTGTTGAGCAGTGGTTAACGCGCGCAACGCAGGGCTTGTCACAAGGCATTGAGGGACCAAGCCTTGCGCCAGCAATCGCTGCGCCATAGTAACGCTGTCCTTCAAGCCACGCTCATTCAGCGGCCGCTGAAAATCACTGAGGGTTGCCTCACCCCAACCAGCCTTAGCATGCCGCACAATTGTCAGCTGCTTCATAAAGCAGCACTCAGGTTAGACTGCATATAAATGCTAAAGCCATCCAGCAACATTTGAATCGACACCATAATCAATAACATACCCATCAGCTTTTCAATTGCACGAATTCCTCGCTTACCTAACACGCGCATCAAAGGTTCCGTACCCACTAATATTACCGCCGCTGCCAACCATGCCATACTCAAGGCTGCAAACCACGACCACATTTGCTCTGGGTAACGACTGCCCAGCAGCAACAAGGCCGCAATAGCAGAAGGACCCGCAACAAAGGGAACAGCCAGTGGCACAATAAACGGGTCGTTATCGTTATCATCGACTAATTGGCCATGTTGGGCAGGAAATACCATGCGTATTGCAATCAAAAACAGCACGACACCACCAGCAATACTTAACGAAGAGTTTTCAAGGCCAAGCACACCGAGAATGGTTTCGCCGGCAAATAAAAACATACATAAAATAGCGTAGGCAAAAACCAGCTCACGAATGACCACATAACGTCGACGTTCAGCAGGCAACTTGCCAAGCACCACTTGATAAAGAGGAATATTGCCAAGCGGATCCATAATCATAAACAATAATATTGTTGCTGAAATAAAATCCATATCATCCTTTTCTATTTAGTGGCGCTCACGCAATGATTACCCATGCTCTCTGTATCGTCACCTATTCCTCTGACTTATCATTATTGAGAGACTTACCCCCTATAATTTCCCACGCATGTCACGCAGAGAAAAACCAATTGGGTCGATATAAAGATCACGCCCTAAGGCAATCACTTTAAACGTTTCACCCATTTCGCCAGGCATCGTTAAGCGCCGCACTTGTTGTGCCATCTCAATACCTTCGATATCGTTTGCGGTGGCAATATCAACCATGCCAGTCAAACCGCAGGACATCAAAAAATAAGCTTGCGTACTGTAGCCCAATACTTCTAACTGATTATTGATTGCCGCCTCAGCCACCGCTGTAAAATCGACATGAGCGGTAATATCTTGTAAGCCGGGATAAACAAAGGGGTTATCATGCGCGCGATGACGATAATGGCAGCGTAAACTGCCTTGCAAACGCTGCGGATGATAATACTCCTGACGTGCGCTACCGTAATCTATTAACAATACCAGCGCTTGCTCTAAACACGCAGCAAGGCTTGCCAACCATCCATCCATAGCCAAACAAATTTCTGCTGTATAAGACGGATCAAACTCAATCAATAAGGAGGCAATTCGCTGTTTTAGCACCTCTGCGGCTACAGTCTCCTCCGGTAGTTCTGTGTAGTGAAACTGCCCATTCTGACAGCTCACTCCTAGCTCTTTAAATTCCTCAACTCCATTTATAACTCGATTAACCGGCAAAGCATCTAATAATTCGTTAGCAATGACCACGCCTGAAAATGGTGACGAAGGCAACGCATCCAGCCATTCGATTTGAGAAAAATAATCCGGGACACTGTCTGCCAGTAAAATTTGTTGGCGCTGGCGCAAATCAGCGCTGCTCTCCAAAATAAAATAACGTGAAGGCAGACAATCTACGTCGCTTAATTCGAGTAAAACATCCCGCGCCAACTTGCCCGAGCCAGCACCCACCTCAAGGATGGCACCCTCCGGTATTTCCAGCAAGGCTTGCTGGCATTGTCTTGCCACACAACGACCGAACAAAGGCGAAATCTCAGGAGCCGTAATAAAATCGCCTGCTGCACCAAATTTATTCGCACCCGCAGTGTAGTAGCCCAAACCAGGTGCGTAGAGCGCATGCTGCATATAGCGAGCAAAATCAATAACGCCACCATGCTTATCGATGTCCGACTTAATATAAGCGCACAAACCCCGACTGTGCAAAACTGCCTCGGCACTTGGCTGCGGCCAGTCAGCAGGAATTGCATTGATATCATCTGATTGCATACTGTCATTGTAATGGGCAAAATGCTAATGAGCAAAATAGACCTTTGCCAAAGCAAGCCCTCCATCAATGGGCCCGGATACAGGACACTCTATGCAAGAAAATAAAGTCGCGCTAATTACGGGCGGCGCGCAACGTGTTGGCGCCGTGGTATGCCAGCATTTGCATGCTGCAGGCTACAACGTGCTAATTCATTATCGACATTCCGCCAAAGCGGCCTCTCAACTCACCAAACAGCTAAATACCCTTCGGCCCAATTCAGCACATGGCCTTCCCGCCGACTTACTCAATACCGGTGATATTAATCGTCTTATTAAAGCGACGCTACAACCCTGGCAACGACTAGATCTTGTCGTCAACAATGCATCAAGCTTTTATCCCACCGATGTAAGCAAAGCCAACGAAGATGAGTGGAATGACCTAGTCGGCAGCAATATGAAAGCCCCTTTTTTCATCGCACAGGCCGCTGCAAGCGCATTAGCCACGCAGCAAGGCTGTATTATCAACATGATTGATATTCATGCGAAAAACCCGTTAAAAGGACACAGCATCTATTGCGCCGCCAAGGCCGGGCTGGCAGCGCTAACCCAATCATTGGCTATAGAGCTTGCGCCAAATGTGCGTGTCAACGGTATTGCGCCTGGCGCAATTCTCTGGCCAAACAATGAACCTAGTGATGAAAGCAAACAAGCAATGATTAATAATATCGCGCTCAAACGTTTAGGTGAGCCACTTGATATCGCTAAAACGGTACTATTTTTGGCGCGTGATGCCGACTATATTACCGGCCAAATCATTACTGTTGATGGCGGTCGCTCACTCTAGCTAAACGCTATCAATCGATAACATCGAGGTAACGGTTAACTCGTGTAGTGTCCTGAATCACCCTTCTATTCAGGACACTACACAAGCCACCGACGGCTGCAAAGCAAACGCCACAGCAAACTGCTGCACATCATTCGGATCAAAGTCTGCCCACATGCTGGCGTAAGTTCGCTTTAACACGGGATGAAGCTTCTCTGGCACGATGTCAGCAAGTGGTTGCAGCACAAAAGCATACTTTTCTATCTCATCACGTGGAATCTGCAAGCGCCCATCGTCTATCACGAGATCCTCATAAAGGATCAAATCCAAATCCAGCGTTCTCGAGCTAAACTTGACCCCGTCACGCACACGGTGTTGCTGGTCTTCTATATCACGCAAGATCTGAGCAACGGCTTTTACGTCTTGCCGCGTAGCAAACCCTACGACAAGGTTATAAAAATTACCCCCCTCAAAGCCGACGGCAACACTTTCGTAAACAGGCGAGCAAACCAAGGTGCCAAAATATTCAGTCAACATCTTGAATCCTGCACGAATATTTTCCTCGCGCTCTATATTGCTGCCAACACTGAGATAAACTTCTGACATCAGCTTTTAGTGCCACGCTCAATCAAAATCCCGACATCGCGCGCGCCACGAATCGCGCCACGCTTATTCACTTTAACCTTAACCCACGGCACAGCAAACTCATCACGAATAATTCCAGCGACGCGTTCTGCCAAGGTTTCAACCAACTGAAATTCACTGTCACCGACAAATTGTATCAGGCGCTTAGCGACTGCCTTATAATTTAAAGTATCGTCAATATGATCGGTCGCAGCGGCACGTGCGATATCTGCGCCCATCTCAAGGTCAATGACAATTTCTTGCTTGATCTTGCGCTCCCAATCCCAGATACCAATAACGGTTTCAATTTTAAGTTCGCTAAGGTAAATAATATCCATCAATCACTACCTGTCTTCAATTTACGTTTGTGGCACTATAGCCGTTTAATAATATCGGAACTAGTGTTCCAATAGCCCATGATGATATCGATCGCACTTTGCCTGCTCGCCTATTTTTTTGGCTCACTCTCAAGCGCCATTATTCTCTGTCGGCTGTCAGGACTGCCCGATCCACGCACGCAAGGCTCTGGCAATCCCGGCGCCACTAACGTATTACGTTTTGGTGGCAAGCGCCTTGCTGCGCAAGTATTACTTAGCGATACACTAAAAGGGCTACTACCGGTGCTCTTTGCCGCGTGGATTGATGGCACTACCAGCGTCCTAGCCGCCGTCGCCTTATGTGCCTTTCTTGGCCATCTTTATCCGGTGTTTTTCGGTTTTCAGGGAGGTAAAGGCGTCGCTACTGGCTTGGGCGTAATACTTGGCTTAATGTGGCCAATTGGCTTGGCGCTCATCGCAACCTGGATAATCGTCGCAGCGATAAGCCGCATTTCATCACTCGGCGCTCTTGTCGCTGCCGTTGCTGCGCCGTTTTATGCTTGGACTCTCTCAGAACACAATCAATATGTAATACTGACTATTATCATCTCGATATTACTCATCTGGCGTCATCGTTCCAATATACAAAAACTCTTTGCTGGCACTGAAAATAAAGTTGACTCGTCTGCTTAAGGCGACAACCCACCTAGCAGGCTGTTGAAAAAGTCTCATGTGGCACGATACGGCGTTAAAATCCGCCTCAAAGTGCTCATTTACAACGCGTAAACTGCGCTTTTTCGCCAAATTTTGCCTTGTCTCGCACTCACCTGAGACTTTTTCAACAGCCTGCTAGGCAACATTCAATTCACTTAACGGCCAACGTGGTCGCACATCAATGCCGTTCGATGTCTCGGGGTTTAGTTCAAAACGACGATAACCGGCATAGGCAATCATGGCACCATTATCGGTACAAAACTCATTTCTTGGAAAATACACTTGTATGGAAGACTGTTGCGAGTAATCAGCCATACGTTGGCGTAATGATGTATTCGCACTGACACCACCGGCAACGACCAACTGTGTTAAGCCAGTTGCCTCCAACGCTCGGCGACATTTAATAAACAGCGTATCAACCACCGCATCTTCAAAAGCGCGCGCGACATCACGCTTATCCTGCTCATTGCCCTCGGTTGCACGAAACGTGGTTAAGGCATGCGTTTTTAATCCACTAAAACTAAAATCGCAACCTGGCCTATTGGTCATGGGTCGTGGAAAACGAAACCGCTGCGAATCCCCATCAACGGCTGATTTTGCCAAAGCCGGCCCACCGGGATAATCAAGGCCTAACATTTTTGCCGTTTTATCAAAGGCTTCACCCGCCGCATCATCAACCGACTCACCCATTAATTCATATTGACCAATGCCATCAACACGCACTAACTGCGTATGACCACCCGATACTAGCAATGCAACAAACGGAAAAGTCGGCGCTTTCTCCTCAAGCATGGGTGCCAATAAATGTGCTTCCATATGATGGATCGCTAAGGCAGGAATTTCCAAGGAAAAGGCCAATGCTCGAGCGAATGACGCGCCCACCAACAATGCGCCGATCAACCCTGGGCCAGCGGTATACGCAATCGCATCAATATCAGCACGCACTCGGTTCGAAGCCAGCAATACCTCATTGAACAAAGGCGTAATACGCCTAACATGATCGCGTGAAGCCAGTTCCGGGACGATGCCACCGTGCTCTTTATGCAACGAAATTTGGCTATGCAATCGATGCGCAAGCAAACCTTCATCGCTATCGTACAGAGCCAAGCCTGTTTCATCACACGAGGTTTCAATACCCAAAATTAACATGGTACTAACATTGGCCTACGCCCTCATCATTCGTATTACTTTCTAACCAACGATTGTTGTCGCCATGATGTTCTTGCTTCCAAAAAGGTGCTTTATGCTTTAAGTGGTGGATAATATAACGGCACGCATCGAAGGCTTGCTGTCGATGTGTTGACCATATCGCCACCAACACTAGTGCGTCCCCTGGTTCGACTCTGCCATAACGATGCATCACTAAAAAATGATGTATTTGCCATTGCTTAGCCGACTCTTCGCAGACCTGTTCAATTTCCTGTAGTGCCATGTCTGGATAACACTCAATCGTCATTGCTTCAACAGGTGAACCTTCATGCATATCACGCAGGCTGCCAATAAAATTCACTGTCGCGCCGGACTCGCCAGGCTTGCAACATTGTTCTTCATACTCTTGCAAACGTTGGTAAGGTGAAAACTCAAAGTCTTGCAATATAACCGGCATCACTACCCCCCCGTTACTGGCGGAAAAAAGGCAACCTCATCACCGTCATTAACCCTCGCATCTAAAGACGCATAATTTTTATTAATGGCAACTAAACTATTATCAGGCAGCGCAATGGATCCATTTATTTGGGCCCATAATTCAGCCGCATTGCAACCCACTGCTGATATTTGGCACTGCTGCTCCGCCTGGCCAACAGCTTCTCTTAATGATGCGAAATATTTAATGGTGATCGACATCACTATTATTGTCCAGATAGAGCGCTGGACCAGTCGCCACTTTTGCCACCCGTTTTGCTCAGCAAACGCACACCATCAATGACCATAGTTTTATCCACCGCTTTGCACATATCGTAAATTGTTAACAGGGCAATTTGTACAGCGGTTAACGCTTCCATCTCAACTCCTGTACGCGCGTTACAACGCACCGTTGATTGACACACCACCTGATGCTTCTCGGCATTCAACTCAAACAACACCTCTACTTTTGATAAAGGCAATGTATGACATAAAGGAATTAACTCAGCCGTACGCTTTGCCGCCATAATGCCGGCAATACGCGCAACAGAGAGTACATCGCCTTTTTTATGATTCCCGGCCTCAAGCAAATCAAAAGCAACCGCCGACATACCAATACACCCTTGCGCAGTAGCCTGTCGATCGCTCACCGTTTTATCACCGACATCAACCATGTGTGCTTCGCCATCACTATTTATGTGACTAAGCTCAATAGATAAAGATTTTTCTGTCATCGCCTACCCACCAATTTGAGTCATACTGATACGTGACACAGCAACCTTTGACACACTGCGTTCACGCGCTTCAATACCATCAATCGCTTTAGCGCCTACCGCTTCGCGTATTTGGCATACCAACTGCTCATCGCTGGCGTTATTACGCATCAAATCACGCAAGTCATAATCCGTCCCCGAATAAAGACAATTGCGTAGCTGGCCATCAGCCGTAACACGGATACGGTTACAGTTCTGACAAAGACTACGGGTAAAGGCAGGAATGACCGCCACCGAACCCAGGTGACCTGTAATACGATAATGGTGATGCTCTGTTTCAGAGCCTTTATCCGCCACCAAACCATCATAAAGCCCGTGCAAGGTCGCAACAATATCTTTTGCCCGTATTAAATAATCGCCGTCACACCACAACTGCTTTGCGTCAAAAGGCATAAATTCTATAAAGCGCACCGTTAACTTAGCATCGCGCGTTAACGCACAAAACTGCTCAATCTCATCATCGTTAAAACCGCGCATGAGCACTACATTAATTTTGACGCTAGCGAAACCTTTCTCCAAGGCAAGCCGTATATTGTCTAGCGTTTGCTCTAAACCCGTGCGCCGCGTAATTTTTTTAAACCGGTCTGCTTGCAAACTATCAAGACTAATATTTAATCCCGTCAAACCAGCTTCTTTAAGGTCATCAACAAAATGATGCAACAATAAACCGTTGGTCGTAACAAACACTTCCTCAACACCGGGAGTATTAAGCGATGCAGAAACCAACTCAGATAAATCTTTACGCAAGGTAGGTTCGCCGCCAGTGAAACGTATCTTCTTGACACCCAGCGTCGCCAACACCCGCACTAAACGTAATATCTCATCTTTATTTAATAGTTTTTCAGGCGGTTGAAAATCTATACCCTCTTCAGGCATGCAGTAGGTACAACGCAAGTTGCAACGCTCATTAAGCGCGATACGGGCGTAATTAAAGACACGCCCATATCGATCTACCAATGCAGGCAATGTTCTAGTGTCGTGTTTCATACTGAACGCAGGGAGCTCTTTTAAATTGACTGACATTTTCTTAATGACGCAATAAATAATTTATCGCATTCTACCCTATAGAGAGCTAATATCTTACCGTACCTATGCTTAACGACCATCACCTCATACGCTATAGTCGCCAAATATTACTGCCCGATATTGATATCGCCGGCCAAGAAAGGCTGCTCGCCGCACACATACTCATTATTGGACTGGGCGGACTGGGTTCGCCTGCAGCCATGTACCTTGCTGGCGCAGGGGTCGGGCGCATAACATTAGCCGATTTCGATGTGGTGGAAGTCAGCAACCTGCATCGGCAAATCGCTCATGGCACCGACGATATCGGCATCAATAAAGCCCATTCTGCCAAATCAACGCTTACCGGAATCAACCCAACCATCCAAATTGATTGCATCGACCACCCTATAGATGAACCATCATTACAAGCCTATGTCGTTAACAATAACGTCGATGTCATCATCGATGCCACCGATAACTTTGCTAGCCGCCACGCAATAAACCGCGTATCTATCGCTGCCCAAGTACCTCTTGTTTCAGGTGCTGCAATCCGCATGGAGGGCCAAATTAGCGTATTTGACCCGCGTAACGACACAAGTCCGTGCTACGCCTGCTTATACTCTGAAAACGGCGGCAATGCCGAAAATTGTGCCCAAGCTGGCGTAATCGGGCCAGCCGTGGGTGTCATTGCCAGCTTACAAGCGTTAGAAACACTAAAACTACTCATCGGCTTTGGCCAAACACTGGTCGGACGTGTCCAGCTCTTTGACGCCAAACACGCCGAATGGCGTACACTAAACCTCAAAAAAGACCCTAAATGCCCTGTTTGCAGCAAAAACCCCTCAATAATTGACTAATTATCCCGCTAAACAGCAATAGAAATTGCATCTCAGTGCAAAACGCCTATAATTACCGGCTTTTCCTCGGCGGCACTCTTACGGTTGATGCCTTGGGACAGTGAATCCGTTAAACCTCTGGAATTGAGATTTTATGCCATCAGTACGAATGAAAGAAAACGAACCGTTTGAAGTCGCGATGCGTCGCTTCAAGCGCACTTGCGAAAAAGCAGGCACCTTATCTGAGATCCGCCGTCGTGAGTTTTATGAAAAACCAACCGCTGTTCGCAAGCGTAAAGCAGCGGCTGCCGTTAAACGCCACGCTAAAAAAGTTGACCGTGACGTCGCGCGTCGCGTTCGTTTGTACTGATACACCCCGGCTTTTTAGACCTCCTGCCACGATGTCCGCCCTCAAAGAGCGCATCACCGAAGACATGAAGACGGCTATGCGCGCTAAAGATAAAGCGCGCTTAGGTGTTGTCCGCATGACGTTAGCTGCGATCAAGCAACTTGAAGTCGACGAGCGTATTGAGCTCGACGATGCGCGAATCACCGCCGTCATCGACAAGATGATTAAACAACGCCGTGACTCTGTTGCCCAATTTCAAGACGCTGGCCGCGATGAGCTCGCCGCCATAGAAACCGCTGAAATTGGTGTGCTGCAAGACTATATGCCTCCTGCTATGAGCGACGCCGAGATTGCCACCGCCATCGATAAAGCCATTACTGATACGAGCGCCAATTCTATGAAAGATATGGGCAAAGTAATGGGTATACTAAAACCCCTATTACAAGGCCGCGCCGACCTCGGTGCCGTCAGTGGCACCATCAAGCAGAAACTCGCTGCGCTGTAACTCCACCTTATCCCCAAGCTTCTCTGCCTTACAAATCTTAGCCGACCTGATACTGAGCAAGGTAGAATCTGCATATGGCGGGTAAAATTCCACAACAGTTTATTGATGACATCCTTGCTCGCTCGGACATCGTC
>NVRQ02000103.1 GCA_002400905.2 Gammaproteobacteria bacterium | reverse complement strand
TAGACGCAAGCAGCAAGGCAGAGGCAAGGCGCGTCCTCGCAGGGATAGTGGTTCTATCTCAAGAGGGCGCAACACCGCAGCTGCCTCGCTGCTTGCGCCCGAAGGGAAGCCAGTCAATACACGATTACGGCGTTGCACCCCGAGGGCACGTTGCAACCCTTGACAAGGGAGCCACCCTTGCCTGCGCGTTGCGCCTTGTACTCGTGTATTGACTGGCTTTCTATCCCTGCATTCAGTATGAAACACTGCACTAGCTATCAATGGTCGTTATACAGCTCGGCGAGTATGGCTTTGGCCCCTCGGCTGAGTAGGTCGTCGGCTAATTCAGTCCCTAAGGCTTCTGCTTGATCACGATTGCCCGTAACGCTGCCAGTAATCACTTCAGAGCCATCAGTGCGTGCGACGAGACCACGTAAGGTTAGTGTGTCGCCATCTAGTGTGGCATGACCGCCAATAGGCACTTGGCAGCCACCTTCAAGACGGTGATTCATTGAACGTTCGGCGCGCACGCGCGTAGCCGTATCGTCATGATTAAGCACAGCAATTAATGCTTCTATGTCGCTGTCACCCTGACGGCATTCGATGCCGATCGCGCCTTGGCCAATAGCCGGCAGGCTGAGTTCGGTTGCCATATATTCAGCGATGCGGTCGCTAAGACCTAAGCGAGTCAGGCCAGCGCTGGCGAGAATAATGGCGTCATAGTTGCCATCGTCGAGTTTTTGCAGACGTGTACCGACGTTACCACGGAGGTCTTTAATGATGAGATCAGGCCGTTTGCTTAATAATTGTGCCTGTCGGCGTAGGCTTGATGTGCCAACACAAGCACCTTCTGGTAAATCAGTAAAGCATTTGTAGGTGTTTGAGACAAAGGCGTCACGCGGATCTTCGCGATCCAGAATGACGGGCATATGCAGTCCTTCTGGGAATTCGACAGGCACATCTTTAATAGAGTGAACGGCAATATCAGCATCGCCTTCTAGTAGCCCGACTTCGAGTTCTTTGACAAACAGGCCTTTGCCGCCAACTTTGGCCAGTGGTGTATCGAGAATCTTGTCGCCTTGTGTCACTATTTTTAATAGTTCGACTTGGAGTCCAGGGTGAGCGTCACGCAAACAGGCGCTGACATGTTCGGCTTGCCATAGTGCTAGTGGGCTTTTGCGCGTGGCGATTGTTATCGTTTTGTTCATGAAATCACTACCAAAAATGATGGCTAACACTGGGCGAAACGGCCCAGTTTGCTAATAAAATAATGCCCGAAAATCAGGCTAGAGGCGATTTTAGCATTTTGCGCACGTGTGCGAGGTGGCGGCGGCTGATTAATAGTGATTCGTCGCAATGCTTGAGGGAGAGATAGTGACGACCGTCGGCTCCTCGCTCCATTCCTTTGATGTATTTAACGCTGACCAGGGCGTTGCGGTGAATACGTAGCAAGCGATTGCCGAACTCTTCTTCGAGCTTGAGTAGCGAGTCTTCGATGAGCACGTTGCCCTCGATATGGCAGACGGTGATATATTTCTGGTCGGCTTGAAAATAAAGAATATCGTCGAACGCTATGAGGTCGATATGGCCTGCGCCGGTGGCGCTGATATGTGTGCGTCGGCGTGGTGAGTTAGTGTTGTTATTAAGGCTGTGTAGCTGCGCTTTATTGAGGCTGTGAGCGCGCTCAAGCGCCTGCTTTAATTGATCTTGCTTGATGGGTTTAAGTAAATAAGCGGTGGCTTGTGTGTCAAACGCGGCGAGCGCGTGCTCATCGTAAGCGGTTGTAAAGATAATGGCTGGTGGCTTATCGAGGCCGCTTAAATGTCCGGCGACCTCAAGCCCGTCCATGCCGGGCATGCGAATATCGAGCAGTAAAATATCGGGTTCATGCTGCGCTACTTTTTTTATGGCTTCCTCGCCATTGACTGCGACATCGACCAGTTCGTGCTCACTGAATTCAGCAAGCATACGTTGTAAGCGTTCGCGTGCCAGTGGTTCGTCATCGACAATGACTATCCTCATGCATCACCCGCATGCTGATAAGGCAGTGTTAGGGTTACTATAAATTGGCCATCTGTATTTTCAGCGGTTAAATGACCTTCACCTTCATACCAGCCGACAAGACGTTGGCGCGTGTTTTCTAAGGCCATGCCCAACCCTTTATTAGGGTGTTGTGGTGCATTATCGGCTATGGGATTGCTGATAATGAGCTTAATCAGGCCGCCTTCGAGGTGACCGTTGACACGGATGCAGCCCCCGGTGATTGACGGTTCAATGCCATGGTAGACCGCATTTTCGACTAAGGGTTGCAGTAAGAGCGGTGGCACGGCGGCATCGTCTGGCAGTGTATCGATTTGCCATTCAGTTTGCAGGCGGTCGCCTAAACGTAGTTGTTCTATATTGAGGTAGCGTTGAGCCAGGTCGATTTCATCCGCTAAGCGAGCAGCGTTATCACTATTATTGAGAGTGTTGCGAAATAGGTCTGCTAGGTCTTCGACGACGGTCTCGGCCAGTTCGGGTTGGCTGCGGGTTAGGCTGGCGATGGTATTCATACTGTTAAATAGGAAATGTGGACGAATGCGTGCTTGCAAGGCATGCAAATGTGAGCGCGCTTCGGCACGAATCGATAACCGCGATTGATGTTGGATATAAAAATAGCGCAGGGCAACGGCGCAAATAATCAGGCTGATGGCGACATTACGCAGGATAAAGCTGATGTGGGTGGCATCTTGTGTCAGCCCCTCTAGGCCAGAAAAAGTGCTGCTTATTATTAGTCTGTAGGCCATTTCCGAGACTAAGGCGGTAATGGTGGTGACGATAAAAAGACTATAAAGCGTTGTTGTCGTTACGCTGAGGCGCTTAAACCAGCGTCTACTCAAGCATAGTACGGCGGTGCTAGTGAGTGCTATCCATTGTACAAATAAGGAGATGAGGCCGAGGTCACCCCAACGCTGGCCGCCGCTTTCCAGCGGCGCCAAGGTCAATACAAAGGCCAGCAGTTCAGCAATAATCACGACTAACAGCAATGCGCGCATCTGACAAAAGTCAGGCAAAAAGGCAGCTGTTGCATCTGGTGCAGTACTTGGCTTGTTGGGTGGCTGAGTATCTGGTGACATAGTGCTGAGCAATGTTAATGATTCCTTGATTATAGCGGCCAGCCTAGCGAGGTCTTGTGAAAGTGGGCCTAGGAGCCTGTCGGAATTAAGATAAATCTACTGCAAGAAAGCCATTTTTGCCGAATTTGCCGATCATTTTCGTTAAATAAACCCACTATTCGCCTTAAATGATGGGCAAATCTGATTTGTTATGCCCCTTGTGGGTAAAAAATGGCTTTCCCTTTTGGCCATGGATGGCCTTATGCTGCAAAGCATATAGATGTGCTAGAGCGTACGCTACGATTGCCTAAGTCCGACAGGCTCCTAGTGCAGGCCGCCCCCATTGCCTAACTTATAATGGCCCCATTTTGCACCCTGCAGCGTCGCTTGTTGTCGCCATAGACCCACTATGACTCCGCCTCGCGCCTTACCCAGTAAAAAATGGCACGCATTCTACTGTTACAAAATGAGTGACGACCGACACTAGCGCTGAGCGGTAATCGATTTGACCATCACTATTACTAAGGAGTACATTGATTAGACGACATACGCGGTGCCTATTGGCCTACGCCTGCGTTGGTCACTATGAAAAAATCCTCACCGTATGCGTATACGCCTGCAGTTTTTTCATAATGCCCGCCTTGTCTCGGCGCAATACTCACTCGCCTATGTCGCCCAATCAATGTACTCCTTATTATGACAAGATTGTTATACTGCCGCGAAGTGCATTTGAGGAAATAGTGTGAGCGGTAACGATAAATTATGGGGTGGGCGTTTTAGTGAATCGACAGATGCCTTTGTTGAAGAGTTCACGGCATCGGTCGCCTATGATCAGCGTCTTTATCGTCATGATATTGCAGGTTCGCGTGCGCATGCCTTAATGCTGGCGCGTTGTGGCATTATTTCTGACGATGAATGCCAACAGATTCTCGCTGGCCTGGAAAAGGTGATAGCTGAAATCGAGAGTGGCGCGTTTGAATGGAGCGTGTCACTTGAAGATGTTCATATGAATATCGAGTCGCGGTTGACTGCGCTGGTGGGGGATGTGGGCAAGAAGCTGCATACCGCACGTTCGCGTAATGATCAGGTGGCAACGGATATTCGTCTTTATCTGCGTGATGAGATCGATGCCATAGTTGATGAGGTGCAGCGCTTACAAGCAGGCTTGCTTGACCTTGCTGAAGCTGAAGCGGGGACCATAATGCCAGGGTTTACCCATCTGCAAACTGCGCAGCCAGTGACGTTTGGCCATCATATGATGGCCTGGCACCAAATGCTGTTACGTGATGTGGCGCGTATGCTCGATGTGCGCAAACGGGTTAATCAATTACCGTTAGGGGCAGCGGCTTTGGCGGGTACGAGCTATCCAATCGATCGTGAGTTTGTTGCAGAACAACTGGGTTTTGATGGCGTTTGCGAGAACTCATTGGATGCAGTGTCTGACCGTGATTTCGCCATTGAATTCGTTGCTGCTTCGTCGATTTTGTTAATGCATTTGTCGCGTTTTTCAGAAGAGCTTATTCTTTGGGCGTCGGCACAGTTTGATTTTATTGATATACCCGATAGGTTTTGTACCGGCTCATCGATTATGCCGCAAAAGAAAAACCCTGATGTGCCAGAGCTGGTGCGCGGCAAAACGGGTCGCGTGGTGGGCCATTTAATGGGCTTGTTAATGCTGATGAAAGCGCAGCCCTTAGCCTATAACAAAGATAATCAGGAAGATAAAGAACCCTTGTTTGACTCTATCGATACCGTGAAAGCCTGTTTGCGAGTGTATGCTGACATGATGCCTGCTGTTCGCGTTAAGCCTGATAATATGCGCGCTGCAGCGTTGAAAGGTTATGCCACTGCAACGGATTTGGCTGATTATTTGGTACGTAAAGGCATCGCGTTTCGTGATGCGCATGAAGTGGTTGGTCGCAGTGTTGCTTATGCTGTTGAGCAGGCGAAGGATTTAGCTGAATTGACGTTAGTTGAGCTACAGCAGTTTTATTCTGGAATCGATGCGGATGTATTTGAAGTATTAACCCTGGAAGGCTCGGTTAATGCACGCGAGCATATCGGTGGTACTGCGCCTGCTGCCGTACGTGCTGCGGTGGTTCGGCAGCGGCAACGCTTAAGCAATCAATAGAGGCACTCTCTAGCAGGCGGTTGAAAAAGGCTCATGTGGCACGATACGGCGTTAAAATTCGCCTCAAAGTGCTTATTTACAACGCGTAAACTGCGCTTTCTAGGTGTACCCCTCAAGGGGGTATTAAAAAGAACCCTTGGGGTATTCGCCAAATTTCACCTTGTCTCGCACTCACCTGAGACTTTTTCAACCGCCTGCTAGGCGCTACCAGTGCTGCTTAAGTCTGCTACGGTATGGGCTAATAGTTCATGCTCGGCTTTACGAATTAAACGCTTGGCATCGTCACCGCTGACCCAGGTTGCAGAGCCGACGTGTAATTCTACTTTGTTGCGATGCTGGTCGACAGCGGCGTGTGTTTCTGTTTCATCAATATGCTTAATCAATTTTTTGGCGAGACTGCGCGCGGCAGTTTCGTCTGTTTCCGGTAATACCATTAACAATTCACCATAACCGATGCGGCCGATATGGTCGGCCCAGCGTGTTTGATCACGTAGGCTTTGTGAAATAGCAGTGATGATTTGGTCTGCGGCGGCAGGACCAAGTTTTTGTGCTAACACAGTAATATTGCCAACGTTAATGCGTACGACTGATAAGGCATTGTGATAGCGGCGACTGCGCGCGACGAGCGGTTCAAGCAAGTGTAGCAAAGCACGGCGGTTGGGTAAGCCTGTCAGCGGGTCGCGTAGGCTTACTTCTTCAAGGGCACCGTTTAGTTCGTCGCGTTCCTGGCGAATCTGTTGTTCTGCACTAATATCCATATAGTAATGAACGCAGGCAGTGGCCTGTGGTAGATGTAAAGTACGGTTAATGGCTTTGAGCCAGCGCGGACGTCGATTTGGTGTCGCTGGCAAGAAAAAACGCTTCTCAGGATTGAATAGCCATTCGAATTCAGGTGGCAGTGTCATGCGGCTGCGCCCAATCAACTCGTCAGACGATACGCCAACATAATTTTCGATAACGTCATTGAGCCAGGTCAATTTAGACTGGTAGTCGAGAATGACGACGCCAAATGGGGCATCTTCAAGTGCATGTTTTATCAGAGAAATATCATCTTTCCCCATTTTTTTGCTCCCACATATTTTGGTGTTGCTGCTGGTTATATAGGGGTTAACGGCCAAGCGGGTGTCTGCTTGAGGCGGATTTTCCTCTATATTTGTAATTCAATCTTGGTCTCTAGTAATAGGTGCCATGGCCGATATATAGAAAGGCTATGTCGATGCTGGGTTGTATTGTGCTGCTGCGGATATGTCTATCCGTTTTTCAATTTATTTCTTGTATTTATGGTTATAGAGGAACATTAGCGCGTGGAAGTAAAGGCAATCAAAAGACGATTCCTCGCTCTTAACTTCGATCGGATTGAGCGAACACGAAACTCATTACGAGAACATCAGCGTGATGTGCTCGACTTATTGCCGTTATTTTTTCACGTAAACCATCCTCTCTTGCCTGGGTTTATTGCCAAAGAGACACCGTATGGTATCGCGGACTACAGTCCAAGCAAGGCGGTTAAAGAGGCGGCGATACGCTTAAGTAAAGGTTTTGAGTACAAGCGTCGCCCACTAATGCGTTATGACATCAGCTCAGTGTTTTTAATGGGGAGCAGTGGAACGGTTGCTTACTCAGACAAAAGTGATTTCGATGTTTGGGTTTGTCACACCCCCAGTTTGAAAAAACAAGATTTACTGGAGCTTGAAAAAAAAGGCAAGGCGATTGAAGAGTGGGCTGACGGTATTGGTATAGAAATCAATATTTATCTTATGAATCCCGAACGTTTTCGCGCGGGAGAAATGAGTGAGCTATCAGGCGAAAGCAGTGGTAGCGCACAATATCATTTATTGCTTGATGAGTTTTATCGAACCAGTGTTTTATTGGCGGGTTGCTATCCATTATGGTGGTTGGTGCCGCCTGACGATGAGGCAAACTATGATGAGGTTGCGCACAAGCTTAAGCATCAGCGTTTCATTAAAGAAGGCGAGTATGTCGACTTTGGCGGACTCGCCTCGATTCCAATAGAGGAGTTTTTTGGTGCTGCACTATGGCAGCTGTTTAAGGCGATAGACTCACCTTATAAATCTGTGCTCAAGTTAATGTTAATGGAGGTCTATGCGCATGAACGTAATGGCGGAGACTTATTGTCGCAACGTTATAAACGCGCTGTTTACGAGGGCGGCAATGACCTCACTGAATTAGACCCTTATGTGATGCTCTATAGAAAGCTGGATGAGCATTTGCAAATATTTGGTGATGAAAGTCGCATCGATCTATTGCGACGCTGCTTCTATTTTAAAGTAAATTTAAAGGTCGGTGAATATGCGCGATTGCGCAATCGCAATTGGCGTTGGGAATACATGCGTGATGCGGTGAAGTCATGGGGGTGGGATGAGGGTTATCTAAAAATACTCGATTCACGTTCGCAGTGGAAAATTCACCGCGTTACCGATGAACGAAAGATTTTAGTTGATGAATTGACCCATTGTTATCAGTTCTTGTCTGATTTTGCTCGAGAAAACGAAGCGTTGGCGACGATTGAGCAGCACGACATGAATTTACTAGGCAGGAAATTGTTTGCGACGTTTGAGCGTAAGGCAGGAAAAGTTGAGATTATTAATCGCGGCATTAGTGGTAATTTATGGGAAAGTCGCTTATCGCTGCATTACGGATTAAACAATGTAGGGCATGCTGCTTGGGCGCTGTATGCGGGTATGGTTGATAGTGCGAAATCTGTTGATATGGCACCATTGAAAGTCGCGGCTAATGTACTTGAGGTTATTGCCTGGGCTTATTTTAACAAAGTATTAGACAGTTACTCTGGCGTGAGTGTTTATGCCGGAGTGAGTAAGCTGAGCTCGCGTGAGCTGCAAGCAGTAGTCGATTGTATAAGCACTGCATTTGCAGGCATTACTTTGAGTTCACAAGGTACCGATGATTATGATAACAATGCGCGTATAACGAAGGCCATTGCAATCGTGAATATGGGTATTGATCCGATGACGAAAATATCGGGTGAAGGACGCCAGTTAATGAGCAATCAGAGCGATGCTTTGTCGTATAGTGGCATGCACTATAATCTTGTTAATACTGTAGATATGCTGATCACCACCAGTTGGGGTGAGGTTATCACTCAGCATTACTCTGGCAATAATGCCATTTTAGATTGCCTCTGCGAGTATTCCAGACTCACTATCCCAGGAATATCCAATACTTCTTTGCCATTTACCAGCCGAAGCTTCTCGTCAGCGCGAGGCATGATGATTGGATTGCGTATTGAGTCGTTGTTCCAGGATATTATGCGTTGTTTTTATGCAAAACTAGATACTGCAGAATGCCAGTATATGTTGTCTGTGGGTGGCGAGACTTATGCCATATCAATGCAAGAGGGGGTGTTGGGTTATCAATGTATTGGTGACTATACGGATACATTAGAGTATTTAGCCAAAGTACCTCTAGAATTTTTTGAAACCGTTATCGACCGATACACCCTAAAAGATACTGTTTTACCCCTTATCTATAAACAGAACCGCACTGATGAGGTGCAGCTGTTTTATTATTTACAGGGCGATCAGGCGATGGTCTATATATTGGACGAGCTTGGTGCGCTATTCCATCAAAAATTAGAACATTCAAATGGACAGTTTTTATTAACGCATTTCAATCATTTGTTTGACTCCATATATTTGCGTAGCGAATTTCAGCGTGAGGCGCTGCCGGTCAGTTATTATGAGGTGATTGGTCATGGTGCAGAGTCATGGCGCCTCGTTCGACGTAAAGTTGTGCGTCAACCAGGGATACACAATGGACGTGCCTCGTTACAGGTTATTGGTAATTTGGGCGCAAACGGTGAGTTACAGTTGACGATATTTTGCAATGAAAAAGAATTTAATTCGCTGGGGGCAGGTGACTTGATTTTTGAGCAGGTTGCTGAATATATTATTAGCATGCGAAAACCGAATAAATTTTATCCCATCTATATTACCGATTTGGATATTCCATTTTCTTTGTTTTCTAGAGAGCAAAGAAAATTACCAACAACTTCACATTATTTGTCATACAAAAAGCTATTAGAGCAGCAAATCAACGATGCGCTTATTTTTGCTCATGCACGGGCCTTTCCTTCTGGCTCGTAGTCTGCCTCGCTTAATTCCTAAGGAAGCTCTGATTAATTCTGGGCTGAATGGATGATGAGATGGAAGATTTTAGCCCTCAGACATCGGACCATGAATTAATCAGAGCTTCCTTAGGCATGGCGCGGCGCAAATGTTTATACTAAGCCACTCTGTTTGTGGGTGGACGTATGAAAACTCTGTTTACTTTTATTATGCTAGCGTTGCTGTTGTCTGCTTGTGGCCAGAAAGGCGACCTGATTTTATCTGATGATGTACCCGATGACTCTATCAGCCAGCAAAAGAGCGAGGTGAAGTAGTGGATCATTTTTCACGGCGCAAGCAACAGCTTTATTGTGAAGAGGTTGCGCTGAGTGATATTGCACAGCGTTTTGGTACGCCATGCTATGTTTATTCGCGTGCAACGATAGAGCGTCACTGGCATGCTTTTGATCTCGCCTTTGCGGCCGTTGATCATCTTGTTTGTTATGCGGTAAAGGCCAATAGTAATCTTGCCGTACTCAATATGCTGGCGCGACTAGGTTCAGGTTTTGATATTGTTTCTGCGGGTGAGTTGGAGCGCGTGCTAGCAGCAGGTGGCGAAGCGAGTAAAGTCGTTTTTTCAGGCGTGGGTAAACGCCGCGATGAGATTGAGTTCGCCTTAGAAAAAGGCGTGTATTGCATTAACATTGAATCACATTCAGAACTTAAACGAATACAGCAGGTGGCGCAGGCGATGGCTGTTGTGGCGCCGGTATCGTTACGAGTGAACCCTGATGTCGACGCTAAAACGCATCCCTATATTTCTACTGGTTTAAAAGAAAACAAATTCGGTATTGATTTTTCTGAAGCGTTAAATGCCTATCGCGATGCCGCAGCAATGGCCAATATCGACATACAAGGCATTGATTGTCACATAGGTTCGCAGCTTACTGATGTGGCGCCCTTTGCCGATGCAACGCGGCGAGTCGTTGAGTTAGTGCAAACCCTGAAAGCCGAGGGGATTAGTATTAACCACGTCGATATTGGCGGTGGGCTTGGTGTGTGTTATCGAGACGAGGTACCGCCATTGCCTGATGATTATGCGGAAAATATTTTAAGTGCTTTGCAGCCTATCGCCGGTGTTAAGGTCTTACTCGAACCTGGTCGTGCCATTGTTGCGAATGGGGGGGTATTGTTGACGCGGGTAGAATATCTCAAACATAGTCCGTACAAAAATTTTGCCATTGTTGATGCGGCAATGAATGACTTGATGCGCCCGGCCTTGTATCAGGCGTGGCAGGATATAGTTCCGGTAAATGGAGACAGCAATATTAATCCTGAACACTTTGACATTGTTGGGCCGGTGTGTGAGACAGGTGATTTTCTGGGTAAAGATCGATTGCTAAGCTTGATCGAAGGTGATTTGTTGGCTGTGCGCTCGTCAGGTGCTTATGGCGCGAGTATGAGTTCTAACTATAACTCCCGTCCACGTGCCGCAGAAGTTATTGTCGATGGCGGTCAAGTACATTTGGTGCGTGCACGTGAATCTATGAAAGACCTTATGCGGGGTGAAGAATTACTGCCTTGATCCCTAAACTCTAAAGCATAGAGTTAGGAATCAAGATAGTTATTGTTGGCGAGCTTAGTTTACGTTAATAGCACGATCACCGGAATTGGGTTCAACGGTAACAATACCATTAACTGCTGGGTCAGCTACAAATAGGCGTTGGCCCACTTCATCCCAGGCGATTGCGATAGGAATAGGAATAATGAAGCCTAATCCATTGCCGATTTGGTTGCCGCCAGCAGACTCTGCGCCATTGTCATCGATTGCTGAAACCACCAGGGCCTCGCCTGTTATAAGATTGACTGATGATAAAACCCGGGTAATAGGGCTTAGTAGATAGGCAATATTACTGTTGCTGTCCACTGCAACAACGGCAAAGTCTAAATTCAGATCGTTGTTCGGTAATGCGTTAAACGCAGTACCCTCTGCTGAGTCCAAATCAATAACGACTAAGGTTTGTTTGCCATCATCAGCCACCAAGGCGCGTCCTTGGGCAGCGTCAACAATAATCGCTGTCGGCCAAGGTAAGCCGTCCGCAAAAAATATGCTGCGATCACCGTTACTAAGGTCTATCGCACGGACACCTGGATTGTAATTATATGCATCGGTATACAAGATACGATTGTTAGCAGCGTCTAGTGCGAGTGCGGTAGGAAACTGGAATTCAATACCGGAACCAACGTTAGTGTTATCCGAGACAATAGTCAGTAGGCCAGAGGCAAGGTTTAATGCGGCGATACCATCGCCATATGCAGTGAAAAAATAAGCAATATTGTTTGAGAAATCGACAATAAATTGCGTTGTATCAATTTCAATAGTGCTTTGATTGATCACCACGGTTGATGTGCTGCCGTTTGCTGTATCGTTGATAATCAGGTTATTACTGTCAGGGATCAATGAATACAAAAAGACATTACCGGTTGCGTCATCGACGATGACGTTGGTATAGCGTTCTGCTGCCAATAGTGCAGGAGTGTTACTGCCAACAATCGTGCGATCTCCTGTGGCGAGATCGATTGCGATGATAGCGCCATTATTGTCGCTGACCAAGGCACGTGTACCATCAACGGTGATAGCGCTAGCATCAACTAATAGTGGGCCATTGCCGGTAATCGCATCAGATGGCGTAACAACATCGGTGCCTGAAAGTACTGCGAGAGCGCCGTTATCTAAATCAACAGTAAACACAGATGTTGGTGTTACCACCAATAAACGATTATTGGTTTCGTCAACGTCAATAGAGCGAACCAAGGTTGGGTCAGTGATGCCTGCTGGTAGGCCTGATAATAAAGCACGATCACCGGTAACCGGGTCTACGGTAAGAAAGCCAGGAATCCCTTCATCGTAGACAATCGCCTGGTTATTCGTGTTATCAATGGCTATGCGCGTTGGTGTGACCAAATCAGGGCCAGAACCAATGCCTGTATTGTTTGATACGACCGTGGTGGAATTATTATCCAGGTCAACAGCAATAATGGCCGGCGCCGTTGGGTCAATAGCCAGTAATTGATTGTTCGCTGAATCAACCGCGAATTGGTCAATGTCCGTTTCTACGCGAACAGGAAGTCGTGTCACGCTATCGTTGGTAAGATCGATTTGTAGCAGGTTGTCACCCGCTAGAGTATTTTCAACAACAAAGAGCCTGTCGTTAGCGGCATCCAGTTCACCCGAGCCAGACAGGGCATTGAATTCATCCGCATTAGCAGAGCCAGGGAGTGTTCCACCAATAAAGTCGACAGGAAAAGGTGTTATATCGCCAGTGTTTTCATCCACTATATTGATGCCGCCAGTTCCTGCATCAATAACTAGGATACGGTTTCTGTCGCCATCAGCGATGGCAGAACCCGGTGCCGAAACCACCGTTGCTTGCGCGGTAACGTTAATGGCGGTCACTGAAACTTCACCATTGGCATCAGTGGTAGTAACGGTAATCTCGTTGTTACCGCGGCCTAAAGGTAAATTTGGGGCAGACCAGTTGCCATCGGCATCGACGGTAGCAGTAATGTCATTGCCACCACTACTGACAATAATTGAATCAATCGCATCACCTTCAGGGTCGGTTGCGGTGCCACTTACGGTCGTGCTATCTCCAACAATAACGCTATTGTCAGAGGGAAAATTGATAACGACGGTTGGGCTGAAGTTATCACTAATGGTGAAAGTGAAGCTTTCTTCTACTGGATCACCTTCGCTTGGTGTTGCGAGGATAGCCAGGAGCAAGCTGCTAGCGCTTTCAAAATCAAGTAGGCCAGAAACGGTAACAACGCCAGAGCTAGGATCAATAGTAAACGCGCCACCAGCGTTGTCGGTGAGACTATACGTCACGGTTGTTGGCGCCGTTATGCCATCAAGTAATGCCGTAAAGCCCGTGCCAGCGCCAATTGCAGCAGATTCAATGACAGTGTTGTCAGCTGGGTCGGTATCAATCAAATTGCCCGGTATGCCTGCGTCAGCTGTTGCGGGTGCAGTGCTCGTTCCATTGCCATCACTACAGGCACTGATAAACAGCAGGATCAATACAGTTGTCAATATTCTAATTAATCTACTCATCACTGGTTCCTCACATTCCGTTAAGCAAACGATTGTTAGCTATCCATAATTGTTTGCATTTATTTGGGGGTAAGGGTCTCACCCTTATGTCATTCTTGTCTAGTGTCGAAATAGTTTACAGAGTTTTCTTTATTTATTAAAAACAATGGGTTATATAATTACCGTGCGGATAAACGGCATTTTATCCCTGATAAAATAACGAGTAGCGAGTATTGGATAGCGTATATGAACGCTAACTGAGTAATCCCAAGCTTAGGTCTCAGACCTTTTGTTTATAGAAAACCGTGTTGTCGCCAGGCTTCATAGAGAATGATAGCAACAGCGTTAGAGAGGTTAAGACTGCGGCTTTCTTTTTTCATGGGTATACGAATAATCTCTGAGATTTGTGCCGATTGCAAGATAGCGTTAGGTAGTCCGCGAGTTTCTGGGCCGAATAATAAAGCATCGTCTGCTTCAAATTGATATTCAGCATGATGGCTTTTGCCTTTCGTTGAGCAAGCAATAAGGCGTTTTGGTTTGACCGTTGAGATGAACGCATCGAACGATTCATGTTGGCTCACGCAAGCTAGTTGATGGTAATCAAGCCCTGCTCGGCGTACCCGTTTATTATCTAATTCAAATCCTAATGGTTTTATTAAATGGAGTGATGCCCCACTGTTAGCGCATAGCCGTATAATGTTGCCCGTATTGGGTGGGATCTCCGGCTCGAATAGTACGATATTAAACATGAGGACTAGGTAGGTTTGAATGATAGATAAGCAGTTGCCCAAGGGTGCGTTGGAGTTAACGTTCTGCGGAATGGATTTTGCCACTCCGCTGGTTTTATTATCCGGTTGTGTTGGTTTTGGCGAAGAGTATACCCGTGTAGAAGGATTTTCCAATCGGGATGTGGGGGCGGTCTGTCTAAAAGGCACGACTTTAGCGCCGCGTTTAGGTAATCCACCGCATCGTATTTACGAAACCGACATGGGTATGTTGAACGCTATTGGTCTGCAAAACCCAGGGACAGGCTACGTCGTTAACGATATATTGCCCAATCTCGACTTTGACGAAACGCGGTTTATCGCCAATGTGTCGGGTTCAACCGTCGAAGAATATGTTGAAGTGACCCGTTTATTCGACGATTCACCGATTGACGCCATTGAGATCAATATTTCTTGTCCCAATGTCAAAGCAGGCGGCGTTGCCTTTGGTAATGACCCTGATATGTCGGCGCGTGTGGTTAAAGCCTGCCGCGCAGTAACGAATAAGCCAATCATTACCAAGCTCTCACCAAACCAAACAGATATTGCTGAAAACGCCAGACGGTGTATCGAAGCAGGCACCGATGGTTTTGCAGTCATTAATACATTAATGGGAATGGCCATTGACGCAGAGACTAGACGCCCCATCATCGGTAACAATCAGGGAGGGCTGTCAGGCCCAGCGATCAAACCGATCGCTTTATTAAAAGTGCATCAGGTTTATCAAGTCTGCAAAGCGCACAATATTCCTATCATCGGCCAGGGTGGTGTCACCAATGCCAAAGACGCAATCGAATTTATGATCGCTGGTGCCACAGCAGTAGGAGTAGGTACGGCCTTGTTTTATGATCCACTTGTTTGCACTATAATCAACGCGGGTATTGTTGATTATTTGCAAAGACATAATATGGATTCGGTCACTGATTTGATTGGTACATTACGGTTAAATTGAGGACGATTTTTTATTGTAATTATGTCAACGACAATAACGGTAAGAGAATTTAGGCGACGGAGAGCTATACAATGATTGGTGGTAGGGTAACGAATGTTTTCACGGTATTAGGTGCAATAGCGACAATTTTATCTACGTATATTGTTTACTATGCCTATTTTAAAGAAAATAGTGATGAGTTTTCAGCATCAGGTGTTGGACGTTTACACGAAGCGGCCGCAAAGATTGTTGCTCCTTCTGGGTTCGTTGTTTAGCCTTCCTCTTTAGCTAAAACTCCCAGTAATAAAGATTTTTCTATAACTCCAAGCAAGCCATTTTTAATAACCGATAAAGAAATACCATTTATTCTTCTTGAAAAGAGCACAAAAAAAATTGCTAGTATGAAAATAGATGGTCAAGGAATGAGCATGTCAATTGGCGATAAGAGGGCGTTAGTCAATTCGGATTGTTCGATTTGGCTATATGAAATTCAAGACAAATATTATTCATTTAAAATGCATTATGAATGATTGTTTTTGCTTGTGATAAATGCGCCATTAAATGTTTGTGTGGTAACTGACTATATACTGACTATATAGGGTGAAATAGGTGAATTTTTTCGTTTAGGCCTAAAACAATCAAATTATTTGCTCGATTTCGCAAAATCAAGGAAGATTTTTTAAGTTAGTTATTTTATTACCGATAATCCGTTAGATAAAGGAGACACTTGATAGTGTTTTATAAGAATAACATTCGATTCACTATAAGGGATATCACATGAGCCAAGTAGATCAGCCGCAGCTGGCGGAGAGTACTCTACCATTCGAATTTACCGGATCGGGGGGTGAATATTTTAAGATTTGGATTGTAAATCTTATTCTTAGTATTTTAACGTTAGGTATTTATTCGGCCTGGGCCAAAGTCAGAACAAATCGCTACTTCTATGGTAATACGAGATTCGCTGATTCGAATTTTGAATACCATGCCAAGCCAATTACTCTGTTGAAAGGTAGGCTGGTCGCTGTTGCCTTATTTTTGGTTTATACCTTCGTAAGTCAGCTATTTCCCATTTACGGGATTATTTTGGCAGCAATTTTTCTTTTGGCGATGCCATGGATTATATGGCGTAGCATTCAATTTAATTCTCGCATGAGCAGTTATCGAAATGTACGTTTTGCATTTACCGGCGAGTTAAAGCAAGCATACAAATATATTTTATGGCTTCCTATCTTGCCATTATTGATTGCCGCTATTGTTGGGGCGGTGATATTTTTTGCTACAGGGTCATTTGACCCAAGATATATTTCGATTGTTATTGGGATTGGAGTGTTGGCCACGTACCTAATGATGCCGTATGTACAAAAATCGATAACAGACTACTATATTAGCAATCAAAAATATGGTCAGGGTGAGCTAAATGCCAAGCTCTCTGGCAAAAAATACTATATGACGTATTTAGCTTTGATTGGTTGGTTTATTCTGATCGGTATTGGGCTTGCTATTATTGTTGGTGTTATCGTCAGCGTGATGGGTGTAGATACTAGTTCAATGTTGCAAGGTGTTCTTGCCGCAAGTCAGGGGGGTGCAGCGGATAGCTTGGCATTGCCTTCATTCGGAATCATTGCTGCATTGTATGTGCCCTTGTTGTTTGTTGGCGTTTGGTTTAAGGCCTATGTTAATTCTAAAATTCGCAATCACGTGTTTAGTAATACACAGTTAGATGATGTGTTGCAGTTTTCCTCAACTATGACAGTAATGCGCTTGTTTGTTTTTTATTCGATAAACTTACTGTTGATGGTTTTTACCTTGGGCCTTGCTTACCCTTGGGTGAAGGTGCGTATCGCTCGCTTTTCTGCTAACGCAACGCATGCGCACGTAACAGGAAGTCTTGATCAATTTGTTAGTCAGCAACAAAGTCACCAATCTGCACTGGGTGACGAAATGGGCGAAGCCTTTGATGTAGGCGCTGATGTTGGCATTGGCTTTTGATAAAAGGCTGGTTATATAAGAATCATAGCTCGGCCAGATGTCAGGCCGAGCTATTCTCCGACGGTAAAAGCTTTCGCGTTACGTCAGTTGAAAGTGACCCGGTCTCAGGTAGTATTCAAGATCTAAAAATTAGTCAACGTGTTGGCAACATACCACGCAAACTCACGCTGCCTGATCAGTCTCTTTTCGAAACTGACAATAACGATGCCGTTGATAGCTTATTAAATTCGTCGGGTCATGGCTCACGACGAGCCAGTGTGCTCCATATTTTAGAAACTCGCTGGCAGTGGATCGCTGTTGCACTGGTTGCAACGCTAGCGATTGTGTTTTCTACAGTCTATTGGGGCATGCCGTTTGCAAGCAAAAAAATTGCTTATTCAATGCCGATTGCTGTTAATGAAGTGATATCAAGTCAAACCTTAGCTATTCTCGATAAAAGTATTCTTGAAGAAAGTAAGTTACCAAAGGAGCGGCAGCAAGCGATTAGGCAACATTTTGAAGATAAACTGCTTGCGCTTCAAAATGAAAATTTTAATTATCAATTACATTTTAGAGATATGCCCAAAGTCCCTAATGCTTTTGCGTTGCCCTCCGGTGATATCATTATTACCGATCGACTGGTCGAGCTCGCAGACAATCAAGAAGAAATCGATTCTGTATTACTCCACGAAATTGGTCATGTAGTACACCGACATGGCTTACAACGAGTATTGCATTCCTCTTTTCTGACCCTCGTCATTATTATGATTTCGGGTGATGTCACTGCGGTTAACAATTTGTTGGTAGCGATACCGGCGTTTTTGCTTGAGAGCCACTATTCGCGTGAAAATGAAAGTGAGTCTGATATCTATGCGTTTGAACGTATGATCGAAGCGGGGATTGACCCTATATACTTTAGTACTATCATGGACAAGATGAGTAAGTATTCTCCTAGAGAGGATGAGGAAGAAGGCGATGCGTCATCAGATGATAAAACCGAGGCTCATGAAGATGACAAGGCTAAAGAGGATGCGGATACAGAGTCGAAATTTAAATATTTCTCTTCTCACCCGCCATCTCAAGAGAGAATTGATTTAGCCAAAGAATATTCTGAGAAATTTAAACATCAGGTTTTTAAATAAAAGTACTATTTCAATAGGTAAAAGTTGATCGTTAAGCGCCGCGAGCGGTATATGAGACTAAAATGAATGAGTCATGGCTGCTTTGGGGGTTGCTTTTTGGATCAATAGGGCTTGGTTTCTTCGTTTACGGTAAGAAGTAGAAAGCAGTAGTCCCTCTAGTTTGTGGGCTGGTGCTTATGGTCTTTCCTTATTTTGTTTCCGACACCGTCCTTCTTGTCTCAATAGGTGTCGCACTTATCGTTACCCCTTATTTCGTGCGAATTTAAGCTTTTCTCATAAATCACCATCATGGTGACCGCTACGCGGGGGAAAATAACGTAAGGCATGGATGCTTTCTTGATAGTATGGAGGCATGAAAAAATCCACGAAAGCCGTCTTATTGTCCGCATTGCTATTTCCAGGTGCAGGGCATCTCTTCTTGAAGAAATATTTTTTTGGGGCTGTATTGACCGGAACTGCCTTAATTGCACTTTATATATTGATACCTGGTTTGATTGATCGGGCTAGACAGATATCAGAAAAAATTCTCAATGGTGAAATTCGATTAGACTTAACTGTTATTACGGAATTAGCATCACAGCAACCAATAGGTGGTGAAGCGCAATCTCTGGAGATGGCCATGTCAGTTTTAGTTATTGCATGGCTGGCTGGAATCATTGGCTCCTATTTGGCCGGCCGGTCTTTTGAAAGTGGTGCCAAAACTTTATGAATCTCCACCCTACGCCCGCGCTACTGGATAGCCTTTACTGGATTACTTTAGTGGCAGTGGTTGTCTCATCGGCGTCGGGTGTGCTTAAGGCGGGGTTTAAGCAGTTTGATTTGTTTGGCGTGATCATCATAGCTATTGCGACAGGCTTAGGTGGTGGTTCCTTACGCGATTTATTGCTTGACCGGGAAGTTTTTTGGATTCGCGATCATATTTTTTTTGTTGCTTCACTCATTGGCGCCATGGTCATGTTTGTCACCGCTCGTTTGGTGGTGATAGCGCCACGTTTTTTCTTGATACCCGACGCAGCAGGTTTGGCAACCTTTGCTATCGCTGGCACCTTGGTTTCATTAATGCTCGATGTGTCGTGGTTGATCGCAAGCTTCATGGGTGTGATGACAGGTGTTATGGGGGGTATTTCTCGTGACGTCTTATGTAATGAAGCACCGTTGGTATTTCAAAGCCAACTTTATGCGACCGTGTCTTGGGCAGGATCGTTATTATTTATTGGTTTGATGTATTTAGGTCTTGATGTGTTGGTGGCAGCGATTATCGCGGGTGTAGGTATTTTTGTGTCACGCCTGATAGCGATTAAATACGACATTAGTTTGCCCAAGTTTCGCTTTAAACACTAAGCTATTATTCAATTTCAATGAAGTTTGAAAAGCACCTGGAAATAACGAGCGCAGAGCTGTCTGCTGCAGCGGTTCTGAAGGCATCAACTGAGCTAAGCAAGCAAGCGATCAAGCGGGTGATGAATAAAGGCGCTGTGTGGTTGACACGAGACCAATACACTCAGCGAATCAGGCGTGCAGACAAAGTGTTAAGGCCTGGAGATGGTTTACATCTTTATTATGATGATGAGGTATTGGCTAAACAAGTTGATGCGCCATTATTGGTTGCCGATGAGGGACTTTATAGTATATGGGTTAAGCCATACGGCATGTTATGCCAAGGGTCTAAATGGGGGGATCATTGTACGATTAATCGCTGGGTCGAAAAAAACCATATGCCACAACGTTCAGCGTTTATTGTTCATAGGCTGGATCGGGCGGCGACAGGTTTAATGATCATTGCCCATCAGAAAAAAATAGCGGCTTATTTTTCGACTTTGTTTGAACAGAGAAAGATCGTCAAGTGCTACCAGGCGTTAGTCCATGGTAATTTTCCTGATGCTCAGACCTTTGAGGGGAAAATTGATGGTAAGCCGGCTATGAGTCATTGCAAGCAGTTGAGTTATTTGGCCGATACAAATTGTTCATTCATTGAAGTTTCAATAGAGACCGGTAGGAAGCATCAAATCCGCAGGCATTTATCCGAAGCAGGATACCCAATAGTGGGTGATCGCTTATATGGTGAGCTTGAAGATGTTGCCGACATTGATCTTCGGCTTACATCGCATTACTTATCTTTTGTGTCGCCACGAGATAAAAGTGAAAAACACTATATATTGCCAAATCAGCTGCATCTTGCTGTGACGTAAGTTATAAAACTCAACAGGTTGTTGGCGAGGTATTTATTCTGCATATAGCGCTGCATTTTATTGTGCCACTAATAGTGGTGGCAGTTTTTTATCGCAAATTCTGGGGCATTGCTTATCTATTGCTGATGGCGGGCATGATGATTGATGTTGATCACCTTGTCGCTAATCCAATTTACTCGCCTGGGCGTTGCAGTATGGGTTTTCATCCTCTGCATACGTGGCTTCCGATAATTGTTTATGCCTTGATGCTTATCCCACAAAAAACGCGGATTCTTGGAGTGGGTTTATGTCTTCATATCATTCTTGATGTGATTGATTGCCAAGTGACAAATGGTATTTGGTACTCTAACGTGTAACGGAATTTTTCTAATTATTATCATTGAGGGCAGTATGTCAACTTTTGAAAATGTATCGGTTGTAAAACAAGCTAATGTATATTTTGATGGCAAGGTGACCAGTCGCACCGTTATCTTTGCTGATGGCGAGAAAAAGACGTTGGGTATTATGATGCCAGGTGAATACGAATTTGGCGCCGAGGTGAAAGAGCTAATGGAGATTCTTTCTGGTGAGCTTGAAGTTCTTTTGCCGGAAACCACAGAATGGAAAGCCATCAATGGCGGCGAAGCATTTGAAGTCCCTGCCGCATCCAAGTTTAAAGTGCAGGTAAAAACAATCAGTGATTATTCTTGTTCTTATATTCCATAGTGATTGGTATCGAATGCCGCAAGCTGAGGATGGCTGGGAGTTGTAGATGGAATCCGTATTAGGCACAGAGCCAGCGTTACACGCTACGCTGGCAGAATTGAAGAAGTTGGAGTGTGAATTTCATTATCCTGCTGGTGATAAAACCCGGACTGATTTTGAGGTGTTAATGGATGCAGACTTTTGGGAGGTCGGTGCATCAGGTCGAGTCTATAGCAAGGCATTCGTTTTAGAGTGTTTAGAAAAACGAAGTCGAGAATCAATTGTTGTGGAAACAAAAAACTTTAATTGCTATGAAATCGCACCGGAGTGTTATCACCTGACCTATGTCCAAATTGAAAATGGGCGCACAACACGTCGTTCAGCGATTTGGCGATGCTTGAATGGAGCATGGAAGAATCTATGCCATCAAGGTACAGTGATTATTTAGGTGAGGGGAAAGATACCCTATTATTTTATGATTTTTATTATGAATTAAAAGATCGGCATGAGCGCCGATCCTTTCCTCATACTTGCTATGTCACCTAAGGTGGTTAGTTGTGCAATCAAAGTAGCTTTGGTTGTCGGGACGATGCTCGCTTCAATAAATCATGGCCGGACTGTTCGGTATGGTGAGTTCAGTCGCCATACATAGATTCAAGCTGTACTCACGTATGTGGTGTCCTATAGCGTGGCCACTTATTCATCAGTAATAATGTCAAGTGTGACACACTAACCGATGATTGGCGGCTAAACGGATAGATTAAGTTCTTTTATCTTTCGTGTCAGCGTATTGCGTCCCCAGCCTAATAGCTGTGAAGCCAGCTGTTTTTTCCCACCTGAGTGCTGCAAGGCAGCTTCGATCATAATGCGTTCAAACTCAGGCATCGCTTCTTCAAGGATTTGTTGGTTCCCTTGTGAGAGTTTCAGCTCTGCCCATCGGCGTAATATCTGTTGCCAGTCGTGC
>NVRQ02000102.1 GCA_002400905.2 Gammaproteobacteria bacterium | reverse complement strand
GTGATTAATAGGCCGATAGAGCCTTTGTGATTGGGGTGATCAGCAACAAAGCGTTCGCAGGCGGTGATCATGGCGGCGATACTGGACTTCATATCAGCCGTGCCACGGCCAGTTAGAACACCCTCTTCAATAGTAGGCTCAAAGGGAGGTGTTTTCCAAGCGTCGAGCGGACCGGGTGGAACGACATCGGTATGGCCAGCAAAAACGAGCAAGGGAGTGTCGCTGCCGCGTCGTGCCCAGAGGTTGCTAACATCACCAAATGGCATATCTTCACAGTTAAAGCCGATGGGCGTTAAACGTGATGTTAATAATGCCTGGCAGCCTTCGTCTTTAGGTGTGACTGAAGGTTTGCTGATGAGCTCTATTGCTAGAGCTAAGGTATCATCCACTGGCGTATCGTTCATTTATTTTCCAAAAAGAGTTTTATATTCTGTGTCGTTAAAGCCGATATGAAGCGCGCCTTTATTCTCTAACACAGGACGTTTGATGATAGCAGGCTGTTCAACTAATAAACTGGCAATAGCTGTTTTGCTGCTAACGGCTTTTTGTTCATCAGACAATTTACGCCAGGTGGTGCCACGACGATTGACCAGGGTATCCTGATCAATCTCTTTAAGCCACTGATTGACTTTAGTTTTCGTTAAGCCATCAGCGCGAAAGTCATGAAAATCATAACGAATGTTATGGGCGTCTAGCCAGCGTCGCGCTTTACGTACGGTGTCGCAATTTTTGATGCCATAGAGTGTGACGTTTGCCATTTTAATGCTAGATGTCGCGGAGTAATTCGTTAATACCCACTTTGCTGCGCGTCTTAGCATCCACTTGTTTTACGATGACGGCACAGTAAAGGCTATGGCTGCCGTCTTTTGACGGCATACTGCCAGATACGACTACTGAGCCAGCAGGGATGCGGCCATAAGTGACTTCACCGGTCATGCGATTTAAGATTTTGGTGCTCTGACCAATGTAGACACCCATTGATATCACAGCGCCTTCTTCTACGATAACGCCTTCTACGACTTCTGATCGTGCGCCGATGAAGCAGTTGTCTTCGATGATGGTTGGACTGGCTTGTAATGGTTCTAATACACCGCCGATGCCGACACCACCGGATAGGTGAACGTTTTTACCGATCTGTGCGCAGGAGCCAACCGTTGACCAGGTGTCGACCATGGTGCCGCTATCGACGTAAGCGCCGATGTTGACATAAGAAGGCATTAGGACGACGTTAGGGGCAATGTATGAGCCATGACGAACCGTGGCGGGTGGTACAACGCGGACGCCAGAGTCACGAAAGTCACGTGAGTTCATGTCTTGGAACTTAGAATCAACTTTGTCGTAATAGTTGGTAAAGCCACCTTTAATAAAATTGTTGTCGTGGATGCGAAAGGAAAGCAGTACGGCTTTTTTCAACCATTCGTTAACAACCCATTGGCCATCAATTTTTTCGGCCACGCGTGCGCTACCGTCGTTGAGTTGCGCTACGGCTGAGGTAACGGCTTCTTTAACATGCGTGTCGACTGCACGTGGGGTGATATCGGCGCGTCGCTCGAAAGCTTCTTCGATGGTGGCTTTAATATCGTTCATTTGATTCGTTTCTCCTAATAGTAAATCAGTAAAATGTGAGCAGTAAATCTATTGGCTTATGGAAATCGAATTATCTATTGCTCGAGGCAATTGCGGATGCGCTTAGCAGCATCAACGCATTGTTCCAGATCGGCGACAAGTGCGACCCGAATAAATCCGGCGCCTGGATTAATGCCATTGCTTTCGCGTGAAAGATAGCTGCCAGGCAATACGGTGACATTATATTGTTGATAGAGCCGCTTGGCGAATTGCTCGTCAGATTGAGATATGTCCAACCAAAGATAGAAACCTGCGTCCGGTAATGTGACGTCGATTACCGGTTTGAGTATGTCGATGACTGCATTAAATTTTTCTGTATAGAGTCTACGGTTTTCAATGACGTGTTTGTCATCTTGCCAGGCGGCGGTACTGGCGTGCTGTGAGGGCGGTGACATGGCGGAACCGTGATAGGTGCGGTATTGCAAAAACGTATCGATTAACTCAGCATCGCCGGCGACAAAACCTGAACGTAAGCCCGGCACATTAGAACGTTTAGATAAGCTATGGAAGACCAGGCAGTTTTTAAAGTCGGTACGACCAAGCGATTGCGCAACATCGAGCAGGCCAAGGGGTGGTGCATTATTTGTGGGATAAATTTCAGCATAACATTCGTCTGAGACAATGGTGAAATCATATTGATCACTAAGCTCAATAAGACGTTTTAGCAATGATGCCGGTGCCACGGTGCCGCTTGGGTTGCCGGGGCTGCATAAATAGATGAGTTGGCATTGTTGCCATTGTGTTTGACTGACGCTATCAAGGTTAGGTAAAAAACCATTATCGCGGGTGGTGTTGAGAAAGAGGGGTGTTGCGCCGGCGAGTAGGGCAGCGCCTTCGTAAATTTGATAAAACGGGTTGGGCATTAATATCGACGCATTGGCTTTAGTACTGTCAACCAAACATTGCGCAATCGCAAATAAGGCTTCACGTGTACCGTTAACGGGCAGTACTTGTGAGTCTGCATCAAACTGCTTGAGTTGGTAGCGTTGAGTTAAATACTTGGCAATGGCTTGGCGTAACTCATTACTGCCTTTAGTCAGAGGATAGTTGGCAAGTTTGTCTAGTTGGCTAATCAATGCATCTTTGATGAAGTCTGGCGTGGGGTGTTTTGGTTCGCCAATTGAAAGATTGATAGGCGAAAAGTCGTCATTGGGCGCGGCGTCGCCAAATAATACGCGCATGCGTTGAAACGGGTATGGTTGTAGAGTGTGTAATCTAGGGTTCATCAGACCGGTCTATATTGTTGAATGATTAATTTAACAGCAGTAAAACCGCTTATTATAGCGGCTAATACCGTATCACGTGCTTATAAATGACTAATTTATCTCCTACCGAACCCCGTTCGACTTACCTGTTTGCCGTTTTGGCTTTGCTTGCTTCAGCCACTATGTGGGGCACGATATGGTTTCCGCTGCGCTTATTGGAAGAGCAAGGTTTGGTCGGTTTGTGGTGTGCGTTGATTATGTACGGTACGGCATTATTGCTCAGTATTCCTTGGTGGCGACGACACCGATTGGATTTTGCGCGCCGGCCGCTGATGTTGATTGTTTTAGGTCTAAGCAGTGGTTGGGCCAATATTGCTTTTATTCTTCCTGTTATTGATGGTGAGGTAGTTAGAGTCACTTTGTTGTTTTTTTTATATCCCATTTGGGCGACTTTGATTGGCCGATTCTTTCTCCGCGAGCAGATGACATGGCGTGCCTGGCTGGGGTTTTCTGTTGCGGTGGGTGGTGGGTTGATTATGATGTGGAACCCTGAGCTGGGCAGTCCTCTGCCAAGAGATAGCAATGATTGGTTGGCCTTATCCGCAGGTTTTGCTTTTGCGATATCGGCGTCGATAGTTAGAAGCTTGGCTGACGTGAGCGTGGCGCCGAAAGCAGTTGTGGTGTGGGCGGGCGTGGTAGTGGTTGCTACGGTGTGGTTAATTATTGCCGGAATTGAATTCCCTATATTGGATAGCAACGTCTATATTGCTGCGAGCTTGCTCGGTTTGTTTGCATCGGTGGTGATGACGTTTTTAGTGCAATATGGTTTTCACCATGTACCGGTATCACGTTCTTCGGTTATCTTATTGTTTGAATTGGTGGCGGGGGCTTTGTCAGCTTATTGGTTGGCTAATGAGGTCCCTGTAATCAATGAATGGTTGGGTGGGACGGTGATTGTTGTCGGTGCGTGGTTGATCCTGACTGTGGGCGACGATAGAGGGAAGGAAGGCTTTTAATTTAATTTTGGTTTTTCCCTTCATCTAATACATTGATAATTTCATTTTTTAGGGTTGCTAATAAATCTTCATTAGTGATTGCTTCATTATTTTCATCTTCCAGGGCGAATAAATCTTCTACTTTTTCACCCAGGGTAACAATTTTCGCAATACGCGCGGTGATGTTATGTTGGGTTAACGTTTGCGCAATACGTGACAAAATGCCAGGTTGGTCGATGGTCACAACTTCCATCATGGTGCGGCTATTTTTAGGGTCGTGTGAAAAGTTAACGCGTGTTGGCGTATTAAAGGCACGTAGGCGCCGTTGTTGGCGTCGTTGTATGGGCGCCCACTTACTGGTGGGTGTTGATAAACATTTCCTCAAATGATCTTCAATTTCTTCATTGCTCATTGCTACCGAGTCGGCATGGTCGGTATCGGCGAGGATGGTGTAACTGTTGATAACGTGATTATCTTTGGTGGTGTAAATAGCCGCGTCGTGAATACTGATCCCGATTTTTTCTAATGCGGTTGTGTTGGCAGCAAAGGGATCAACGAGTTCAGGGTCGCTATAGGTAAAAATCTTGGTATCATTGTTTTGACCAATATTGCTGACCATAACAAAGGGTACGTGTGAGTTATCAGTAATTTTTATCAGGGCTTGTGTTTGCCATGAGACTTCTTCAGCACTGTTGCGTAGAAAATACTCTTCCTCAAGGTGCGCCCATTGTCTTTCAGCTAGTTCTTCGCTGATGTTGTTGGCTTCGAGCAAAGCTTTGGCTAGACGTTTAACATGTTTGATTAAGCTTTCACGATTAAGTGGGTTATCGAGGCCACGAAAAAGTGCGCGACGCGTTAAAGCATAGAGTTCTTGTAGTAATGAAGCGCGCCAATTATTCCAGAGTTTGGGGTTGGTGCCGCGGATATCACCAACTGTTAGTAAATAAATATAATCCAAGCGTGTTTGGTCGCCAACGATACGGGCGAATTCTGCGATAGTCTCCGGGTCTGAAATGTCTTTACGCTGGGCGGTCATCGACATGGTGAGATGGTTTTTTACTAGCCATGCGACTAAATCAGTGTCGTAGTTACTTAAGCCATGATGTTGACAAAATTCACGTGCATCTTTCTCACCGAGCTCTGAATGATCACCACCGCGACCCTTGCCAATGTCGTGAAATAGTCCGCCTAGATAGAGTAGCTCTGGTTTTGGCAGTGATAAGGCAATTTGGCTGCATAACGGTAATTCATCTTTGTATTCGTCAACAAAAAATCGTCTTAGGTTTCTGACCACCGCAAGAATGTGTTCGTCTACAGTGTAGATGTGAAATAAGTCGAATTGCATTTGTCCAACTAGGCTGGCAAAGCTGGGTAGATAAGCGGCGAGTACGCCATAGTTGTGCATGCGCCTTAATTCGTGTGTGATACCTTTTGGTTGACGAATGATTTCCATAAATAAAGCACGATTGCCTAAGTCGTTGCGAAAATCTTCGTTGATTAAGTGGCGATGCTGTCGAATTAAGCGCACGGTTGATGCGCGTACACCCTTCAGTTGGGGGTTCTGCTGCAAAATTAAAAATATTTCGAGTATTGCTGAAGGGTGATGTTCGAATACGTTGTCATGAATGACTTCGATAAAGCCGTTGCGTTCCTGGAACCGGTGGTTGATGGTTGTTAGCTCGCTTATTTCATCTGCGTACAATATTGCTTCACTGAAATGCTGGAGCAACATTTCGTTAAGTCGGCTAATTTCCTTGATGGTGCGGTAGTAATGCATCATAAAAAGTTCTACGGCACGTTTGTGTTCACTTTTTTTGTGGCCCAGCATTTGCGCAAGGCTGGGCTGATGGTCGAAAAGCAGCCTATCTTCTTCGCGTCCTGCGAGAACATGTAAGGCAAAGCGCACCTGCCAGAGAAAATTTTGTGCCGTAACAAGATCACTGTGTTCTGATTGGGTTAGGAAACCGTGTGTAACAAGATCATGCAAGTTCTCTGCACCGAAGTGTCGTTTTGTCACCCAAGTGATGATATGAATATCGCGTAACCCACCGGGTCCATTTTTAACGTTAGGTTCGAGGCTATAGGCAGAGTCACCGTATTTGTGATGGCGTAATTGCTGTTCTTGTAATTTGGCGGTAAAGAACACTTTGCTCGGCCAGATTTGGTCGGGTGAAATACAAGCTTGTAGTTGCTCGTAGAGCGATGTGGTGCCGGTAATTAATCGCGATTCAATCAGGTTTGTTATGGTTGAGACATCTTTTTGTGCTTCAACGACGCAGTGATCCGTAGTCCGTACGCTATGTCTGATTTCTAGACCTATATCCCAGCAAAAGCTTATAAAGCGGGTGATGGCATCGTTATGTTGCTCATGATAGTCATTGGTAAGTAATACTAAAATGTCGATATCGGAGTGCGGAAATAGTTCTTCTCTACCGTAGCCGCCGACAGCGATTAGCGCAATATCGTCGTTGCTTTGATTGATGAATGGGCACCATGCTAGAGCAAGCAATTGATCAATTTCTTTTGTATGGACGTGTATGAGCTCTGATGCGAGTGCGCCATCGTTAAAGCGCTTACAGATTGAATCGCTGATCTTGCGAAGTTTTTCTCGGAACTCGGCAAGATTTGGGTCGTTACTTACTTTACTGATATCAGTATCGCTCATGGTGGGGAGGGTTGCTAGGTGATGTAAAGAGGCTAAATGTCGTCTTCTGGTCGCTTGGTAAGAACGTCAAAGCCATCGTTTGTGACCAGGATGGTGTGCTCCCATTGTGCTGAGATGCTGCGATCTCGGGTCACTACAGTCCAGTTATCGGCAAGCAGTTTAACGCCACGTTTGCCGACGTTGACCATAGGCTCGATAGTGAAGGTCATGCCGGCTTCTAACGGCATACCGGTATCAGGCTGGCCGTAATGTAAAACTTGAGGTTCTTCGTGAAACTCTTTGCCAATGCCATGGCCGCAATATTCACGAACAACGGACATATTATTAGATTCCGCATGCGTTTGAATGGCATGGCCTATATCACCTAGGCGCACACCTGGTTTGACCATTTCAATTCCCAGGCGCATGGCGTCATAAGAAATTTTGCAAGCACGCTTTGCCATAATTGACGGTTCGCCAACATAGAACATTTTGCTGGTGTCACCATGATAGCCATCCTTGATGACGGTGACGTCGATATTGATGATGTCACCGTTCTTTAGTTTTTTGTCGCTGGGAATGCCGTGGCAAACAACGTGATTAACCGAGGTGCAGATTGATTTCGGAAAACCGTGATAATTCAGCGGTGCCGGTATAGCATTTTGCTCCTGAGTGATAAAGTCATGGCAAATCTGGTCAAGCTCGCCGGTCGTAATGCCGGCAACCACGTGTGGGCGAATCATGTGCAATACCTCGGCAGCAAGCCGTCCTGCGACGCGCATTTTGTCGACTTCGTCTGTGGTTTTAATTGTGACTGGCATGGATCTCATTAATAAACTCAATAGCTTGGAGGTGCTTTTTCTTGAAAAGCATGACTCATGCTGTCTATTTTAACCGCACTGATGCAGTCGCGCCATCGCTGGCGGAAAGATTGAGAAAAAGTGCTTAATATGGTATAAGTCTCGCGCCGAATCTCGTATGAGGCTCGGTACACAGGTGACACGTAGTGTTGCCATAACTATGACACACACATTTCGTCACATTGGCTGGGGTGCTGGATAGTTCGCTATTTGGTCGGCTTATGGGGAATGTGGAGGCTCAACCCTAACCTAGAGGAATACTAAAATGCCTAACGTCTCAATGCGTGAGATGCTGGAGGCTGGTGTCCATTTCGGCCATCAGACTCGCTACTGGAATCCCCAGATGGCACCCTATATATTCGGTGCGCGCAACAAAATCCATATCATCAATCTAGAAAAGACCTTGCCGTTGTTCAATGACGCGATGAACTTTATTGGCAGCTTGGCTGCTCGTAAGGGAAAAATATTGTTTGTCGGCACCAAGCGTGCGGCATCAGAAATCGTTGCCCAAGAAGCTGAGCGTTGCGGTTGTCCTTATGTTGATCGCCGCTGGTTGGGTGGTATGTTGACTAATTTTAAAACCATTAAGCAGTCGGTTCGTCGTTTGAAAGAACTGGATGCGATGGAAGAAGACGGTCGTATGAACCGTTTTAATAAAAAAGAAGCGTTGGGTTTAACGCGTGAGCGTACTAAATTACAAATCAGCTTGGCTGGAATCAAAAATATGGCTGGCCTTCCAGATGCCATGTTTGTTGTTGATGTTGGTTATGAGAAAAACGCCGTAGCCGAAGCAGTGAAGCTTGGTATTCCCGTTATCGGTATTGTGGATACTAATAATAAGATGGACGGGATTGATTACGTTATTCCTGGTAATGATGACGCGATTCGCTCAGTTCAGCTCTATGTCGCGAGTGCTGCTGATGCTGTGCTCGAAGGTCGTTTGTCTCTTGCTCAAAACCAGAGCGGTAGTGGCGATGAGTTCGTTGAGGTTGACGCTAGCGGTGCAGTGGCTGTTAAGGCTGTTAAGAAGAAAACGAATAAGGTCGTCAATAAAGACGCTAAGCCTGAAAGAGAAGCGCCTATTGCGGTGGAAGCTCCAGTAGAAATTTCAGCGGAGACTTCAGTTGCTGCGAAAGTGCCCGCTGAGTCTTAATGTTTATTAGTTAGCGTTCAACACATATTACGGGGTAGCATTTATCGCACTCCGTAATGTGTATTTAAGGAATTTAGTGTTTTTATGAGGAAAGATTCATGAGTGTATCTGCTGCGATGGTCAAAGAACTGCGCGAGCGTACTAGTCTGGGCATGCTTGAATGTAAAAAAGCATTGACAGAAACTGGTAGCGATATCGATGCTGCCGTCGAGTTGTTGCGTAAATCGGGTCAAGCGAAGGCGGATAAAAAAGAGGGCCGTATTGCTGCTGAAGGCTGCATTGTTCAGCTGATCAGTGATGACGGCAAGACTGCGGCTATTGTGGAAGTTAATTGTGAGACTGATTTTGTTGCGAATAGCGATGAGTTCGGTGAGTTTGCCGCATTGATTGCTCAGCGTGTGATTGCTGATCAACCTGTTGATGTCGCCGCTTTAGAACAATTGGCGTTTGATGCGAGCAAGAGTATTGATGTGCGTCGTAAAGAGATGATGGCCAAATTAGGTGAGAAACTCTCTATTCGTCGTTTTCAACGTTTTGAAAGTGATGGCGGTCAATTAGACGGTTATATGCATGGCGTTCGTATTGGCGTGTTAGTCGATATTGCTCCAGGTAATACGACTTTAGGTAAAGACGTTGCAATGCACATCGCTGCAAGTCGTCCTATTGCGATCTCTGAAGATGATGTCGACCAGGCTACTTTGGCTAAAGAAAAAGAAATTTTCGAAGTGCAAGCCGCTGAAAGTGGTAAGCCTGCCGAAATTATCGAAAAGATGGTTGCAGGTCGTATGCGTAAATTCTTGGCTGAGGTGACTCTGTTAGGTCAGCCGTTTGTTAAAGATCCTGATCTGTCAGTGGCTAAGTTGCTTGATAAGAGCAATAGTAGTGTTAAACAGTTTATCCGCTTTGAAGTGGGTGAAGGTATTGAGAAAAAAGTCGAAAACTTTGCTGAAGAAGTCGCTGCACAGGTTGCCCAAAGTAAATAACTAGCTAGCCGGAGTCAATTTAATGAGCGAACCCCATAGTGCGCCATCTTATAAGCGCATCGTCCTTAAGTTAAGTGGCGAGGCGCTAATGGGCGATGAAGATTATGGGATTAAGCCTGAAGTCATTAAGCGCCTAGCCGAAGAAGTTGCAGAAGTGGTCAATGCTGGCGTTGAAGTGGGTCTGGTTATTGGCGGTGGCAATATCTTTCGTGGCGCTGGCCTCGCTGCTGCCGGAATGGAGCGCGTCTCTGCTGATCATATGGGTATGCTGGCAACGGTTATTAATGCTTTGGCAATGCAGGATGCGCTTGAGCGTCTCGATACCAAAACACGCGTCATGTCTGCGTTGCAGATCAATGAAGTTTGTGAGCAATATATCCGTCGTCGTGCTGTACGCCATCTTGAGAAAGGTCGTGTGGTAATTTTTGCGGCAGGCACCGGAAATCCATTTTTTACTACGGATTCTGCTGCGAGCCTGCGCAGTGTTGAGGTGGGTGCTGAGTTGGTTTTAAAGGCAACCAAGGTCGATGGCGTTTATAGTGCGGATCCAATGAAAGATAAAACGGCCACACGCTATGATCGACTTAGTTATGATCAGGTTATCGAACAAAAATTAGGGGTTATGGATACTACAGCGATTGTGTTATGTCGTGATTATAGTATGCCGATACGTATATTTGATATCAATGATGCCGGCGCACTAATGAAAATTATTCACGGTGAAGACAGGGGCACATTGGTTTGTTAAGAGCAGGCAAGGCAATGTTATGATAGAGGAAATCAAACAAGATGTATCTCGGCGTATGGAGAAGAGCATTGAGTCGTTTCGTGACCATCTGTCCAAGCTGCGTACTGGCCGCGCGAATCCGCGCTTACTTGATCAAGTGATGGTTTCTTATTACGGATCTGATGTGCCATTAAGCCAGGCTGCGACTGTTTCAGTTGCTGATGCGCGTATGTTGAATGTGACGCCTTTTGAAAAAGCATTAGTGCCGGTCATTGAAAAAGCAATCATGGCTTCAGGTCTTGGTTTGAATCCTTCCACTTCAGGTAGTGTGATTCGTATTGCGTTGCCACCGTTAACGGAAGAGCGACGTCGTGAAATGGTTAAGGTGGTGAAGGCTGAAGCTGAGAACGCGCGTATTTCTTTACGCAATATTCGTCGTGAT
>NVRQ02000101.1 GCA_002400905.2 Gammaproteobacteria bacterium | reverse complement strand
CGTCAGTAGCTTTCTCGTTTGCGGGGGCAATTCATCGAGGGTTTTACCCAGCACTTCGTTGGCCAATCGATTGGCGGTTTTAATATCGTTTAACGTCACTTCGAAGTATTCTATCACCTCTCCTGCATGATCGATGGTGTTTATCTCTCGCTGGTATTGACGCAATAACGCAATGCTGTCGATCAGGGTTAAATACTTTTCGTGGTCGCGGCGGGTACGGGTTTTATCATCGATAAACGTCAGTTGGTCGGCATAGGGGTTAATCACCGCCAAGGGCTTTAATAGCTGTTGTGCATTCCTATGTAACTGGGTGATCTGCTCTGTTTTGAGTTTGTTTTGTAAGCCTTGTAGTGTCCTTCTCTGTCTCTGTGCTTGGTGTATGGCTTGCGTCTGCTCTCTACTCTCGTTCACCGATAACACTAAGCAGCGATTCATCAGCTCTTCGTCAATATCAATCGCGGTGGTGGTCATAAATAACATCACCGGCCCTTCGACTCGGTATTCTTTGGTTTCCATGTCACCCGTTGTTTCATTCTTGCCGGTGCTGGCAATGGTCACTTCGCCTTCAGATTGTAAGAGTTTTAAGGCATAGCTGGCGTTACTCGCGCCCTCTTCTTCGCTGATGGCCAATATCTTGTGCTTGAGCTGGGTTTCACCCAGGTAAAATAAACTCTGGCCAGTCATGGCGGAATACTGCACGCGCTCATCCTCTGGCATGAGGTTTAAGATCGCATCCATCAAACTGCTTTTACCGGCGGCACTGGTGCTTTGGATTATGATTGCTAACGGTTTGCCGAGCTTTCTGGAAACACAGGCCAGATAACCGACTAAAGTATTGGTTTGTTCGCCGACAATTCCGGCACTGGTGAAATCATTGAGGATGCGGGTTAATAAATCCTTATCCTTTAGCAGCGATAAGGCAGCATCACGCTCTGCTGTTGATAAGGTTTTTACTTCGGTGGGTTTCTTCTCTGCCTGAATTTGCTGTAACTGTTCCAATTGTAATAAGACCTTTCCAAGGTCGCTTTTAATAATGTCGGGTTCAAGTCCACACTCAACGCTGGCCTGGTTAATAAACACTTGCCGTTGTTTGCTGCTGTACAGATCGAGCTTGTCCAGGTGCATTGCTTCGCCTTCCGTGTCACCGCACAGCCTGCCCCGTACGTTGTGATACGGGGGGATAAGCTTGCTTATCATTAAATTGATTTTTAGCTGGTCACTGTGTGACTTAGCATCAAACCCTTTTATGCGATAAACCCTGTCGCCCAAAGTGAGATAGAGATCATTTTCCCTGACTTGCATAGGCATGATTTGCTGAGGTAATGTCGGTGCCGGGGTCGCTTGGCTATCGAGTGCTTGCTCTGCGCTAGCGGCGGCTAAAGGTTGATGGATATGATGAGTGATCGCACCTATCGGCTCTGCCTTTCTAATCACTAGCGCTAATGATTTTTCTGAGGGTGTCATGGTGCAGGCGTATTCATTGGCATCCATGTTTTTCGGAAACAAGAGACGGTAGGCGTCGATGTGGTGTTTGTTTAAACGTTTGGCTAACGCGACGGCGGCGTTATCACCGGCGGGGTCTCTGTCATAAGCAATCAGTACGCGCTGTATTTTCTTGTCGATCAAGCATTGCAAGAGTTCATCGGTGAAACCGTTGACACCGTAGCTGGTGGTGACGTGTTTGAATCCCCAGCGCCAAAAGGTCAAGGCATCAATTAAGCTCTCGCATAAGATGATTTCTTTCGTACTCGTTAATCCGTCACGATTAAATACGCCTTGATGCGGGCCAGGCAGATACATATGTTGCGCCGTGCCTTTTCTCAGTTTACTGCCGAGTAATTTGCGGCCATACACCTCGGTGACTTTGTGATCGTTAATCACGGGGATAATCAAGGAGCCGTTGAAATGCTCGTGGCCGCTTTCGCGGTAAATACCTATGGCTTGTAGTAAGCCACGGAGTTTGGCACCACTCTGGCGATTCCTTTGCGGCAGGTGTAATCCTAAGGTGCGATTGGCATAGCCCAGCTTGAAATGATTAATCATCTCGACATCATCGAGTCCACGTTGTTTTAGATAGGACTGGACTTCTGGGCTTTCTCTGAGACTCTGGTGATAAAAGGCGATGACTTGCTGGAGTGCAGTTTGTTTATCGGCATCATCCGTCAAAGGGGATGCGAGTTTCGGCACGGTGGTTTTCTTCACGGTCATGTTGTCAGCGGCTAAGGGAATCTCTTTGCGTAATAGCTCAACGGCGTGCTTGAAACTGACGCCCTGGGTCTTCATCACCCAGTCAATGACACTGCCCGCCGCATCGCAGCCAAAACAGTGAAAGAGGTTTTTAGCGGGAGTGATGACTAAGCTTGGAGTCTTGTCTTCGTGAAAGGGGCAGCGGGTAACGTAATCCTTGCCTCGCTTGCTGAGCTCGTAGCCTTGGCTCTCGATTAGGCGTAATAGTGAGACTTCATGTTTTAAGCGATCCAGTTCATTGTTGGGTAGTCGTGCCATATCAGTTCCCTCTCAAAAACGTGTCAAGCCCTTTGCAGGATTTTTTTACCGTTGATTCTCGTGTCATTAAATTGTACGATTATCGGATATTCTAAAGTGAGAACGAAGGCTGTGCAACCCTTATGAACGAAAACAGGGCTTACACTATTGGACATACCGTGCAAAGAGGTGGGTGTATGTCCAAGAAGATCAATGAAAAACTGAGTAGCTTTGGTAAGCGATTGGCCAAGCTGCGCAAGGCGGCTGACTATACCCAGCAACAGTTGGCCGATGAGATCGGCGCAACACGGCGGATGATTGCTTACTACGAGTCTGAGAGTCAGCACCCACCAGCGAACATGCTGGTGGATTTAGCCAAGGCGTTGAATGTCAGTGCCGATGCTCTGCTGGGGATTAAGCCGATCGAAAATGTGCCGGTCAGTAGTCGGCTAGAGCGCCGGATACGGCAGATTGAAAAGCTCACTCCCAAGCCTCGACGACAAATCACTCAGTTGATTGATACTTTTGTTGAGGCGGAACAGCTAAAGCAAAAAGCCAACGCTAACTAAAGGGCAAAGAAAACAATGGAACAGATTGCTAATTTACATATTGAGAAATTACCAGAGGGTGTGTATCTCGCCACCTGCGAGGATATTCCAGGTTTGGTGGCTCAGGGACGCACTATCACCGAGACGCTGGAGATCGCCCGTGATGTGGCGAAGAAGCTGCTGGAGGCGCAAGCTGAACGGCATCAACAGGCCAAACTGGAATTGGCCAAGGATTCGTTTGATTACCCGCTGATCCTGGGTACCTGATGGGTAGACTGGCGGGATTCAAGTACCGGCAGATTATCAAGAAGCTCAAAAAACAGGGCTTTGAGTTTGACCGCCAGGCCGCAGGAAGCCATGAAATCTGGTTTAACCCGGCAACCAACAAATACACCACCATTGCCAATCATCCCGGCGATATGCCAGAAGGAACGTTGAGGGCAATTCTCAAACAGGCAGATATAACCACCAATCAGTTTTTGAATGTTTAACGATCAAGCCCCGCAGGGCGGGGCTTGGAATGGGAATGTAGACCAGAGGTGTTGATATGTACTAGCTCAGCCCTGATTAACAACCAATCTCTGGCGTCTACAACACCTTTATTTGTTGCTTCGAAAATCGTTGTCGTATCGTCATAAACACCTCCAGGACTAGTGTCCCATTTCGGAAGTGTCCGTCAAACTAGGGGTGGCTCAGAGTGAAGCACCCCTTATTTATGACTAAAAAAATATAAAAAGACAGGTATTAATTCGAGTCTTGTATCTTAAATCCCGTGGAAGACATAAGCATTGTTTTACACTCTCCAAGGTGATTGGATAAAGGGGTAGAGACACTGTAACGAGTCTTAGTGTTCATCACTCTGTGGGTCAGATTAGTGCCTACCCCTTATTTTTAACGTCTTAAAATGCGAACAGTATCTTGTGCACAGATTTGAGCTGTAGCACGTATAACGACAAGAATGCAGTTGACGTTAATTTATCCAATCGGGTTCATTGTATCTCAGTATTAAGGATGTCATCATGCTATTTGTAGGTATCGATATTGCTAAGTTAACGTTTGATGTGGCCGTATTAATCGATGGTCAGCATCATAACCGTCAGTTTACTAATACATTGTCTGGTTTTTCACAACTGATTAAGTGGGTAAGTTCATTGAATCAGTGCGCCTATTTTTGTTTGGAAGCTACGGGTATTTATGGCTTGCAATTAGCTAAGCATTTATATAAAAACAATCAAAAAGTCGTTGTGGCTAATCCAATACAAACCAGTGCCTTTGCTAAAATGGAAATGGCTAGAAATAAAACAGATAAAGCCGATGCAATCAGTATCTCTCGCTATTGTCAGCATTTATTTAATCAAGGTGGCATAGAAAAAAGCCTATTTACACCGAAGCCTGCAGCCTTTGAGCGTATCCAGTTTTTAGTGACACGATTAGATCAGTTAAACAAACTGAAAAACCAAGAAAACAATCGCTTAGATGTCAGTTTAGACAAAGCAGCTTCTCGTTCAGTTAAATCAATGCTCACCTTTATTGATAAACAAATAGCTATGATCAAAAAAGAAATAGTGACCATTGTTAAACAAGATAAGCTGTTAACCGCTCAAGTCGGTTTACTGAATAGTATTAACGGAATTGCTGATAAAACAGCATGGGCTCTGCTGGCTTATATCGGTGATATTAGCTTGTTTAATAATGCAAAACAGATAACTAGCTATGCAGGTCTTAATCCAAGTATTGCTCAGTCTGGAACCAGCATTAACCGTTCCAGTTTATCAAAAATGGGGTGTGCGAGACTGCGAAAATCGCTATACATGCCAGCACTCGTTGCCGTGCGATTTAATCCCCTTATGCAAGCATTTTATGAAAAACTACTCGCCAAAGGTAAACCTAAAAAAGTGGCATTGGTCGCGGTCATGCGAAAACTGTTGGTCATCGCTTATGGAGTGCTAAAATCAGGCAAACCATTTGATGTTAATTATCAAAATTAATGCTCATTGGACTTGCTTTTTAAGACAGTATCTGATCTCTTGAATTATATAATTCAAATCAAGGACTGCAATAACAAACACGAATGGCAATTATCTTTATTGGCCACTGATCTTACTCCACTTATCATCTAATCGATCAACAAAAACAGCGGAAACATTAAATGCTACCGTAATTATAGACTTGCCCCTTAAAACGCTAAAACGGATCTCTAAAACGTGGATTCCACGTTTCCAAGGGAATGGCGAAGTATAAAATTCCTACCTACGCAGGAATGACGACTATCTAAAGAAAAATAACGCGCCCACGTTACTTCTTCTGTCTTAGCGCCAACCGCAACGCATTCAACTTAATAAAGCCATGCGCATCTGCCTGCGTATATGCCCCACCATCATCCTCAAAAGTGACAATATCAGGACGATATAAACTATCCGTTGCTGATTCACGCCCAACGACAATAACATTGCCTTTATAAAGCTTAATACGCACACGACCATTCACTCGCTGCTGCGAAGCATCGATCATGGTTTGCATCATTTCACGTTCAGGTGACCACCAATAACCGTTATAGATCATGCTGGCATAACGTGGCATGAGTTCGTCTTTAAGATGAGCCACTTCACGATCAAGTGTTATTGATTCGATAGCACGGTGACCTTTCAGAAGTATGGTGCCACCAGGTGTTTCATAACAGCCACGCGACTTCATACCAACGTAGCGGTTTTCAAGAACATCTAAACGACCGACACCGTGCTTGCCACCGATCTCATTGAGTTTGGCAAGCACTTCATAAGGCGTCATCGCAACGCCGTCGATAGCGACGACATCACCCTGTTGATAATCTAACTCGATATATTGCGATTGGTCTGGTGCATTCTCTGGTGAAACAGTCCAGCGCCACATGCCTTCTTCTGGCTCGGCTGCTGGATCTTCGAGTATGCCGCCTTCGTAAGAAATATGCAGGGCGTTGGCATCCATTGAGTAAGGTGACTTTTTACCTTGTTTACGCTCAATAGGAATACCGTGTTCTTCGGCATATTTCATTAGCGTCTCACGTGAGGTGAGATCCCACTCGCGCCACGGTGCGATAACTTTTATGTCAGACCGCAAACCGTAATAACCTAGCTCGAAACGAACCTGGTCGTTACCTTTGCCGGTTGCGCCATGTGATACGGAGTCGGCGCCGGTTTCGTTAGCAATTTCGATTTGACGTTTGGCGATCAATGGTCGTGCGATAGAAGTCCCTAAGAGGTATTCGCCTTCATAAATCGCGTTAGCGCGAAACATGGGGAAAACAAAGTCACGAGCAAACTCTTCGCGTAGATCATCGATGTAAATTTCTTTAACACCCATCTGTTGGGCTTTAGCACGCGCAGGCTCGACTTCATCGCCTTGGCCGATGTCGGCCGTGAAGGTAACCACTTCGCAGTCATAGGTATCACGTAGCCATTGCAATATGACTGAGGTATCAAGGCCGCCGGAATAGGCGAGCACGACTTTATTGATTTTGCTCATAGTGTTTTATCTTAAAATTAATTCGTAAAAGTTATATTTTTACGTGGATTTATTTTTTACGTTTGGCGCTACGACGTAGACGTGATGACAGTCGGCGCGCCATTTCGCCAAACATTTCAGTTTGTGTTGGATGCGGATGAATCGCATTACCGACCTGACTTAATGTCATTTCCCCTGACACCATCATTACCGCTTCACCGATTAAGGTGTCGGTATGATCGGCTAAAAAATGCACACCAATAATTTTTTGTGTAGCTTTATCCGCGACAATTTTTATCAAGCCCAAAGTCTCACCGGTAATCATGGCTTTGGCATCTATGCTCATTGGCATTTTGACTTCAACCGCATCGACACCTTTGGCTTTCGCTTGTGCGACGGATAAACCAACAAAGCCGGCTTGTGGGCGTGAGAAAATCACGCCGCAGTCTTTGGCTTCGTCATAGGCGGCTTTTTCACCGCTTAGGGTTTGCGCGGCGACGCGCCCTTGTTGACCTGCAGTATGCGCTAGCATTAAGCCCCCGATAACATCGCCGACGGCGAAGATATGGCTGGCACTGGTGCGGCCGGTTTTATCGACGGTAATCAGGCTGCGATCTGATGCTACGCCAACGCTGGCCAAATTCAACGGCTCTAGTACGGGACGTTTACCGGTGGCCATGATGACGTAGTCACAAGCTGTTTTATGTTCTTTGCCTTCTGCATCAACAAACTTAACGCTCATTTTGCCTGGCTTACCAGATATCTCGGCGACCTTGGCTGAGGTTTGAATGGTTAGACGTGGGTCGTCATTCAATATCCCGGTTAGGACTTTGGCAATTTCGTCTTCAACTTCGGCGAGGATACTATCTTGTGCTTCGAGCAAGGTGACTTCTGCACCAAAGTCTTGGAAGATTTGCGCCATTTCGACACCAATCGCGCCACCGCCGATAACCACCAATTTCTTCGGTAATTTATCTAAGGCCCAGACGGTATCGGAGGTCAGTACGCCGCCGGTTTTTAATCCGTCGTGTGCGCCGTCGATAGGCGGTATGAACGGTGGTGCGCCAGTTGCGATGACTGCGCAACCAAAACTAATCTCTTCGCCTTTATCACCACTGCTTTGATCTGGGCGCGCGTGAGGATCATCGCTATTGGTTGAGCTGTCGACACGTATCACATGGTCTGAGACAAAGCTGCCTTGACCATGGATGTATTGTATCTTTACGCCGGTGTCGGTTTTGTAAGCCATTTCACCGCGTGTTTCTAATATGCCGCGACGGGTTTTTTCCATATCGGCCCAGACCAGTTTGGCTTTGTCGGTGCCGGTAATACCAAGGTGCGCATCGTGTGCACGGTCGCGCAATTTATCGGCGGCGGCGCGCCAGGCTTTGGATGGAATACAGCCACGCCATAAACATTCGCCACCAGGGAATTTCGAGTCGTTGATCATGGCGACTTTTAAGCCGTGCTCGGTTAAGTCACGCGCGCAGTCTTCACCACCGGGTCCGCCACCAATAACGACAACGTCGTAGTCCCAATCACCTTCAGGTATTGCTGAGCCCATTGTTGATTCCAGCCATGTTTCAGGTTTTTCGATATTTGCTTTTAAGGTACTTAAATATTGCGCGACATCGGCACCGTTTACGACACGGTGGTCACCCGTAATCGTTAGCGGCATACCATCAGGACCTGCGGTAGATATCGCCAGTATTCCGGCCATGCCTGGAGTAACAACGGCATCAAAATACTTAACGCCCATCATGCCCATATTAGAAATCATGAACGTTGGGTTGGCATATTCTTCTGGTGTTAAGCGACGCGCACGTGAGCGACTAACGAGATCTTGCCAGTCGGCATTTAATTCTTCGAGCGAACGGCTTTCGCAGTTACGTAATACTGGTACGACAAGGCCACCTTCGACTGAAACTGCCATGCCGATATCGACGTTATCGCGTTCAATTATCTGATCAACTGGCTTGTATGCCCAGTTCATCGATGGATGTGATTTCATTGCCAAGGCACAGGCTTTAGCTATAGCGACTGTTACGGAGACACCGGCTTTTTTGGCGGCGGCGATGAGTTTGGTTGGCTGGGCATCGATGCTGACGCGGAAATCGGGGATGCCGATTGAACTGCTCATGGATTGCGATATGGCTTTTTCCATGGCGTTCATTGGTCGGCCAACACCTGGCACATCGGCTTGCGGCAGCCCTGCGCTTACAGGTGCTGCGCCGCTACCCGCTGCTTTTTGTACGTCTGCGGCCTGGATAACACCTGCTGGACCTGAGCCTTGCACGCGGTTTAAATCAACATGCATACCGCCAGCGACTTGTCGCGCATACGGTGTCGCACTAGCGCTATTAGGCCGCAGTGCAGGCGCGGCTGATCCTGAATATGCGGGTGTTGCAACTTTTGCTGATCGACTGGTTGACGCTGCGACGTCTGCCGCGCTATCTGACGCTGCTGCGCCAGATGATGCTGAAAAGGACGCTTTATCAACGTCTTCGGCGCTCTCAACCAAGTAGGCCATGGCACCACCGACGGCGATGACGCTGTCGATGTCTGCGATGGGGCCTGAGAGGTAGCCATCTTTGAAGACTTCTACATCCATAATGGCTTTGTCGGTTTCGACCGTCGCAACGATATCGCCACGCGCCACCTTTGAGCCTAGTTCTTTCTCCCAGCTAACGACAATGCCTTCGGTCATGGTATCTGACAGCTGTGGCATGGTGATGGTCAATAAGGTATTTGCTGGGCCGCTTGGTGCTACTGGCGAAGCGTGTTCTGCCACTATAGGCGCTACATCACTTGCGGCGGACGCATTACTGATCTCTGATTCGGTGGCAACGATATAGGCGATCGCTACGCCAACTTCTACGGTCGCATCGACTTCGGCCAAGGGGCCGGATAGATAGCCTTCTTTAAAGACTTCGACATCCATGATGGCTTTGTCGGTTTCGACCGTCGCAACGATATCGCCACGCTCCACTTTTGAGCCTAATTCTTTTTCCCAACTCACCAGCACACCTTCTGTCATGGTGTCTGAGAGTTGCGGCATTGTTACACTATAGGGATCAGCCATTGACGCTATCTACTCACATATACCG
>NVRQ02000100.1 GCA_002400905.2 Gammaproteobacteria bacterium | reverse complement strand
GATTTCGGCTTCTTCTTCAGGTGGCAGGTCATAAAGATCTTTAGAAGCGGCTTCACCTGGATGAATCTTGTTTTTGATACCGTCAATACCGGCCATTAACATTGCTGAGAAAGCGAGATAGGGGTTAGCCGTATTGTCAGGGAAACGTAGCTCGATACGGCGTGCTTTCGGGTTCGCAACATAAGGGATACGAATTGAAGCAGAGCGGTTTTTAGCTGAATACGCCAACAACACCGGCGCTTCAAAACCAGGAACCAAACGTTTGTAGCTATTGGTCGAAGCGTTAGCAAAGGCGTTAATTGCACGCGCATGTTTGATCAAGCCACCAATGTAGTAAAGAGCATTGTCAGACAAGCCGCCGTATTTATTACCACTAAAGATATTTTTGCCTGCTTTACCAATAGATTGGTGAACGTGCATGCCACTACCGTTATCACCAACTAAAGGTTTAGGCATAAAGGTGACTGATTTACCGTAGCTGTGAGCAACGTTATGAATAACGTATTTAAGAATCTGAACTTCGTCAGCCTTTTGTACCAGGGTATTAAACACGGCACCGATTTCGCATTGACCGGCTGTGGCTACTTCGTGATGGTGAACCTCAGTTTTAACGCCCATTTCTTCTAAGCATAAGCACATAGAAGAGCGTAGGTCTTGCAATGAATCGACTGGAGGCACTGGGAAGTAGCCGCCTTTAACGCCAGGGCGGTGACCCATATTGCCGTCTTCAAAAACCTTTTCAGATGACCAGGAGGCTTCTTCAGAACCTACCTTATAGAAAGAGCCGCTCATGTCAGAGCCCCAACGAACGTCGTCAAAGACAAAGAACTCGTTTTCAGGACCAAAGTAAGCAACATCACCAATCTTGGTTGATGTTAAATACGCTTCTGCCCGACGAGCGATAGAACGTGGGTCACGCTCATAACCTTGCATAGTGGCAGGCTCGACGATGTCACAACGTAAATTCACAGTGATTTCATCCATAAATGGATCAACCACGGCAGTGTTGGTGTCTGGCATCAGAATCATGTCGGAATCGTGAATGCCTTTCCAGCCGGCGATTGACGAGCCATCAAACATTTTGCCCTCTTTAAAAAAAGTAGCATCGATGGTGTGCGTAGGCACAGTAACGTGCTGCTCTTTACCAATAGTGTCAGTGAAACGTAGGTCGACGAATAGGGCGTTGCTGTCTTTAATCAGTTTTTGCACTTTAGTTGCGGACATGTCTCCTCCAGAGTGGACATTTATGAATGATTAACCTTGTCTGCTCGCGCAGCCAATATTGCCTAATAAGCACAGTAAATTCGTCGCAGCATTTAACATGCCATGAGAATAAAACTATAAAATTCAATAGCATGCAGGTTTTTTATGGTGCTTGGCCCGCCCATTGATCGCACCGCTATAGTGCGCCTAAAATTAAATGCACTAAAATGATGCGCTATAAGTCACGTTGTCATGAGCAGGTTCGCGTTAACGTTGCTCGCCAGACCAAGACAGCTAAATGATTGCTGTCGGCATCATAGCGATTTTATACGCAAGGCTCTAGTGTTTGCACTCAAAAGGAGCTGTAAAATTAACAGGCTCGATAGTTTCGCGCGTATTAGTGTAGGTGTTGTGTGCCGCTGGGGCTGAGAATGACACTGTCTGGGCTGTCGCAATGCGTGCTGACGACCTGTTTTGCAGTCTGGCTCCCGTATTGCTGGCTGAGTTCGTAAGCGCTGAGCGTATCGGGCAGCAGTGAGCTGTTCTTGCCCATTAAGCGAATGGCCATCAATACATCCATGGCGCTGACAAAACGCTGGGCCAGAGTTAAGAACAAAGGATGATCATCGGTATCAAGATGTGTTGCTGCCTCACCGTAAGCAGATTGGCCAAGACCGATATAATAATCAGCGCTTACTGCCAGTTTATTCGAGCGACCAGGAAACAAGCCAGACAATAATAAGCAGGTATCACCGACATCGCGCAGGCTTTTTGGCCGTTGTTGACTGTCGTTGCGCATGGCTTCGAGATAATGAGGTGCCACCGCCTCGCATAATGAGGCGGTGCGAGAGGTAAAGCGTGATAGCAGCATAACCAGATAGTGCTCTAGTATTTCGCTAAGGTGCAGATGGGCTTTAGCTTGAGCCTCGTGAACCAGGCTATGCCATTGTGCGTCACTGCTAAGTGTTTGAAACGATTCTTTCATAACGACACCTCTACTTAGTCTAACGGCAGTTTCGAGTAATATCTTGATTTTGATTCAATGGCGAGCTGTGGGTTTTAGGCAAAAACCATGATAGGGTCGACATGAGAGGCGAACGACCCGCTATAATAGCGCGCTAAATTAAGCCCACTGAGTGCCATGACAGCGTCCAAGCAACCATTAGATTCTTCGCCATCTGCCTCCTTTCAAGGCATGATTCTCACCCTACAGCAATACTGGGCCGCAAAAGGCTGCGTTCTGATGCAGCCCTACGATATGGAAATGGGTGCTGGTACCTTTCATCCCGCAACCTTTTTGCGTTCGATTGGCCCCGAGCCGTGGGCTGCTGCGTATGTGCAATCGTGTCGCCGCCCAACGGATGGCCGCTATGGTGAAAACCCTAATCGCCTGCAACACTATTATCAGTTTCAGGTGGTGATCAAACCTTCACCCTTAGATATACAACAGCTTTATCTCGAATCGCTAAAAGTCTTAGGCGTTGACCCGCTCGAACACGACATTCGTTTTGTCGAAGACGATTGGGAGTCGCCCACTTTAGGTGCCTGGGGTTTAGGTTGGGAAGTTTGGCTCGATGGAATGGAAGTCAGTCAATTCACCTACTTCCAGCAGGTCGGTGGCCTCGATTGTAAGCCTGTTACCGGTGAAATTACCTACGGTCTTGAACGCATCGCCATGTATCTGCAAGGCGTTGACAGCGTTTACGATTTAACCTGGTGTGAAGAGGGTCCGGCCGGGCGCGTTAGCTATGGCGATGTCTTTCACCAAAACGAAGTGGAAATGTCGACCTATAACTTTGAGCATGCCGATGTCGACGCCTTATTCAAACACTTTGATCAGCACGAAGACGATAGTCAGTCTTTAGTTAAAACAGGTTTATCCTTACCCGCGTATGAAATGGTCTTAAAAGCATCGCATTGTTTTAACCTGCTTGATGCGCGCGGCGCGATCAGCGTAACCGAGCGTGCCCGTTTTATCGGTCGCGTACGTAATCTCTCGCGTGCGGTGGCAACGGCGTATTACGAAAAGCGCGAAGCGCTTGGTTTTCCCATGCTAAATGGCGACAAGGGAGAGTCGAAGTGAGTGCGCACGACGACCTCTTGTTTGAAATTGGTACCGAAGAGTTACCGCCCATGGCGTTGTCACGTTTAGCCAAAGCGTTAGCGAGGGGTGTTGAGGCGGGGCTTAAGCAAGCGAAATTAGAGTTCGTTAGCATGCAGCACTATGCATCGCCACGCCGTTTGGCCTTCATCGTTAAAGGGCTTGCGGCAGAACAACCCGATGTGGATAGCGAGCGCCGCGGCCCGGCTATCGTAGCGGCCTTTGATGAGGCAGGTAATCCAAGCAAAGCCCTGCAAGGTTTCGCGCGATCATGTGGCGCCGACGTTAATGATTTAGAAAAGCTTGAGACCGACAAAGGTGCGTGGTTTGTTTATCGCAGCGTGGTTCAAGGAAAGCCATTAGCTGACTTATTGCCTGATATTATTAGTCAGGCCTTATCAAAGCTGCCTGTGCCCAAGCGTATGCGCTGGGGTGATTTGGATGAAACTTTTGTTCGCCCCGTGCACTGGCTAGTGTTGTTGTATGGCGACAAAGTATTGCCTTACACACAATTTGGTCAAAGCGCGGGCAATCAAAGTATTGGTCATCGCTTTCATCATCCCGCAGCGGTTGAAATTAAACAGCCTGCTGATTATTTGACAGCATTAGAAAATGCTAACGTGCTTGCCGACATTGATGTTCGCAGCCGACGCGTTATTGCTGCCATTAATGCTGCGGCGAGCGAAGCAGGTGGTGAAGCAGTTATTGATGATGACTTACTAGAGTTCGTCACCAGTATCGTTGAATGGCCGTCGCCAATACTTGGTAAATTTGATGAAGCCTTTCTTGAGTTGCCAGAGCCGGTTATTGTGTCTGCGCTCAAAGGTCATCAAAAATGTTTTCACGTAAAGAAGGGTGACAAACTGCTACCGTATTTTATTAGCGTAAGTAACATCGATAGCAGTAACCCAAGCATAGTCGCCTCAGGTAACGAACGTGTGGTCAAAGCACGATTGGATGATGCAGCTTTTTTCTTTAAGAAAGATTTAGAAGCGCCGTTATCAAGTCTTGTCGAGGGTTTGAAAAACGTCGTATTTCAAAATAAGCTGGGTTCTGTTTACGACAAAATGCAGAACGTGCGTAGCTTGGCGCAAAACATTGCTGCGGCGCAGAAGCTGCCTAGCGATACCTGTGCAGAGTTAGAGCAGGCAGCAAATTTATGTAAGGCCGATTTGCAAAGTCATATGGTGTTCGAGTTCCCTGAGCTACAAGGTGAGATGGGGTATCAGTATGCGCAACGTTCGCCCAATAACTTACCGCACACTATTGCCTTAGCATTGAAAGAATATTATTACCCGCGCTTTGCCGGCGACTTGTTGCCAACAAGTGAGATATCACAAAGCCTCGCCTTGGCAGATCGCATCGATTCAATTGCTGCCTTGTTTTCTATTGGGCAAGCACCAACAGGTGAGCGTGACCCCTTTGCCTTACGCCGTGCCGCGCTAGGCGTCATTCGTATTACTATTGAAAAGTCACTGGATCTCGATTTGTCATCATTGTTTGCTGCGGCCTTGAATCAATTGTCGAATACCTTTGACGCCGACAAAGTGCTAGCAGAGATTGATGGTTTTATTCGCGGTCGTTTACGGGGTTATTATCTGGATCAAGGCGTCGCCCATGATACCTACGAAGCCGTAGACAGTGCGAGCAGCTTAAGACCTTATGATATTGATCGTCGCATTAAAGCGATCGCCGTATTTCGCTCTATGCCCGAAGCTGCCGCCTTGGCCGCGGCCAATAAACGTATTGCTAATATTCTTAAGAAAAGTGCAGCGGATAGCAAGACAGACCAGGCTGTCGAAACACGCTTGCTCGAAGATGATGCTGAAAAAACATTGCACAGCCAAGTGCTATCGTTGACATCGATTGTGTCACCGTTGATAGAGGCAGGCAATTACGAAAAAGTATTGTCAGAATTGTCGACCTTAAAAGACAGTGTTGATGTATTTTTTGATCAAGTGATGGTGATGTGTGATGATGAGAAAGTGAAAAATAATCGTATCGCCTTATTGCATCAAATGAGAAATCTATTTTTGCAGGTTGCAGACATCTCCTGCTTGCAGTTATAAGCAGAGTAGAGGGGAAATGGAGGGGTTATGAAACTCGTAATTCTCGATCGTGATGGGGTGATAAACCACGAGTCAGATCGTTTCATCAAATCACCAGTAGAGTGGCAGCCGATAGCCAAGAGTATCGCCGCTATTGCGCGTCTCAACCGTGCTGGCTATCGCGTCGTGGTTGCAACCAACCAATCAGGCATCGCACGCGGTTTATTTGATATCAGCATGCTTGGCCGTATCCATGAAAAAATGCATCGCCATGTCAGCGATGCGGGTGGCAGTATCGAAGCCATCTTTTTTTGCCCTCACGAACCTGCCGATCAATGTGATTGCCGAAAACCAAAGCCAGGTTTATTTAATGATATCTCAGAGCGGCTGCATCTTAATCTTAAAGGCGTCTACGCAATTGGTGATTCGCTGCGTGATTTGCAAGCCTCTGCAGCAGCGGGTGCAAGCCCCGTGTTGGTATTAACTGGCCGTGGCGAGCAAACGATGGAAAGCCCAGAACAACTGCTAGGCATTCCTGCTTATGCAGACTTGTCTACGGTTGCCGATGCTATCATCGATGGCAGTATTAAAGACGCGCCGACGGTAGGCGCTTAACACGCTAGATAATGTCTTATGATTTGGTTACGCTCTTTTTTATATTTATTTTTTTCTTTGATCACTATCGTCTTCTTCGCGGTGGTTGGCTTGTTCACCTTCCCGTTTCCGTTTGAGCTACGTTATGGTTTTATCAAACAATGGGCGCGGATTAACCTTTGGTGGTTAAAAGTTAGCTGCGGCTTACACTATGAAGTGTATGGCAGAGAAAACATACCAGAAAAAAATTCAATTATATTTTGTAAGCATCAATCCATGTGGGAAACCATGGTGTTGCAGAATATTTTTCCGCCCCAGGTATGGGTAATGAAAAGAGAGTTGCTTAAAGTGCCTTTTTTCGGTTGGGGCTTAGCGTTGTTAGAGCCCATCGCCATTGATCGTGGTGCGGGCCGCAAGGCCTTGAAGCAGCTGAGAGAAGAAGGAGATAAGCGCCTGCAAAATGGACGCTGGGTGGTTATATTTCCTGAAGGCACGCGCATGCCGCCAGGTGAAAAAGGTCAATACCAAATTGGTGGCGCGATGTTAGCGCAATATAATGGTGGCCTTGTTGTGCCTGTTGCACACAATGCTGGCTCGTACTGGCCGCGTCGCGGCTTTTTAAAAAAACCGGGAGTTATCACGATAGCTATCGGCAAACCTATTGATTGTAAAGGCTTGTCTGCCCGTCAAATTAACGAGCGTGCTGAACAGAGTATCGAAATGATGATGTCCAGCATGAGCGAAGAAACGAATTAAAATTTTATTTTTATTACTTTAGGAGTGAACGATGACCATAGCAGATAAATCCGTAGTAGGTATTCAATATACCTTGAAAGATGATAGTGGCAAAGAAATTGATAGTTCTAGCAAAGAAGAACCATTGGTGTATTTGCATGGCTGCGGAAATATCATTCCAGGCTTAGAAGAAGCGTTGTTAGGTAAAGATATTGACGATAAGGTAAACGTGACTGTCGCGCCTGAAAAAGGCTATGGCGAAAAACAAGAAGAAATGATGGGTAAAGTCCCCATTAATGCATTCGAAGGTATGGGTGAATTAATCGTCGGTATGCGTTTCGATGCCGAAGGCGCTGATGGTCATCGCCAAATGGTCGTTATCGAAGAGATTGGTGAAGAAGAAGTCACCATCAATGGTAACCATCCTTTAGCGGGTGAGACCTTACACTTTGACGTAACGATTGAATCGATTCGTGCCGCGACAGAAGAAGAGTTAAGTCATGGGCATGTGCACGCATCAGGTGGGTGTGGTCACAACCACTAGGCTGTTTTGATTTTGGTTTTTGTGGCTCACGCTAAATATAATAGCAACATGGTGATACGTAAGTCGCGAAGTATAATTTTTAGATGATTAGCCTGGAGGCAAGAATAATTTTATCGAAGAATCAAAGGGAGGTATTTTGTGGCGGGTTATTTAATAAGTGTGATATGTGACCATATGATAATGCACGGTATCTGTGGCATAAACTGCCATGAGTAACGGAACCATCAGGCTTATTTTTATATTGATATTATTTACAGTCCCCGTTGTTAATGCTGATCCAGAGTGGTTTAGCCCAAATATAAAAAGATCTGATTGCTATAATGTATTCAAGGGGTCTGGAAGTAAGTGCGATGATTATTACAATGAGCAGCATATAACTCGAATCAAACAATATATAAGAAACGAAATAAAGGATATTGATTCTGAATACTGTGATAACGATCAGCTTCTTAAGTATTTTGAAGATAGAGAGGTTGCCTGGAATGACTATAGTAGTTATAACTGTGAATTTATAAACCATTGTGTTGGGTGGTGCGGTTTAGGGCACTCTTCTTTTTATGCTTCGTGCAGTGCGTCGGCATCAAGGGAGAGGCTAACATTTTTGGAAAACGAAGTTAAAAATGGAATAAATATTTATGGTTGCACTATAAGAAGCGTCAAACAAAGCAAGATACTGATAACGGAAAATCATGAAATTGTTTTAAACGGAAAATGTGATTTAGGGCTGTTTGAATGTGACAATATTACTTATAAAAGTATAGACAAGAACAATGGGAATGAAACATTCCTTACAGGCAGTGTGCTGATGGAGCTTGATGAGAGAAATTATATTGATATGCCTGTTGGTTATGTGTTTGTGAATGGTGGTGTCGAATATCAAATTATGAACTCAGGGCTATTGAAAGTCATAGACAACAAAAACAGAAAGACTTTGTTTGAAGAAAAAGGAAAATGGAAGTGATGTGAGGTATCTGAGTAAGAACACGCTCATGACAATAACCAAATTAGGGTGCAAGAGCAAAAATACACCTACTTTCTTATTGGTGTTCGGCAATAGTCTAATGTAGACACAGTCTGTGTAGGGTGCTGAAAGTCTTGCCTAGAGAAGAACCTCTGTGTCATGACGCTGTCAAACTGATTTGTTAGTATTGTTGTGTGTTTTCGTTCAATGGTGAGATTATGTCAAAAATAAATTTGTTTAGATTTTTTGTGATAGCTTTCGCATCAATCTTTGTTTGGTCGTGCAGCGACCAATCTGTAGATCATAGTGTTATTGGCCAACTTAAAATTAAAAGTATAAGTCAGCCAGAAACGAATATTTTTACCAGTGGCCAGCCGACTAAGGATGAGTTTAATTCTTTGGCTGAGCTGGGGGTTAAGCATGTGATTAATCTTCGTCCTGCATCGGAAATTGATTGGGATGAGGCTGGACATGTTGAATCGCTAGGGATGAAATACTATTCGATTCCTGTCGCGGGTGCTGCCGGTATTACGCTTGAAAATGCGACCTTACTTAAGAATACACTCAATACTATTGGTGATGCCCCGATACTTGTTCATTGTTCGAGTAGTAACCGTGTTGGAGCCTTAATAGCTTTGGCCGCGGGTGCTAAGGATGGTGCAGATGCCGAAGCGGCGATAAATGAAGGTAAGCGTTGGGGGCTTACAGATTTAGAGTCTGTAGTACGTGATCTATTATCTGGTTCTTAAATAGATACGGTGTCTTAAAAAGGAAGCCAATAAGTCAATAAAGGAATTAGACCCCTTTATGCGTATGAAGGTTTTAAAGGTTCAATGAAAATACTAAGAGTAATTATTCTTATTTGTTGCGTGCTCCTTTAATGTGAAAAAGAGTTGCGTCATTTTTTTGGAAATTTTAGATTGAATCAATAGGGTTTCCACGTTGAAGGTATTTTCTAAACTCATCTGAGATGCGTTCGTCATTCTTTACGCTTTCCCAGAAACCATGTGCTGCTTTCATAACAATTTTGGCGGTTGGTGCTGGAAAATTAAAATCTATAGGCTTGGGAGGGATAAATTCATAAGGCAGAGTGTCACCGCTCTTTGGTGCGAAGCCCATAGAGCACATATCGTATATTGGTAAAATTCTGAACACATCTCCTTCTATGCCTAGGCTGAGATTGCCTAAATGCATATCTGTGTTGTTAATTAGTTTTCCGAAGCTCCATAGCCATTGCGCATCATGTAAATGGTGGGCGCTTATTAATTTTTGACTAAAGAGGGCGGCCATCGTTCTCGGCCAGTCGCTTCCAAGCCCGGTGAACTCAGCGTCAACAGATTGTAGCGATATCATAGGCATGCGGCCGTACTCGCCAGTCCTGTCAAATCGTTGTGACTCAAGAAATAATCTACCATCATTTTCAATGAGCATGGTTTCCGCAGCAGGGAACCCTTGGTTGTGAATGGCTTCTGTGGCATGAAACTCGGTAATGAGGATGTCACGCCATCGTCTCGCAACAGTATCATTTCCTTTTGGGGAGAATTTAACAATGACGTGTGCGGAGCGATGGTTACAAAACGCGGTAAATTTTGATTGTTCGCCACCCGCTGACGACCCAGGGATAACGCCATTCATGACGCTATCCGCTAGGTCTGGGTAGTCGTTTTGAGAGGTGATGGTTGGTTTGCGCCTAACGCGTAAATGAGCTTGTTGCCCAAACTTGAAGCTACCAGGTAGGTCATCACCGTTTGATGTTAGGTATCGACCAACATGGTTTGTATTCCAGCGTCTCGGGTCAGAGGGAAAGTCTTCGGATTGAGATGCCATTTCTTCAGCGATATGTCGACCAAGGAATCCTTGTGGCCTTAAGTCATCTAGAAAATAGGGTAGATCATCGTAGAGGCCATTTTTTCGATGACCCAGCAGCACAGAAGGTAGGCCTATTTCTTGCTCAACAAAAAAACCACCATGTGCCAGCGGCCGTATTCGTGCTACGGCGGTATTATTTCCGTGTGCATCGACCATGAACAATGGTAATTTGTCGTCGCCGCCAAAGGCATTTCGTGTCATTGCATAGAGTGGTGACCGTCCAAGCTTTAGTTTAATAATGGCGTCGCCCATGCGTCTTAGCTGACGTGATACGGCTACCTGGCTTAGGCCGGTGGCTGACTGTAACTCCTTTGATGTTGCTGGCCTGTGCTTCAAATGTTCACGAATAGATATAGGCATGATTTGATCCAAAAATACGTTTTAGTCTAGCATTGTGACTAGAAAAAATTTAATTTATATGTAAATATCTTTATATATTTCAATAGGTTATGTTATGTTTAGAATAAATTATGACTAGCATTATGACTAGCATTCTATGTGTATGCAAGTTGTGCGTGGACCGTTGCGTGGTTAACTATTAATTTGTGTTTACGCCGAATAGCCAAGTGCAGCGTTAAGAGGGAAGATATGGGGAATAAATATCATTATGTTGAATACGCTTAAACTCCTTCTTCCCGCTCTCCTCCCCTCTTGGCGATTCTTCGATTTTATTGCGCCTTCGCCGCGTATTCAGTTTGCTTTACTTGATTCGGTGGATGATGTGTCTGCTGAGTGGGTGTTGTTTCGTCCGCGTCCTGCATCGTTGTCTTTTGCTCAGATGTTGGGACGTATGGTGTGGAATCCTTGGTGGAATGAATCTTTATTTGTGATCAGTTGTGCGGAGCGGATTATTGAATGTCCGTCTCAGCATAGTGAGGATGAGATATTAAAGCGGATTCACCGTGAGCTTGACGAAGATATTGTCAGCGTTAATGGTGTTGCTCGATACCTTCAGTTTCGTTTGGTGATGGTTCAACGCGTGGCTGATGCGTTGCAAGAAGAGCTTGTGTTCCATTCGCGTATTCAATCTCTTGATGCGGTGATTAAATAGTGGCCGTTGTATGAGTTTCGAATACGCACTTCGGCTAACAGAGGTGTTAATGGGCTTTGCTTTTATTATGCAAAGTATCGAGCACCTTAAGTCGTTTAACAATGAACGTGTTTTATTTTCTTTGCGAATTATTTTCTCTGTTTCACTTGTTATTGGTTTTCAGTCTGCCTGGGCTTTGGCGTGTTTATTTTTGCTGGCGCTATTTATCTTGTATCGATTTCAAGGGCCGTATAATGGTGGTGCAGATCGTATGGGCTTGTTGGTGTTGGTATGTTTATGTCTGGCGCACTTTTTACCTTCGCGCTATTGGCAGGAAATTGCTTTTGGCTATTTGGCTCTACAGTTGGTGCTGTCTTATTTTATTTCGGGCTGGGTAAAAATCGTCAACTCAGATTGGCGCAGTGGTCGCGCTTTGCGTGATGTGTTTCAATTTTCTACTTATCCGGTGAGTGAGTCTCTAAGAGGGTTCGCAGATTCGCCACGTTTGCTATTTATGGTGTCGTGGAGTGTGATGCTGTTTGAGCTGCTCTTTCCTCTGTCATTGCTTTCAGTGGAAAGTCTGGTAGTGGCATTGGTGATGGCATCGTGTTTTCATTTTGCCAATGCCTGCATATTTGGTTTGAATCGGTTTTTCTGGATTTGGCTTGCTGCCTATCCATCGATACTCTGGTTTCAGCAGAGGGTGATAGCCAGTCTATGATCATGTGTCTTTTCGGGTGGGTGTGGTCAGGACCACTAGGCCGTTTTGATTTTGGTTTTTGTGGTCTGGATTGGTGTAGCGTAAGCTGGGGTGGGTAATTGCCCAAATAGAATCCAGGATTTCATTATATTTTATCTGGGCTATATCTGCTGGTGTGGCTTGTTAGTGTGCTAACTAAAGTGTATTCAGATGCGTAAAAGAAAGGTAGCCGTAAATAATAATGGTATAGATAATAAATCCAATTAAAAATAAGAGGATACTTAAAAGTATTTTTTTAGTTATTGATGTGGGTATAATGAATTTAATAAAAATGAAATAAGAGGCTGCACCTATAATTATTTGAAATAAAAGCCACAATGAATGAGGAAGGCCCAGATCATATCTGATGTCAGTATACAATCTAATTGAGTAGTCTACTGCGACCAAAATAAGTAGACCAAATAGCAGACATGAGAGAGAAACTAAAAACCCTTTTTTAATTTCCATAATAAACCTATTGATTTAATTTAATTCGAGGGTTTGGAGGGCAGAATGGAAGAAAATAAGTCTCAGGAATTCTTTTCTTATGGTAAATATCTAACCCTTTCATGTTCCCATTAACTTTTCCGCCAGAGTATTCTATTGCTGACTGAACCCAGCTATTGCTGTTAAAACCAATGCCGCCTGTAGGGTAGCTAATTGGGTCTAACGTTTGGTTAATTAAGTAGGCGCTTACTAGTGATATAAGCTTTCTCTCGCCATGTAGAGAGAAATCCGCACCATTAAATTTTACGACTCTCAACTCTGCATCATAGTCCCATTTAGACCAGCTCGCTTTACTGCCCCCAAAGAATTCTTTTGCTGCAATAGTGTCTCCCCTCTCAAAAACCTCTACATTGAGGGTTCCTCTATCGTGTGCGCCAATTACAATGCCATTCAGTCTGGGTCCTAATATTTTCGTAGCGAATACTTGATCACCAACCATTAAAGCTATGGGATTGGGAAATGTAATGACAATAAACTGATGGGTTCCCAAAGGAAATCCACTAAGATCTCTAGCACCGATATATAGAGCCATTTAATTTCCTTATTTGTCTCCTGACAACCATCATTCTACGGAATGCCTACATCTAGCAAGCGTAGCACGAATGAAGTGTAACAGCATAAGGGGTTCAATCATTAGGTTGATGAGCGTCAATATTAATTCGGATTTGGAATAAAACGCATTAGCTTTTGCAGTAAAGGCATATCGGTATCCAAACCTTCAGCCAATAATTTCACTGCGCCAGGGCTGACGGGCGTTGCAGCTTGTTTTGATAGAAATAAAATGATATTTCTATCCTCAGGCACGTCAAGCAGCGCTAAGGTTTCAAAAACGGGATAAGCGGCTTGCAGAATTTTTAGCATTTCGGTGGCGTCTTTGACTAATAAATTGATCACGGCGACGCCTTGGTTATTGAGACGTTCTGACATATCTTTATAGAAGCTGTTGTCACTTAAGCAGGAGGGGGTGCTGTCGCGGCCAAAGATATCGCAAAAAATCATATCGAAGCTTTGATCAGTTTGCGCTAAATACTCTTCGGCGCCACCTTGCCATATCGAGTAATGATCAGAGTCTAATTTAAAATATTCACGTGATATGTCAATCACCATAGGATTGAGTTCGACAGATTGTAGTTTTAGTTTAGGTAACTTTTTTCGAAAGAAACGCTCAAACGCGCCACCACCAAGACCCAGGCTAAGTAGGCTTTTAGGCTGCGGCTGAAACATAAAGCCAGCGAGCATGGTGCGTGCGTAAGGCAGGATCAATTTTTCTGGCTCGGCCACTGACATGGCCGATTGAATCGCTGGGCTATTGAAGTGAAACCAGCGTACGCCTTCGAGTTCGCGTACTTGGATGTCATTACCATCACGCTCGATTGCGTGTAAGAGTTCTCCACTTTCTAGCGTTAAGGCGTTTATATCTATAGTCATAGCGGTTTAGCTGGATAAGGTCTTGTTTAACAAAAAATGTTAAGGCAGTGTATTGTGTGACGATACCCACTTTATAGCATAGTGATTACAGCTGAACGGGCTGTGTTAGTATCGCCGACTTTTGCCATTAACCATGAGATTAGCATGTTTTATCATTATTTAGCCGGACAAGGCAGCCCTAAAAATGACATATTGTCGGGATTAACAGTGGCGTTGGCTTTGGTGCCGGAAGCGGTTGCCTTTGCGTTTGTTGCAGGTGTTGAGCCGTTAGTGGGTCTCTATGCGGCTTTCTTGGTAGGTTTGATCACAGGTATTTTTGGCGGCCGCCCTGGCATGATCTCTGGTGCTACGGGCTCTATGGCTGTGGTTATGGTTGCGTTAGTAGCGCTCCATGGTTTGGAATATTTGCTGGCGGCGGTGGTGTTGACGGGGGTTATTCAAATTATCATTGGCTTGCTTAAACTCGGTAAGCTGATTCGTATTGTACCGCATCCCGTTATGTTGGGATTTGTTAATGGTTTGGCCATTGTTATTTTTCTCGCCCAGCTGGAGACATTTCAAGTCGATGGCGAATGGATCGAAGCCCAAGCTTTATGGGTGATGTTGGGTTTGATTGCGCTGACCATGGCGATTATTTATTTCTTACCAAAACTAACCAATGCCTTTCCTTCTTCATTGGCTGCGATTATTACGGTGTCGTTGATAGTGATTTTCATGGGTTTGGACAGCCGCACAGTGGGTGACCTTGCCTCGATTAAGGGTGACTTGCCCTCATTCCATATTCCGATGGTTGATTTGAGCTGGGAGACCTTGAAAATTATTTTCCCTTACGCGATTGTTTTAGCATTGATTGGTTTGATTGAATCGTTGCTGACTTTAACGGTGATTGATGAGATGACTGACACGCGTGGGCGCGGTAATGTTGAGTGTGTTGCCCAAGGTGGCGCCAACTTAGTGACCGGTTTCTTCGGTGGCATGGGTGGTTGCGCGATGATTGGTCAGAGCATGATTAATATCGAGTCGGGTGGCCGTGGTCGTTTATCGTCTATTAGTGCTGCGTTATTTTTATTAGGGTTTATCTTATTCGCTTCGGGATTAATTGAACAGATTCCTTTGGCTGCATTGACCGGCGTGATGTTCATGGTAGTCATTGGCACCTTTGAATGGTCGAGTTTTCGTATTCTCGGAAAAATACCTAAATCAGATGCGTTTGTGTTGATTTTGGTGTCCAGTGTGACCGTTTTTACCGATCTTGCTTTTGCTGTGATTGTTGGCGTGATTGTCTCGGCGTTGGTGTTTGCTTGGGAGCACGCTAAACATATTGGCGTCAAAAGCTATATCGATGACAAAGGTTCGAAAGTTTATGAGTTAAGTGGCCCTTTATTTTTTGCTTCAGTTAAAAACTTTCAAGATTTGTTTAGCCCGAAAGATGATCCTGGTGATGTGATTATTGAGTTTCAAGGCTCACGTGTTGTTGATCATTCGGCGATCGAGGCGATTGATAGTTTGGCTGAGCGGTATGTTAAAGCAGGCAAGACTTTGCACTTACGTCACCTGAGTCCAGAATGCCGTATCCTTTTAAAGAAGGCTGGTGATTTGGTTGAAGTGAATTACCTTGAAGATCCGAAATATCACGTTGCGGATAATGAGCTGAATTAGTCATTTTGAGAGTTAGAAAAATCAGTTCTGCCACTTTTTAGTGGCAATACATAAGGATTAGCTAGGCCGGATTATTGCGTTGCATGTTACACCGCAACGCATTATTTCTCTTGGTATGGCAAGCGTCTAATTATTTTTCAAAAATTCATAAGCAATTGCTTCGCAATAATGGTTAACCTGTTTCGTATGCGTTGCTAGAGATCAGCTGGCGTGGGTTCACTTAAGATGCTTGTTTTTGAGCTACCCATAATAAGGTGGAACCTGTCGCGGATTTTTTTATTGGCAGGTATTGTAATAGCCCAGCACTGATATAGGCTATGGTAGAGATAATTTGCCAATGGTGTTTATCGCTGAAATGAGGCGTGCTTCCTGGCGACAAAAAATGCGTTGCATTAGCCATCCAATAGAGCCGTTTCTCCCAGTCTTCTACAGGAGACTGCTGCAGCGCTAACGTTTTTAACGTGAATGCTTTCGCCCAGTGTTGGAATGTTTCTTTTTGCCACCAACTTAAATGATGGGGAGGAGCATTTAGAGTGAAGTTGACCAGACGAGACAAATAGCTATCGGCATTCGGGACACCTAGAATGAGTAATCCGCCGGGTTGCAAACACTTGAGTGCGTCCCCGATAAAGAGAGCGGGGTTTTTGACGTGCTCTAGGACTTGAAAGGCGCAGACGGCTTCATAATGCTCAGTATGGCGATGTGCGTGATCATTTAGTGATTGGTAGATTATATTATGTTGATTAGGTAGTGGTCTTTTTTCAACAGAATAGGGCTCTAAACCCGTATAGCTGCATTGTGGTAGATGGTTTGCAAATCTGCCATCGCCGCAACCGATATCGAGTACGGTTGTGGTGTTTTTTAACCATTCTGCTGCAGAATTGTATTCAAATTTAGTGTTGGGATAGTACCAAGGCAGTTGTTTCATTTGTTGGTAGAATTCGCTGCTGCCTTCTTTGGCAGGCGTAAAAAACTGTAGCTTACAAAGCGGACACTGGTGAAGAACAAGTGTTTTAGCGTTGCTCAGTTCAAGGCTGATATCAATGCCTAAATCTCTGCGATAGCGCTTTGTGAGGGTTTCGGTAGAAATAATGTTTATTATTTCTCCAGCTGTACTGGTGTGTAATGGACAGTGTGATGAGTGTTCTTGTGGCATTGCGAGGGCATTTATTGAATAGATAACTATCAGGTTTTAGCTTTGTCAGCCTGGCGATAAGATATGTGGTGGAGTTTATAGCATGAAGAGTAGAAAAACAGTCCATTTAAGGTTCTTCTTATGCGGATTGTTGCTGATGTTGATTGCTGCGCCTATTGTTTATGCTAATTCGGCAAAGGATGTCGAGGCGGGGCTCATCTCTAGCGAACTGAAAGATGGTGGCTGGAAATTATTGAAAAAATATGGAACTGATCCGACTCGGTTTGAGTTATTGGAAGATGGGTCTATTCGTGTCATTGCCGACGATAGTAACGCGCTAATTTACCGAAAAATTTCGGGTGACCAAGCACAAAAACGTTTTTTGCAATGGCAGTGGCGTGTCGATGAAAGAACACGTGCAACGAATATTGTAACAAAACATGATGATGATAGGCCTATTGCTTTATATGTCGCCTTTAACGTAGATAAAAAATATCAAAATTGGTGGGTCAGATGGAAAAATAAATTACTCTATACCGTAGCGGGTATTCCTGTGAGCGGTAAAGTGCTGACGTACGTCTGGGGCGGTATAGGTGAGATAGGGGATAGTTACCCGAACCCGTATGTTAAACGTATTGGTGTTATGAATATTCTGCAGACTAGTGACAGTCAGATGAATGCTTGGATTACGGAAAAAATAGATTTAATGGCTGACTTTGAAAAAGCATTTGGTCATCCTGCTAAAAGTGCGCACATTTTGGCCGTTTCTGCGGATTCTGAAGATACTAAAGAGCGGAGTGTCGCGTTATTACGAGATATCGTTTTTATTGATTAATGAGTGGGTTGATCGCTACTGTGTAGGGAGTAGGTAATAAATATTGCTGATAGTTAAACTTTTAGGTGTGCTTGCCGTTTATAGAGTGGCGAGCTTGTAGAGCGTATGGAGGTGCTCATGGAATCAAATAATCCTTTTCTTAGTCTGCCTTTTGTGGCATTGGTGTTTATGCTGGCAATAGTGGGTTTGCACCTGTTGCAAGCTTAGATATCGTTAGATAATAAATTCAGCACGGGTGGTTACCTGTTATCAAGATAGTTTTTAACTTCTTCGAGTGAAACCAAAAACCCCTTGCGATGATATAACTCAATTCGATCTAACTCAGTGTAGATGAAGTCTGTTCGTGTGCCTTTAAGCTCGCCTTGGGAATGCGAAACTGACTTACTCCAGGCAAGAAAATTTCCTGTTTGGCTGTATGCTTTTAGCTGTGGGTATTCTCGTGATAGAGCGGTGACTGTTGTTATAAAGACTCTGAGCTGATGAAACGGTGCTGATACAACAATGAGTGATTGTGCTGATTTAGATTTTGCTAAGATCGCTGCTTCAGATGCCTCGATATAGGTATTGAGTATTTCATATTCATGCATGGGCACGCCAACAATAGCATTGCTAGGGACGCCTAAGTTAATCAATTTTTCTTGCCAGATAGAAAAACCTGGATAGCCTGATTTTGCGAGGGAGTCTGATATCCAAATAGACTGGGCGCAACCATTGTTGAATAGATAAGCGCCTTTCTCCAGCACAGAGTCCTGATTCTCTACTGTTTGCGCATAGAGATAGGCGGCGTCTGCTGCTTTTGTTGGGGCGGGGTCACACAAGATTTTAAATAATAATTCGGGAATGAGCTGTTTCATTTGATTAGTTATAATTCTCTAGTTTAGAATTGTTAGTCTATGAATTAAGTATCGCAGTAATCGCGTCGCCATTCATCGTTACTAATAAGGAGCTCTTCGGTTAATGGTTGGTCTGCATCATTAATCCAGCTGATTAGATCTTGGTAGACGTTTTTTGCTTGCAGATCACGGCTTAGCATGTGGTAGCCATTTTTATATAGAACAAAGCGCAAGTCATTTTTTCCATTCGAAAATTGTTCTAACATTTTACAGGTCGGTTTTTTGGTGATGATTTCGTCTTTGTCACCGTAAAGCACAATGCCCTTTGCGGAGATGTTTTTGGCGGAGGCTAATGCTTGGTCCATGAGATTGGTCAGGCCGTAGAGTGTGTCAATACGCGTCCCTTTGATCACGAGCGGGTCTTTGTATAGTTTTCTTAGCATGTCGTTGTTGTCTGATGCGACCAGTTCAAAGCCTTTTCCAGTTGGCTTCCAGCCTGGTGCAATGCGTACGGTTAGCCATAGCGCGAGACGTTGATACCACGGCTGTGTGCTACGTGCCCATACTGCGGGAGCAAGTAAGCTGATACCTGCTACATGCGATGGTTGGGTGCTAGCGAAGGCAGTCATGACAACAGCCCCACCCATGCTTTCGCCAATCACATAAAGGGGTAGGCCGGGATGCTTATCTTTGACGAGTTTGGTTATTGCTATTAAGTCGTTTTGTAGCACATCTTCGCCAGGCCAAAACCCTTTGTGCTGGGTCTCGCCAAAGCCGCGTTGGTCGTAGGCGTAGCAATGGATGTTGTGTTGAGACAAATACGTGCACAGTGGCGCAAATGCATTGCGGTAATCGTTGAAGCCATGCAGGGCGATGACAGTTGCGTTGGCATTGTTGGCAATATATAAATCTAGAGGTAGCCGATAGCTGTCATGCATGATGGCTGCGTCATCGCTTAGCGATGGCGTAATGTTGATCGTTGAGATGGGCTGATATTTTGGACTACTGCAAGCACAGATCGAGGACAATAAGAAGGTGATTGATAGTAAAGATAAAAATCGATGAGTAAAACGTTGCACAAATTTTCCTGTTTAGCCGTCGCTCAATTGCAGGTACAGGGCTGCAAATTCTTTTATTGTTAATGTTTCGGCGCGGCGAGTGGGGTCGATACCTACGGCTAATATTTTTTCTGCACTGAGAATTTTTTTCAAATTATTTCGTAAGGTTTTACGTTTTTGTGCGAAGCATGCTTTGATAAATTTATGGAAGCCTATTTTATTTTGTATTAAAACCGGAGGCGTTGCATGCGGTTGCAGACGAATAATCGATGAGTTTACCTTGGGTGGTGGGTCAAAGGCATCGGGCGGTACATCGAATAATCGTTCTACGCTGTAGTGTAGTTGTAGCCAAACACTGAGTTGGTTATAGGCTTTTTCTCCAGGCTGCGCGGCGAGGCGTAGTGCCACTTCTTTTTGTACCATAAAGCACATGTCGGCAATGATGGAGTGAAAATTGATAAGGTGAAAAAATAACGGTGTGGAAATATTGTAAGGCAAATTGCCAATGAGCTTGATGGGTTCTTGCACTGAGCCGAGTTCGTTAAAATCAAAACGTAGTACGTCACAATCGTATACGTCAACGTTAACACCTTGTTGTTTTTGATCATTCCACCAAGCAACTAAATCGCGGTCTATTTCTATTAGACGCATGGGTATGCCGTATTCTAGCAATGGCAAAGTCAGTGCGCCACGACCAGGGCCGATTTCTACTAAGGTTTGGTTTTTTTGCGGTGAAATGGCATTAACGATGTTGTGAATGACACCTTCGTCATTTAAAAAGTGTTGGCCAAAACGTTTACGGGTAACATGGTTGTTTGACATGTTGTTTCCTAGTTCGTTAGTGTAATGGCCATATCAAGTGCGGCGTGCAGGCTGCCGCTATCGGCTTTACCTGTGCCGGCTAAATCTAGCGCTGTACCGTGATCAACTGACGTGCGAATAATCGGTAGACCCAGGGTGATATTAACGCCATGGCCGAAGGCATGGTGTTTTAGCACGGGTAGGCCCTGGTCATGATACATGGCAATAATGGCATCGTAGCGTTGCATATGGCGCGGGGTGAAAATGGTATCGGCAGGTAAGGGGCCAGTCAGGTTTACACCTTCTTTTTTTAGCTGTTCTATCACTGGAGAAATCACGTCGATCTCTTCGCGTCCTAAATGGCCACCTTCGCCGGCATGTGGATTAAGTCCGCATACACCAATTCGTGGTTTTGCTAATTTAAATCGTGTTTTTAAATCGTCGTTAACGATACGTAAGGTTTGTTCTAGGCGACCACTGGTAATGGCGGCGCTCACTTGCGATAAAGGGATGTGTGTGGTGACTAACGCAACGCGAAGGTCGCCGCCGACTAACATCATTACCGGTAAGTCGGCGCCGGTTTTCTCTGCCAAGTATTCGGTATGACCTTGAAACGGAATGCCAGTATCGTTAATGATGCCTTTGTGTAGCGGGCCAGTAACGAGCGCATCGTAACGGCCATTAAGACAGCCTTCAGCGGCTTCATTGAGACAGGCTAAGACGTAGGCGGCATTGGCGATATTGAGTTGACCGCAGAGACTGTCACTTAATAAGGGTTGATGATAGACAGAGACAGTGCCCGCTTGTTGTGGGCGTGCTTTGTTCGATAATTCAGCATGCTGAAATGTGAGTTTTAAACCGAGTATTTTTGCACGCTGTTGCATCAACGAAATATCAGCAATAAAGACTAAGTCGTGATCAAAATCTTTTTGCGCCAGAGCTAAGCAGATGTCTGGACCAATGCCTGATGGTTCGCCAGGCGTAATGGCGATACGTTTGCATGTGTTCATGGCTTGCGTGACGTTACTTGAATCGAAAGTGCAAAAATGTGGGCGATGTTCGAAATATTAAATGCGCAGCTCGACGTAAGAGTCGTCACGTAATCGTCTTAACTCTGCAAGACGCTCTTCTTCTATACGGCGTTGGCGCAAGGTATCACGCGCGCGGTTTTTTTTCATGGTTTCTGTCATATCAAAATCACGGCGATTATCGACATGAATAAGATGCCAACCAAATTGGCTTTCGACAGGTTTGCTCATTTCACCGGCGGCCAATTCATCCATCGCTTTTTCAAAGGGCGCCACCGTGGCGCCAGGGTTAACCCAGCCAAGGTTGCCGCCTTCTTTGCCCGAGCCAAGGTCGTCGGAATGTTCTTTTGCCATCACGGCGAAATCTTCGCCATCATTGATACGTTGATGAATCTCTTGTGCAAATTTTAAGGCTTCTTCTTTGCTGCGGTCTCTGTTTGCAATAAGAATATGGCCAGCTAAAGTTTGTTTCACGATTTGTGTGTCGGAGTCGCGGGTATCAAGCAGTTTGACAAGATGAAAACCGCTGGTGCTTTTAATCACTTTACTAATATCACCTTTGTTCATGCTAGGCACTACCGGTGCAAAGAGTGTGGGTAATGCATTGGCTGCACGCCAGTTTAGATTGCCGCCATCGAGCGCAGCGCTGCCATCCGATTCTGCGACGGCTGTTTCAGCAAAGTCAGCGCCTTCTGCTAGGCGTTTTGCGATGACTTCAGCTTTCTCTCGGGCAGCGGTCACTTCTTTTGCGCTCGCATTTTCAGGTATGGCGATGAGAATATGGCCTAATTGATATTCGATACTTATGTTGCCTTGAGTCTGCTGGGTTTCAAGAAAGGCGGCAATGTCTGCATCGCTAACTGAAACGCGGCTATCAATTTGACGTTGATAGAAACGGTTTAGCGTGATTTCATCGCGAATGTTTTCACGGAACTGTTCAAAGCTAATGCCATCGCGGACTAAGACCTGGCGAAATTGTGAGAGGGTTAAGTTACTCTCAGAAGCAATATTGGTCAGGGCACGATTTAAGGTTTCGTCATCGACGACAATATTGGCACGTTTGGCAGTTTGCAATTGTATCCTGCGATTAACCAATCGCTCTAGAACCTGTTTTTGCAGAATATCTACTGCGGGCGCTTGGGTATTGCGGCGGCGTAGTTCTTGGTTGACGCGCTGAACTTCGGCGTCTAGCTCGGTAGTCGTAATAATATCGTCGTTGACGACGGCTACGATGCCATCGAGCAGAATATTGTTATCAGCGGAGTGCGCTGAACCTGAAACGCCAAGCACGCTAGCGAGCAGTAAGCCAAAAGTAAAACAGGTAACGCTTAAATAGGGGTGTGTCATGTCAAAAAACTCTTATCTTTGATAATCGAGGATACCATTTTCGAGCAAGGTATCGATGCTACCGCCAATGCTAGTGAGGCCTTTTAGCTCCAACTGAATAAGAAAGGCAGTATTGCTTTCATCGTCGGCATTAACATCGTTGACAAATTCGCGTCTGACGAACGATAAGCGCCAGCAGCACGACTCATACTCTAATCCAGCAAAGGATTCTAGAGTTCGACTACGTTCTAGTGAATAGTTCAATCGGCCGACAGCACGCCAGCGTTGAGTTACGGGCCAGAAGAACGAGACATCGGTTTGCTCTAATAGTTGGCTGTCGACGGAGCGGTAGGATAGGTTTACGCCGCGATCAGGTGCAGGGCGATATTGTAGGCTGGCAGTGGTTTCAACAGAATCTTCATTATCCGGATCCCATTGCCATTCGCCGCTGGCACGCCAGCGACTGCTTGGTGTAGCATTGATACGGGCGATGAAGTTTGATGTGTTGTCTGTCTCTGCAGCGCCGCCATTAAGGGTGACTCTGCGGTCACGAAAATGGCGAATTTGGCCTAGAGCTAAGCGGATTAATTCGTCACCGCTTTCGTCATCAATAAGACTCGAGGTGATCGCTAGCGCGAGCTGATTGGCATCGCTAACGCGATCGCCGCCTGAAAAGCGGTTATCACGAAACAGTTGCTCGAAGGTGAAGTCATTGAGGCCCGTATCAAAGATCGGGATATCATTTTGATTATCAAACGGTACATTCAAATAAAACAAGCGTGGTTCGAATGTGTGAATGAAGGCGCGCTTGCCCAGCGCGAGTGACTTATCAAAGTAGAGGCCACCATCAAGGCTGCTGATGGGAAGCGTGCGTGTTTGGTTGCTATCGACGCCATCAGCTTGGTCATCGAGTTGGAATTGGGTGTGGCGGACACTAAGTTTTGGTTCAAAAAAGCCCCATGACCGGCTATAGCGTCGGCTTACCGTGGGTTGAATATCAAAGCGTGAGGCGGTGACGCTGTCTTCGCGGTCAAACTGTACCCATTCACTGCGAAGTTGTGACGCGATGTTTTGATAGGTCGGCAATGCGGTGCTATAGAGCAGCTGTGGTAAGCGTTTATAAGGTCGGCTGGCCGCTGGAATAGTGTCGTTGATGGTTTGAAAGTCTTGCGCGCGCGCCAGTAGCTGGCCCCATTCACCGCTATAACTCAAATCGGCTCGGCGTTCGAGGTGAGTTATAGCGGTGATGCTTAAGCTGTCGCCCAGGTCTTCAAAATAGTCGGCATCTGAGGCGTCGGCGAATAATAGCGAGCCGCTCCATTGGCGTGAAAAAGTAGTGTCATGTTGCAAGCGAACGAGACTGCGGTCATCGTCAAATAAATCATCATTGGGTAAGTATTCGATACTGGCAATGCCGCTACTCCGCTTGCTAAGATAGCGAAACTCATTTTGCAGTTGCAAACCACGTTTTGCCAGATAACGAGGAGTGATCGTTGCGTCATAGTTGGGTGCAATATTCCAATAGTATGGCAGGATTATTTCTGTGCCAGACTCACCTGAAGAACCGAAACTGGGTGCTAAAAACCCGGATTTTCGTTTGTCACTAAGCGGAAAATTGATATACGGCGTATAAAACACCGGTATATTTTTGATGCGAAGTGTTGCGTGATAAGCGGTGCCGACGTCTTTGGTGCGGTCGAGTTTTATTCTTGGTGCGGTCAAGGACCAGCTGTTATCGTCAACATCACAGGTTGTATACGAGCCGTTGACTAAGCGTATTGTCTTGCGGCCTTGCAAAATAATCGTATCCGCACCAGCGCGTGCATGCATGAGTGGAAAGTGTATGTCGGCGGCAGTTATTTCGCCTTCATACGTACCGATATTGATGTCAGCGCTGTGACCAAAAAGTGAAAAATCAGGCTCACGGTAAATAATGTTGCCATCTGCTTGCACGCGTTGGTTTGGGCGCGTATAGCGCACCGTATCGGCGTTCAGTGTTTGGTTGCCGCGCAGAATTTCGACATCACCATTAAATAGCATGGTGTCTTTATCAATGCTTTCACCTTCGTCTGCATTGATCTCGATAGGCGCTAATTCATTTTCTATGGTCAGCTGTGGGACTAAGACATCATCGAGCGCATGGCATAATGACGCACTATGGGCGTTAGAAAACGGTGCAAAAACCAGTAAAGGCGCAAAAAGTAGCGATAAAGGCGATGAAAGGGGCAGATTGAATCGATTCACGCAGGCTATTGTACTTGTTCGCTGGTGAGAATCGTTAAAAATGGCATAGAATGAACCACTCTTCAAATTTATAGCCTAATCGCCGTGCCTGTTCGTAAGATTTCTTGGTTTTTTACTCTATTGCTGTTGATCGCTATTGTTGCGATCGCCTATTACCTTATTAAGACTAAGCCTGAGCCTAAGGCGGTTCTGAAAGCGGTCAGTTTGGTCACCGTAGCGGTGACACCGGTTGTGACGCGTGATATTGAGCCAACACGTGTTGTCAGCGGACGTTTGCAAGCGGCCACCAAGCTGGGCCTGCATTTTGAAGTGAGTGGTCGCGTTATTTCACGCGCAGTCGAACCAGGGCAGCGAGTCAAGGCCGGTGAATTGTTGTTGGCGTTGGAAGAAGGTGATTATCGTGACCGCGTGGTCGAGGCGCAAGCGCAGCTTGATCAGGAACGTGCAGCCAGTGGGCGCGATGGTCGTTTGCTTAATATTGCTGAGCGTAATACCGAATTACAAGAAGGCGAAGTTAAAAGGTTGGAACGCTTGTCGAGCAGCTCTTTGGCTGCACAGTCATTAATTGATGATGCGCGCAAATTACTTTTACAATTAAATGCTGAAGAAGAAATCCTACGATTTAGCGTTAATACCGCTAAATCACGTATTGTGCTGCGTGAATCCGCCTTGCGCCGTGAGCAACGCAATCTTGAACGCACTCAGTTAAGCGCCGCGTTTGATAGTGTTGTTAACCGTGTCGATGCGGATGTTGGCGACTTTGTTACGACTGCGCAGGTGGTTATCGAAATACTCAAGCAAGATGTGTTTGATCTAGCAATAGAAGTTGATGGTGACACGGCGAGTGCTTTGTCATTGCAACAAACGGTGCCAGTAAAGATTAATGGCACCGTTGACGATGGCGTCATTGTCGCTTTGCAGAGTGATCCGGATAGCGAGACGTTTACTCATGCCGTGCGTGTTCGTATTAAAAATGAACGATTACTGCCAGGGACCATAGCCAGTGCCGAACTGCCGTTGCTGATATACGAAGATGTATTGGTCGTGCCTGTTACCGCAGTTTTGCAAGAAGATGGCGCTGCGTATGTCTTTAAGGTGGCCGAGAGTACCTTGCAGCGTGTGCGTATCAATATCGGGATTCGTGACCGCGATGTGCAAATCGTTGCTGGCGATATTAGCAGCAACGATATGGTGGTTAGTCGTGATGTTGCTGCGCTTAGCGACGGCCAGATTGTTAACGTACTTCAGTAGCCTATGTTTCTCGTTCGTTTCGCCATCCAAAATGCATTGATTACCAATCTCTTTCTGTTGTTGGTCATTACCATTGGCGTGATGTCATGGCAATCAATGCCAGAAGAACTTTTCCCTGAAATTGAAACTGATAAGGTGGCGATCAGCACAATCTATGCGGGTGCGTCACCAGAAGAAGTTGAACGGCAAGTCACCTTGTTGATTGAAGAAGAGTTTGACGGCCTTGCTGATATCGACGTTATTCGTTCAACCAGTGTTGAAGGTAGCTCCGAGATTACTATCGAACTCAAACCCGATGCTGATGTTGATGAATTCATGCGTGACAGCCGCACGGTGTTGGATCGTATTACTGAATTGCCTGACGAGGCTGAAGAGCCTGAATTGCGGCGTATTAAGGCACGCTTTCCTGTTATCAGCGTGGCTTTGTATGGTGATGTTAGTCAAGGTTATTTAATTGATTTGAGTGATCAGGTTAAACGACGTCTGCTGGCTATTTCAGGTGTCTCTAGTGCGAATATCAGCGGTTATCGTGACTGGGAGCTGTGGGTTATTGTCGATCCGGAAAAGCTCGCCAGCTCAAAGGTTTCGCTGTCGCGTGTCACGACAGCGTTGCGCCAGAATTTACGCGATTTACCTGGCGGCTCTATCGAGGCGCGTGAAGGCGACATTTTGCTGCGTGGTAAGGGAGTTACCCCTGACCCGGAAAGTGTATCGCGGCTGATAGTCGGCACCAATGCTAACGGTGGTAATTTAGAGTTAGGTCAATTGGCCACGATAGAGCGGCGTTTAGAAGAAGTCCGCACGCTAGGCCGTTTCAATAGCCGCCCTTCAGTTAATATTACGGTGACAAAAACCCCCGACGGCTCAACAACCGAGATTGCGCGTGAAGTTAAGCAGCTGGTTGTTGATTTGCAAAGCGAATTGCCCAATAACATTGGCGTGTCGGCTTTCAGTGATTTGTCTGTCTATATTGAAACGCGTTTAAACACCGTTAAGTCATCGGGTGTTGTTGGCTTGGTGCTGGTGTTGTTGTCACTTTATTTATTTTTGAATTTTCGTGTCGCATTAATTACCGCATTAGGCATTCCAGTTTCATTTTTATTTGCTGTCATTCTTATGAACTATTCGGGGCAGAGCATCAATATGGTGTCGATGTTTGCTTTTTTGCTTGCGCTAGGAATGATTGTTGACGACGCCATAATTGTTACCGAAAATATCTATCGTCATATGGAGTTGGGTAAGTCGCCGCGCGATGCGGCTTTGATTGGTTCGCGTGAAGTGTTCTGGCCGGTTATGGCGGCGACGACAACAAGCATTGCCGCATTTTTACCGATGTTTGCTATCGGAGGCACTATGGGGCAGTTCATTAAAGTTATTCCGATTGTGGTCACGGCATGTCTGATTGGATCGTTGTTAGAAGCTTTTGCTGTATTGCCTTCTCATGCACACCAATTTCTGCGTGTTAAAAAACGTCGCGAAGGTGGCAGTGATGGTTGGCGTGTCTTACTTGAGCGTTATGTTGTTGCATTGCGTTGGTGTTTGTTTAATCGCTACTTCGTGACAATCGCAACAGTGGGGGTGTTGATTTTGACCGCTATCTTTGCGGTCACGCGCGTGCCTTATATTATGTTTGGTAAGCTGGATACCGGTCAATTTTTTGTCAATGTTGAGGCGCCAAACACTTACAGTTTGGAAGATACCACTGAGCTGGCTAAGCGTGTTGAAAAAGCTATTTTAGAGGTGGTGGACGAAGACAAAGAACTTAACAGTATGCTCACCAACATTGGCGTTAGTTTTGTTGATTTTTCTGTATTCAAATTTGGTAATAATTATATTCAATACATTATCGATCTTAATAAACGTCAACCCGAAGGCTTTATCGAGAACTGGGTCGGGCCGGTTGTTAGATTGAAGTTTGATAATGGTGGAACCCGTTCGCGTACCACTACTGAAGTGACTAATGCGATTAGGGTACGATTGGAAAGTGTGTCGGGTATTCGTCGTGTCTCAATTGTAAGCACGCAAGCAGGCCCGGCAGGTGCAGATATTGAAGTGGGTGTCGCATCGGAGACGGTCGACGGTCTGCGAACAGTGAGTGTCGCTATGCGTGATTATTTACGGCAAATACCCGGCGTAACTGATGTCAATCAAGATTTCGAGCCGGGTAAACTCGAATATCAATATAGCCTTAATGAGCGCGGCAGACAGTTGGGGTTAACACAATCGCAATTAGCTGAGGCGGTGCGTACTGGTTTTCAAGGCCTCGAGGTGGCGGAGGTGACGGTAGGAGATAAACGTATGCCCGTGCGTGTTATCTATCCGGAGTCCGTTCGTACCGAAGCAGCAGATTTGCAGCTACTCAGAATTGTGTTGCCAGAAGGCAAGTCAGTTTTTCTCGGTCAAGTTGCTGATATAGAGATAGGGCGCGGGTTTAACCAGGTCAATCGACGTGATTTGCAACGTTTGGCAACTGTAACGGCTGATGTTGATACGGATGTCACCACGCCATTAGAAGTGACCGCATTACTGAATAAAGAATTCGAGTCACGCTCTGGTTTACCTGGCTTTGAGTTATTTTATCTTGGTGAAAAACGTGATGCGAGTCGATCGGTCGCGGATATGTTCGATGCTTTGATTATTGCTTTGGTGATTATATTTTTTATCCTGGCGGCGCTATTCAAATCATTACTTGATCCCTTTGTAGTCATTATTGCGATTCCATTTGGTTTGATAGGTGTGGTGGTTGGTCATGTTGTTTTGGGTTTGCAGTTGCAGTTTTTATCATTGATTGGTTTCCTCGCGCTAGCGGGTATCGTGGTCAATGACTCGTTGATCTTGATCGATTTTGTTAAAAAACGACGCGCTGACGGCATTGAGCGCATTGAAGCAATTATTGATGCGGGTCGTGTGCGAACACGTCCAATTTTGTTGACGAGTATCACCACTTTTTTAGGCGTCTCACCGTTAATATTTTTCTCGACTGGGCAAACTAAAATCCTGGCGCCGATGGCGGTTAGTCTTGGCTTTGGTTTGTTGTTCGCAACTATATTGATCTTATTGGTGCTACCGTGTTTTTATTTAATTGCTGATGATATGCGTAGCGCCTTCAGCCGAATGATTCATGGTAAGGCCCCTCATCAACCTACTGAAATAGACACTTAGCGAATAATTATTGTGGACACACGTTTTATAGAACTAAGCAATTGGTTGCGCGACGATTTGAATTTGTCCGTCTCGCGCATTGTGCCAGCATCTGCCGATGCTAGTTTTCGTCGTTATTTTCGCGTGCGCGCTGAAGGCGAAACGTCGATAGTGATGGATGCCCCGCCTGATAAAGAAGACTGTGTGCCTTTTGTTCGTATTGCTAGGGAGCTGTATGACATGGGACTTAACGTGCCGCACATCCAGCAGCAAAATTTTGATGCTGGGTTTTTATTGTTATCTGATTTGGGTGAGACGAACTATCTGTCGTCATTGAATGGCGAGTCTGCGGATCAGCTCTATCACGATGCCATCGATGCGCTATTGCAGTTGCAGCAAGGCGGTAGCAAAAGTAATCTAGCATTACCTGCTTACGACAAAAAGCTATTCATGGCAGAAATGGAACTGTTTCGCCAATGGCTCGTGGGGCAGCATCTGGGTTTCAATTTAAGTGATGGCGAAGAGTCCATGCTGACCTCTATATTTGAGTTGCTTGCTGAGAGTGCTTTAGCGCAGCCACAAACATGGGTGCATCGTGATTACCATTCGCGCAACCTTATGGTGTGTGCTAACAATAATCCAGGGATATTGGATTTTCAGGATGCAGTGAGAGGGCCAATGAGCTATGACCTGGTGTCGCTATTGCGTGATTGTTATATTGAATGGCCGCTAGCACGGCAACAACAATGGTTGGCTTATTACTGTGATGGTGCGCAGGCTTGCGGTTTACTAAAGAACAATGAGCGTGATAATTTCATGCGTTGGTTTGATTTAATGGGTGTGCAGCGTCATCTCAAAGCGGCTGGAATTTTTGCGCGCCTATCTCATCGTGATGGCAAAGAGGGTTATCTTGGTGATGTGCCGCGAACGCTTGGTTATATTTGCCGGCTTGAAGGTTATCCAGTGTTGCAACCTTTAATCGATTTTATCAACCGGCGCGTACTGCCTAAATTGATGGTTTGCTAACCCTGATAACGATGGAGCGATGACCGCGCGAAACGGTAGGGTTGTTACTTGTAACGTAGCCGAATACCGTATTGGTATGACATAAAAATCTCGTATGGATCGATAGTAGGTGGGAAGAATACGCCGCTGATTTTTGCACCATGAATGCTGGCGCCATGCATATCACATTTACTGAAATCAACACCACGTAGGTCGGCCTGACGGAAATAACTGTTGGTGAAAGCAAGCTCGCCTGCATCCATTCCTTGCAGGTCAACATTGCGAAAATCACAGTTAGTTAAATCTGGTTTTTCGCCACTCGCTAAGCGTTGGTTAAATTCTTCCATTTCACCTCCGCGTAGCATGCGATACATCTCATCTTTCTTAATTTCTGGTGTTTGGGCCATGCCATTATCCTCACTGTTGTTATGGATAATAACCATGTCGGCATATTGGGTCAAAAGTTAAGGGTTGGGCTAGGGAAGCTCTGATTTATTCATGAACGCGTATCTTGAGCCTAAAATAGCCGGCTTCTGCGTTGCAAATCTTCGTACCCCAAGAGTACTTCTTCAGCAATGCTACCGCATTGCCTCAGGGCGTAATAGCCTGCTATTGCGTGCGATTCACGCCTTGAATCTGAATATTTTAGATCACCCTCTACTTCGTCCAAAATAAATCAGAGGTTCCCTAATATTGGCGGATACCTCTTTGGTATCAGTTAATGTAGGCGTTCAAAGCGAAAGAGTGAATAAGAATTAGTCGTATCGACCATTTGCGTTAGCCTAACATGAAGTATTTTTTCTCCAGTATTGATAAAAATACGTGAGTCAACATCGTAGACAGCGGCTGGAGTCATAATGGAGGTTGGGTTTTCTTCAGGGTCTAACTTAGGCACGATTAGAGACCGATAATATTCGCTGCCCTCGCCGACGCCAACTATGCCACGGCTGGCGACGGGTAATGCATCACCCGCAATACGCTTAATACCAAGGTAAACAGTGCCGTCATTGATGAAACGAAGCCAAGTAATGCTGCCAATCTCCCAGGTATCGTCGGCGCCAGGCACCGGGGTGCGAAAGCCAACGGCATCACCGACTCGCAGCGAGATACCGTTTTCAGTGTTACAGGATAGATCGATACCACCTGAACTCTCAGTGCCTTGCTTGCCTAAGGAAATAGTATATTCTGGTGCGCGCTCTTGGGGCGTATTTTCATCGATGAAATGTTCAGCCTGGGCGCTGGTAGAGTAGACCTTTTTCCAGATATCCCGGTGATCGGTCTCCGTATCAAAGTTAGACGCGCGCGGTTGTTGATGGCCAGTCTCTGCTTTATGTCGTGGCCGTTCATGCTCCCATTTTTGATTTTCAGTAGGCATTAAAAGCATTGTGCTGCTGTGCTCTTCACTTGAGTCACCTCGTAGTATTGTCGCCTCAGTTTCTTCAGGGTTAAACTCATCACTGTGACTCATTAGTTGGTGACTGTGGCGCAAGCTGAATACGATCTCTGCATTAACATCGCTTGCGATGCGCGGTGAAAGGCGTTCAGAGCGTGCCCCCCAAATGCGCGTGACACGACGGAACATACCTTGCTCAATGCGTTCAGCGATGGTGGCTTTACTTAGGCTTTGTTGCGAGATGATGTTTTCTAAATAATCAAGCAAGCGGCTAACGTCTATTACCCTTGCAACACGCGGTGGATTTGGGCTTGAAGCATGAGAAGAGTATTTGGGTGGCGCAGCAGCAGCCAGATCAACAACAAATTTGCCTATTTTACCGGGTTGGTAAGGGCCACTGAGCAAACGTGCGTAACTGGCCCAGACGGTAAGATGTTTATAGAGCCTTGCCGCCTCGCCCTGCATGAGATGGTATGGATTAGTCAGGGCTAGCAATAAAATACGTTGATACACGTCTAGAATTGTCGCGGGTGCATGTTTGTCAGTGATTGCGATGGGTTGTGTGTGGAGCCTTTTCGATTCGGCTAAGGCAAAAAGCTGATTCAATTCACCCCAAATAATGGTTGGCTGTTCGGAGTAGATTAAATAGTGATCGAGTATGATTAAGCTAAGGTAACGCAGCGCTTGATATAAAGTATGTTCGGTTAAGTGTGCATGGCCTGCGAGTGTTTGACTGGATTGTAGTTGTTCTGCGGCGATAATTTTATAGCCATCGGCCATTGCAGTAAGCAGCTTGCGTTGCTCTTCGGCCGACTGAGCTGTTTTGAATAATAAGGGAAGGCGGGTATTTAAATACGGTTTTTTTGCAATGCTGGTTAGCTCACATACTACGGGATGTAAATGCATTAACAGCTGAAAGCGAATTTCGGGCTTGATGGGTACGCGATTCATGCGGTCGACCATGGTTTGCAGCGTAACAATAGAATCACGCTCATTGGCCAATGACAAGTTGTCGCACCATTTTTTTAGCGCTTTTTGTGTGTCAGGTACCGACCCAATATAGTCTGGATTTTGTTTCGGTATACGCAATCGAATCGCGGCCAAAGTAGAGCTCCCTTGTGTTATCGTATTTTTATACTTTTATAATTGGCTCGAAACAAGTTCAACCAATCCGCAAGGTATTATATAGTGGTCTACCGTATTAGCGATATTTGAATTTTAGTGGCAAAATTATTATTACTGCACACAAAAGTGTCTTTGCTGACTTGCCTGTTTATATTGGGGCCAGTGTCTGCCGCCGATGGACCGCCGCCTGCACCGGTAGTGGTGGCTATTGCAAAACAACAGGCGATTGCGCCAAGCAGTTGGTTTTTCGGTAGTGTTTATAGTCGCAGTCAGGCGAATATCGCGTCTGAGGTGACGGGAAGACTGTTGGAGGTGGCTGAGGTCGGGCAGTTAGTGAAGCAAGGTGACATCTTGGCACGTATCGATGCCAGCGCTGTGACATTGCAATACGATGAATTACGTGCACAAATTACCAGTGAGCAGGCTCGGTTGACTTTTTTTAGTAGTGAGGTTGAACGCCTGCAACAACTGGCAAAAACAAATCACGCTGCGCGCACGCAGTTAGAGCAAACGCAATCGGATCGTGATGCAACACAAGGTGCTTTGGCCGCAGCGCGCTCGCGTTTTGCTCAGTCGAAAGACCGCGTAGAGCGTAGCCATATCAAAGCCCCATTTAGCGGCACGGTTGCGCAGCGTTTACTTGAGCCGGGCGAATGGGCAGAGAGTGGTGATGCTGTTGTTGAGCTGATTGATATTGGCAATTTAGAAGTGCGTGCGCGAATCCCATTAGATTCGATGGCTTATATCACGACAGAGACACCTTTGCGGGTAAAGGCAATAAATAGTGAGGTATTAGCAACGTTGCGTTCGCTGGTGCCGGTGGGGGATATCGTTTCTCGTCTTGCCGATCTGCGGTTAAGTTTTCATCACCCCGATTGGCGACCAGGACAATCAGTGCGAGTTGCCGTGCCGACAGGAGAGGATAAGCAATCGTTGGTTGTGCCGCGTGACGCCTTAGTATTGCGTTCTAACTCGACACGTGTCTATCGAATCAATAACGATGACATTGCCGAGCCAATTGATGTGGTGCTTGGTAGTGCCGATGGCGAGTGGATTGAAGTTAGCGGTGAGTTGGCAGCAGGCGACCGTGTTGTCATACGTGGTGGTGAGCGTCTTCGTCCTGGCCAGAAAGTAATAGTTCAACCAGCCGGAAAATCGGTCATACAATAATGCGCTTGCTTCGCCTTGCGCTGGCTAACCCGGTCGCCGTTACGGTGGCGGTGCTCTTAGCCTTCCTATTTGGTGCGATCAGTTTGGCGCGTTTACCGGTTCAATTAACGCCAGAAGTTGAACGTCCGGAAATTAGCGTCACGACTAACTGGCGTTCTGCTGCACCGCAGGAAGTTGAATCGGAAATTATTGAACCACAGGAAGATGCCTTACGTGGTGTTCCTGGCTCAGTAGAGATGTTAGCGCAGGCACGCAATGGTTCAGGTGTCATTACGCTTACTTTTGAGTCCGGCATTAATCTTGATCGCGCGTTACTTGAAGTGATCAATCGCTTGAACCGCGTGCCGAGTTACCCTATTGACGCCGATGAGCCAATCATATCGACAGGTGGTGGTAATGGTCGCGCCATTGCCTGGTTTATTATTAAGCCTATTGATGGCAATACCAGGGATATTGCCAGTTACAATGATTACCTTGAAGAGGTAGTGCAAAGCCGTTTTGAACGTGTGCCAGGTGTCGCTCTATCACAAGTGCGCGGTGGTCGTGAGCGCGAGGTACGCATTACTTTTGATCCGTATCGTGCCGCAGCGCTCGATATACAGCTTCCACAAGTACTGGAGCTGGTTGACGCCAGCGATGTATCGGGTGGTTCGGCTGATGTTGGTCGTCGCAGCTACACGCTACGTTTTGATGGTGCCTACCAGCTTGATGATCTTGAAAGCTTAATTATTGATTGGCGTGAGGGCAGTCCAGTCTTGCTGCGTGATGTTGCCGACGTCGAACTTAAGCTAGTCGACCGTACTGGTTTTGTCATTCAAAACGGTCAGCCTGCGATGGCGGTCAACGCGTATCGTGAGACGGGCGTCAATGTTATTAACGTCATGAACGGCTTAAAAAAGGCCGCTGCCGATTTATCCGAAGGTCCGCTTAAGCGTGCCAATTTGTCTATCGAGCAAGTCTATGATGAAACCATCTATATTGATCGCTCTCTAGCGTTGGTGGGTAGCAATTTAGCATTAGGTGTGTTGTTGGCAATTGCGGTGCTGTGGTGGTTTTTACGACGCTTTCGTGCAACGCTAATTGTTGCTTTAGCTATTCCCGCATCGATTTTTGCTACCTTTATTGTGTTGGATTTAACGGGCCGCACAATTAATGTGATCTCGTTAGCGGGTATTGCTTTCGCGGTCGGTATGGTGCTGGATGCAGCGATTGTCGTGTTGGAAAATATTGTTCGCTTACGCGAGCAAGGTATGGATGCACTCACAGCGGCTAAGCGCGGTACTTTGCAGGTGTGGGGGGCACTGTTGGCATCAACGGCTACGACTGTTGCTATTTTTTTACCGATCGTCTTTCTCGAAAACGAGGCAGGTCAATTATTTGCTGATTTGGCGCTGACTATTGCTATAGCAGTTATTTTTTCCCTCATTATTGCACTGCTTGTATTGCCGACCGCTGCCGTGAACTGGTTGCATTCAGGTCAAATGAAAGACCCTCATCACCATTGGTGGAACGGCATATCCAATCTTGTTATGTCGTTGACGAATGGGCCTATAAGACGCTTTTTTTGGATTATTTGTTTGTTAACTATTCCGTTCTATGTTGTCTACGAGCTCAAACCTGAGGCTGATTATTTGCCAACGGGTAATCGTAATTTAGTGTTGATGTTTATTAATCCGCCACCTGGGCAAAGTATTGATGTTGCCGAGAACGAAATGGGCAGCGCCATAGTCGATGTTTTAGCACCGCATATTGCTGGCGAAGTAGAGCCGCATATGAACAACTATTTTTTCGTTATCACCGATAATGGCGCGTTCTTGGGTGGGCGCACTGTTGACCCAGAAAAAACACGCGATTTACTGCCCGTACTTAATGGTGTTGTCAGAACGCTACCAGACACCATCGGCGTTGCATTGCAGGCTTCATTGTTTGCTGGCACAGGGACAGATCACAGTATCGACGTCAATATACAAGGTCGTGATCTCGAGGCTATATTAGCTGCCGCACGCGAATCATTTACTTTGATCCCACAGCTTATTCCTGGCGCACAAATTCGCCCCTTCCCTGGTTTGGCACTAGATAATCCAGAGTTACGCTTGTTGCCTCGCGAGCAACGTATCGCCGAAGCAGGATGGAGTCGAGAGACCATGGGTTCAGTCGTCCGCGTTTTTGGCGATGGCCTATTGGTTGCGGACTATTTTGATGGTGAAGAAACGCTGGATATTGTTCTACGTGCCACATCGTGGGATGTGCCAGAAGAATTAATGAGCTACCCACTGGCAACGCCGAACGCGGGAGTATTGCCGCTGAGTGAGCTAGTCCATATGCAACGGACAGCTGGCCCGAATGAATTACGACGTTTAGATAGGCGTCGCACAGTGACATTACAAGTTAGGCCGCCAGCAGATGTTTCACTTGAAGCCGCGCTGAGCAAACTTAAGAATGAATATGAGGCAGCAATCTATGAGCAATTGCCGCTGGATGCGAGCATTAGCTATAGCGGTAGCGCCAACAAATTAGAATCGGCATTGCAAACAATGCTGGGTGCTTTCAGCCTTGCTATCGTTATTTTGTATTTATTGATGAGCGCCTTGTTTAAATCATTTAAAGATAGTTTGCTGGTGTTGTTAGTCATTCCTCTGGCGACTGTTGGCGGTGTCAGCGCATTGGCAATTATGAATTTATACATTCACCAATCGATGGACCTATTGACCATGATTGGCTTTGTTATTTTGCTGGGGCTGGTCATTAATAATGCAATTTTATTGGTGCATCAGACTCGCGCTGCTGAGCGTGAAGGTCTATCACGTCGTGATGCGGTTAATAATGCCGTGCATCTTCGTTTGCGGCCAATACTGATGACGACCCTAACCAGTATTTTTGGCATGTTGCCATTGTTGCTGATGCCAGGTGCGGGTAGTGAGCTTTATCGTGGTTTGGCTGGCGTTATTGTCGGTGGCATGACTGTTAGTACGGTTTTTACTTTACTGTTATTGCCAAGCCTTTTACGGATTGGTGAAAAACGACATTCAGGTAATAACGTTGTTGTTACAGTGAGTTAAACGGTTTATTCAATAATAATATTTGATGGTTTGTGTAATGCGTTAGGAGTGAATGACAATGGTTAGAGTGACAATATTATTTTTGGCCTATTTTATATTTTCAAATGTTCATGCCGGGCCAGATTCTGTTGGCACAGGTCTTGTGTCGGTAAAAAGCGAATACGATGTCGAATCCACAGCAGACCGGCTTGAAGCGGTGCTATTAGAAAAAGGAATGACCGTATTTGCGCGCATTAACCATGCAGAAGCAGCGTGGAAAATAAAGAAAAAATTACGTCCTACTCAATTAGTGATTTTTGGTAACCCAAAGATTGGGACACTATTGATGCAGTGCCAGCAAACCGCCGCGATAGATCTACCTCAAAAAGCCTTAGTTTGGGAGGATGCGCAGGGAGACGTTTGGTTAAGTTATAACGACCCCAGTTATATCGCGTTACGCCATGGTATTGAAAAATGTGATGGCGTGATTGAGAAGATAAGGCAAGCGCTCGCCAACTTTTCGGGTATTGCCACCACGAGGTAGCGACACGATCGCCTAAATGGTGAGAGTATTTGTCGCGATCAACATTCATTGGTTCTGTTAAATTTCTTGTAGGTTAAACCTTGGTCCCCCCTAATTTTTTGGGGCATATGCCCTGTATAGCTTGAATCAGGGCATTTATCCCTCGTTTTCAACTTGGCAAGCCTTCAAGCTGTTGTTGTCTTGAGACAAACTGAAGGAGAGGACATCATGGCTTCACAACGCTATCCGTTAATTATTCGCTCAATCCATTTGGGTTTGATCATATTTGGTATTAGTGCTTTTCTTACTGGCGAGTTTGCAGAAGACGAAGCAGCAACATTGGGCTATCTGGCTCACACCTATCTTGGCTTGGCGCTGACACTATTTGTTGTGTCTCGTACCGCTATTGGTATTGTCGGCCCTAAGCCATCACGTTTTGCCACCTGGTTTCCGTTTACCCGGGCACGATTTTCGGTGGTTCTCGAGGATATAAAGAAGATTTTCAAATTGGAGTTGCCCGTTCATGATGGGCATCAGGGGATATCCGCGCTGGTTCATGCCTTCGGCATATTGCTGTTTTTGTGGATGGGCCTGACCGGTACAGCCTTATATTTTATTGGCGATTTCGAGGCTTCGATGGCGGGTAAGTTTGTCGCCGAGATTCACGAGGTGGGTGAAAGCCTGATTCCTTTGTTTTTAGTGTTACATGTGGGTGCGGTTATATTGCATACTGTTCTTGGCCATCCAATATTAAAACGCATGCTGTCTTTCGGGCGTGTTAAGGATCAAGAACGAGTAAATGATGACGGACAACGACAAAACTAAGCGTGAGGTACTAAAAGGTTATTTCACCACAGCAGTCTTGATCTCAGCGGGTATTTTTTTCGTCCATGATATTGTTGGCGATGCCGCAAAGGGCTATGAATCATCGGCTCATATTGTGATCGAGGCCCTGGTCTTTAGTGCGATGATGATTGCGCTGTGGCTTGAGATTAAACGAGCCATCTATTTTCGTCGGCAAGTGTCTGTCGAGCGTGAGCGGGTTGCTCGTCTTAGTGGTGAATTATTTCATCAAATTGAAAAGGCCTTTGATCAATGGCGGCTGACGAGCTCTGAACGCGAAGTTGCCATTATGTTAATCAAGGGCATGTCTATGGTAGAGATTGGTAATGCGCGCTCAGTTAAAGAAAAAACAGTGAGGCAGCACGCGACGAATGTCTATGCTAAGGCCGGGTATTCCAATCGTAGCGAATTAACGTCTCACTTTATTGAAGATCTACTTAATTATGATTCTGGCGAGAAGACAAGCGATCCATGACGGCAAATAAAACACCTGAGATGACAAAGGCTATAAAGATAATCACTTTCCATTGGATTTCTTGCTCATCGTAGTTTTTTAAGTTGATAAATACTTTTAATAGCTCAATCGATGAGATGGCAACGATAGAGCCAATCACTTTCATTTTGAGTGCTGCAAAATCAACCTTGCCCATCCATGCTGGTTTGTCTTCGTAGTTTATAGAGTCGAACTTCGACACAAAGCTTTCATAGCTACTAAAGACAATAATAAATATTAGGCTGGCGATAAGAGTTAAGTCGACCATGCTGAGCACACCGAGCACGATATCTATTTCGCTGAGGGAGCGAATGTCGATGATAAGGTGAGATAATTTTTCAATAAATTTGATCATCAGTAATACGGCAGATATGACCAAACCCACTAGAAATGGAACGAGCAGCCAACGACTGACAAAGAGTAATTTTTCTAATATGTTTTTAGTTTTTTGCATGATTTTCTAGGCAAGAATTTTTTACAGGCGCTAAGAATACCATGGCTATAATGGTCGAGAGGCGAATATTATGCCTATCTACAGTGTGAGGTAGTTTGGTGTAAGCAGCTCATTGCGGCACTATTGTATTGGTTTACTCATCCCATGTGATGTCACCATTTAAGATTGTTGACGATAGCGTTATACATAGCTTAGCATCGAGAATAGAAAAGTAAGCTTGAGTCACTTGTGCCTCCCCTGGCTTTCGTATGGCGCGATAGAAATAGGGGCGATGCTTCCACGTTGTACCTTCAACACGAGATAATGCTTTATCACTCTCATTAAACCAGTAAGGTAACGCGAGGCTAGAGCTTGTTAGGGCACATTTTCTGCGCGAACACACTATTGTCGTGCTGATTTAAGTGTGATGGCTTACACTGATAGCTCTTGTTTTTTCTGGGTCGTATGAACTTGTGAAATATTCGCAGCTAGTAGTATTGCTGATATTAGGTGCGCTATGGGGTGCGTCCTTTTTATTTATGCGTGTGGCGGCACCCGAAATTGGCGCGGTATGGCTCATTGAGTTTCGCGCGTTAATAGCGGGGTTAGTGTTGTTGCCCTGGTTGTTGAATAAGAGTGAAATAACCATTTTATGGTTGAAAGCGAAAGACTTATTGATAGTAGGCGCGCTGAATAGCGCATTACCTTTTGTGCTGATTGCTTACATTACTACTAGCATCGCCGCAGGCGTTGCCTCAATATTGAATGCCATCGTGCCGATTGTTGGTGTTGTCTTCTCGTATTTTTTTGTTAAAGAAAAGCTAACGTTGTTGCAATTACTTGGCATCGCTTTTGGCTTTGTAGGTGTTGTCTTGCTCATGACGTGGCAGCAGGCCAATATTAATTCCCCCTCACTATTGATGGTGTGTGCTGCACTGGTCGCTTCGATTTCCTATGTTGCAGGGGCACATTACACAAAAAAACATTTAGTCGAGATAACATCGATAGCCTATGTTGGCGGCACACAACTCGCGGCAGCTTGCTTGTTATTGCCGTTGTTACCCTTTTTTATTCCTGATCATATGCCTAGTATGAATGCGGTGATTTCAACTGTAGGCTTAGCAATATTATCGACATCATTGGCTTTTATGCTTTATTTCAAGTTAATTCAACAGGTCGGTCCGACCAAAACGCTGTCAGTAACCTATCTAATACCTATATTTGGATTGTTATGGGGTGCATTGTTCCTCGGTGAGACGGTAACAATCAATCAGGTAGTGAGCGCAGGGCTAATACTATTTGGTGTTGCCTTATCGATGGGTGTACTGAGGGTAGATCGCAGCCGGGTCAAGTCATGACAGCATCAATGAGTTCTATTGATAGAAACCATATTTGGCACCCGTATAGCGCAATGAATTCAGATTTGCCTATTTATCAAGTCGAGTCTGCTAAGGGAGTTAGAATTAAGCTAAGCGATGGCCGCGAGCTTATCGATGGTATGTCGTCGTGGTGGTGCGCAATACACGGGTACAACCATCCTGCAATGAATGCAGCGCTAATAACACAGCTCGATAAAATGTCTCATATCATGTTCGGTGGGTTTACCCACGAGCCAGCTATTGAATTAACTAAGCTACTAGTTGACCTCACCCCTGAGCCATTGCAGAAGGTATTTTATTCTGACTCGGGTTCGGTAGCAGTGGATGTTGCTATGAAAATGGCAATTCAATATTGGTATGCGAAAGGGCAGTCGCAGCGACAACGCTTTGTTAGTCTGCGTCGCGGTTATCACGGTGACACCATAGGCGCCATGTCAGTATCGGACCCCGAGACAGGGATGCATACGCTTTTTAAGCATGCGCTGCAAAAAAATTTATTTGTTCCACAACCAGAGTGTCATTTTGGTGAACCCTGTGCTGATCAGGCGTTGCAACTTCTACGAGACATCTTTGACAAGAATGATGATATAGCGGCATTGATCTTAGAGCCTATTGTGCAAGCAGCAGGTGGTATGTGGTTTTATTCTGCAGAATATTTACAAAAAACCCGAACGTTGTGCGATGAATTTGGTGTCTTGTTAATTGCTGATGAAATTGCCACAGGTTTTGGCCGAACGGGAAAGTTGTTTGCCTGCAATCATGCTGGGATCTCACCTGACATTATGTGTTTAGGTAAAACCCTAACGGGTGGCTATTTAACCCTTGCTGCAACCTTGGCAACGGATGATGTGGCAAGCACAATTGATAGTGGCAATCCAGGCATATTTATGCACGGCCCAACCTTTATGGCCAACCCAATGGCTTGTACGGCTGCGCTGACTAGTATAAAGCTGTTAGTTAATTCTCCGTGGCAAGAAAATATTCTGCGGATAGAGCGTGGTCTTCGTAAAGGTTTAGAGCGCTGTAAAGACGTTGGTCATGTTGAAGATGTTCGTGTGTTAGGCGCAATTGGTGTGGTTGAGCTTAAACAGGCTGTATTGATGGAGTCGATCACCCAGGCGTTTGTTGATAAGGGGGTATGGGTTAGACCGTTTGGGCGGCTGATTTATTTGATGCCACCTTATATTATGGACGATGATACCTTGGACATTCTGACCTCTGCCACCGCCGCAGTAGTAGCAGCGCATTGTTTTAGCTAACTGAAATTATTATAGGGGTTATTTAGCCCGTCAGCTATTAGCCACAGAACTTTAAAATTGCCTAAAAGCCGGACTAGAGCTATTGTAGTCGCTCGATTAATACTTCTATTGAGTGTGATTCATTAGCTGAACCGCCAATACTATCGTAAAGATAGCGCGATCAAATAAATCAATGACTAAAGAGAATATATCTACATCAGAGCGAATATTGGATGTGACCGAAGGGCTTATTCAGTCTCGTGGTTATAGTGCAATAAGTTTTAATGACATTGCTGAAAAAGTCGGCATTAAAAAACCCAGTATCCTTTATCACTATCAAAATAAATCAGTGCTGGGTGTGGCGGTAGTCAATCGCTACCGAAAAAAATTGGAATCGATGTTAGACGGGATCTTGAGCGAGCATAAACTGTCAGCAACGCAAATCTTGGATGTTTATTTTTCCCCCTATTTAAATTTAGGGAAGAATAAAGAAAAAATATGTCTATGTGGTGCCTTGGCGGGTGAGTATATGGCGCTACCGAAGAATCTTCAAGCAGAGATCACGCTGTTTTATCAAGATAATAAAAAATGGTTGCTCGATATATTGACGTTAGGTAAAAGTGCGGGTGATTTTAGTTTTGATGGCGACCCAGAAGCTGTTGCGTCATTAGTGCTGGATACCTTGCAGGGTTCTTTAGTGATGAGTCGAGCGACGTCAGATCTTAGTCATGTAGAAAAAACTATTGTAGCGCTAAAAAGAGTAATTGGTTTGTAAGAAAACTACTGTAGCATGACTCATCGGTAATGCTGGTTTGAAATGGATGGCCTTATCAGTAGCCAGTGTTAGTCAAGGAGTTCCCAGTAATTTGAAGTTTGAATTGCTTGTCAGGCAGCTTTAAGGTTTGACTTTAGCCGTCGGCTTGCCTACTATTATCTACCAACCGTTAGGTAGTGAATCACTAAGGAGATGTTATGAAACTTTACGATTTTGCCCCGTTTCCAAACCCGCGCCGCGTCCGCATGTTTTTGGCAGAAAAAGGGGTTGAAGTGCCAATAGAGCAAATCAATGTTCTGAAAGGCGAGCACAGGACAGATACTTACAAAGCTAAAAACCCCAATGCGACAGTGCCTTGCTTAGGGCTTGATGATGACAGTTACATCAGCGGTTGCGTGGCGATATCTCGCTATTTTGAAGCGACTAATCCTAAGCCAGCGCTAATGGGCGGCACGCCTGCTGAGCAAGCCAACGTCTCAATGTGGCAGCGTCGTGTTGAAGAAGGTTTAATGGATGCATCCGTCGCCTATTTTCACCATGCAACACCTGGTTTAGGTGAGTTAGAGCTGTATCAGAACAAAGATTGGGGCATGAAAAACCACGAGCGTACGATTGCTACCGTGAAAACCTTAGATGCAGAACTTGCAGATAAAAAGTTCATCGTTGGAGACGATTTCTCTATTGCTGATATTACAGCACTATGTGCTATTGATTTCGCGGTATTCGCTGAAATTGTTTCAGTTGACGACTATCCAAACGTTAAGCGTTGGCACGATGATGTCTCTGCACGAGATAGCGCCAAAGCGTAAGTAGATTAACCCAATCGATTAGGTGAAAGTTCTCGATATGAAAATTAACGATGATCTTGCAGTGCGTGCTGAAGTGAACAGCAGCCTCATTGATTGGGTCGCATCGCCGTTGGCTGGCGTAGACCGAAAAATGTTGGAGCGTGACGGCGAAGAGGTCGCTCGTGTTACTTCAATTGTGCGGTATGCGCCAGGCAGTTCTTTTTCACCACATGTGCACACGGGTGGTGAAGAGTTTATTGTTCTAGAAGGCATGTTTTCGGATGAGATGGGTGACTTTAAAACCGGAACCTATGTCAGAAATCCGGTTGGGTCTCGCCATAAACCTGGAAGCGAACCGGGTTGCCAGATATTTGTGAAACTATGGCAAATGGCACCAGATGATCAAGACTATGTTCGTATAGATATGAACCTAGAAGAGGGCTGGCAAGCAGGTCAAGAAGACGAGTCGCTATTATCGTTGCATGAAACAAAGTATGAGAAAGTCAGCGTGGTTAAATGGTTAGCCGGTTTTGCAGCAAATGAGCAGAGAATTTATGCAGGGGGTGCAGAATTTTTTGTGCTATCAGGGAGTTTCTCAGATGAGCATGGGCGTTATGAAAAAAGGACTTGGGTGCGCATGCCAATAGGTGGCAGTCATACCCCTGCCAGCGCAGAAGGTTGTATGGTTTATATTAAGACTGATCATTTAGACCACGATTTACCTAAGCCAGCGTAATAGTAATAATTTGCTATTTGTTATTTTCCAGTTGAACCTAACTAAATTAACGGTGATAGAGAGATGATTGATTTATATACTGCAGCAACGCCAAATGGAATAAAAGTCTCTATCGCCCTGGAAGAGCTGTCTTTACCTTACGAAGTTCATCACCTAAATTTATCAGATAGAGACCAGAAAAAACTGAGTTACTTGAAGATCAATCCTAACGGCCGTATCCCAGCGATTGTCGATAGAGAAAACGACGATTTCCCTGTGTTTGAGTCTGGCGCAATTTTGCTTTATTTGGCAGAAAAGACAGGCCGTTTATTACCTAAAGAAAGCAAGGCACGCTATGAAGTGATTCAATGGCTAATGTTTCAGATGGGCGGTATCGGGCCCATGCAAGGTCAGGCCAATGTTTTTTATCGCTACTTCCCAGAAAAAATCCCTGTAGTCATCGAGCGTTATCAAAATGAAACACGACGATTATATGAAGTATTAGATCGGCAGCTCGAAGGCCGAGAATATATTTGCGATGACTACTCGATTGCAGATATTGCGCATTGGGGCTGGGTCAGTTGGTATGAATGGGCTGACATCAATGTTGATGGTTTAGATAACCTTATGCGTTGGCATCAAACGATGTTATCGCGCCCGGCAGTGCAGCGTGGTAAAGATATTCCGCTATCATTTGACGATGACACATTGGTTAATGTCGCGCAAAGTATGTTACAAAAATAGCAGTAATATTCCTTCGCTTCACTCTCCTTGGCGGCCAGCGAAAGTGTGCGCAGAATGAAATGCAGGCACTTATCGCAGAGTACGGGCCATTAGACTGTTGTGCATAACACAGCCCAGCGGGTCATTAATCCTTTTGCCGCAACTTGATTTGAAGACGACGAAGAGACATGGAAGGCAAGGGATCTATTCAGATTGTGCTTGCGCAGACCGTACTGCAGTCGATGGCACGTGCTGGCAGTGGTGCATTTTTAATTTCAGGAGCAACGGTAAATCTTTGCGGTGGCGAAAAATTTTCAGCCTTTACTTCAGCAAAGTTCGCATTACGCGGGTTTACTCGGTCACGCGCGCGCGTATCAGAATCACTCTTTACTCATATACAGGCGAAAAGAGTCGTGACTGTGCTGCAAATGTGAGCTATCTCGACGAAAATTGGCCCATACTCCTTTAGTATCGCGCTGATTGATTGGCTATGACCAGAGAGTCGCTATCCCAGTATTATTGTTGGCTCTGGAGAGAATCCCCTTTACGATCAAAGCTACTGGCATAGCAGCCGCTAAATATTGACAGTATTACTGTTTATCAAAGGCTGAATATGGATCTCGTTGTTAAGCGTATTATCGATCAAGTAGGGCAGGTGTTATTAGGCAAAGAACATCAAGTGAAATTGTCGCTTGCCTGTCTTTTAGCGCGGGGCCATTTGTTAATAGAAGATTTGCCCGGGATGGGTAAAACCACATTGGCCCATTGTTTGGCGGCGACCTTAGGCCTGGATTACGATAGGGTGCAATTTACTAGCGATCTTTTACCTGCTGATATCTTAGGTGTCTCAGTCTTTGATCGTAATAGCTCAGCCTTTCAATTTCATGCGGGCCCGGTATTTACCCAGGTATTGCTCGCTGATGAGATAAATCGCAGCACACCAAAAACACAAAGTGCGTTGCTTGAGGCAATGGAAGAGAATCAAGTCACGATAGAAGGTGAGACGCGACAATTACCCGTGCCTTTTTTTGTCATTGCGACACAAAACCCGTCAACGCAGTCAGGTACGTTTCCCTTGCCCGAGTCGCAATTAGATCGTTTTTTGATGCGCATCAGTTTAGGTTATCCGGATGAGTCTTCTGAGATGGCGCTTTATAAAGGCGTTGATCCACGAGCGATTATTAAAACTATCAAACCTATGGTCAGCTTGCCTGTATTGTCGAGATTGCAAGATGCAGTCAATGATGTGCGTGCGACAGATCAGTTGCTGAGTTATTTACAACGACTTGTTCATGCGACGCGCGCAGAGGATAAATTCACCCACGGTTTATCGCCGCGTGGAGCATTAGCGTGGTTGCGCGGTGCAAAAGCATGGGCGTTGATTCATCAGCGTGATTACGTTGTGCCCGATGATATTCAAGCGGTGATGCCTGCTGTAGTGGGGCATCGTATTCGTAGTGTCGAATACGGTTCCGCAGATCATGGTGCGATGTTTGATTATTTGCTCAAGACAGTTGATGTATTGGGCGAAACGGCATAATCAATGTTAAGTGGCCAAGCCGGTGGTGGCCGGTTTTTTTCATTATTAGAGGCATGGTGGCAACAGCGATTCTTTCGTTGGCTTGATCGTAAAATACCGCTATCAGATAGTTATAAGCTTAATCTAAAAAATCTTTATATTCTCCCTACAAGCCTAGGCTGGGTTTTTATCGTTTTGCTTGTTGTGCTGTGGGTGTTAGGCAGTAATTATCAAAACAACCTCATATTAGCACTGTGTTATTTGCTCAGCAGCTTGTTTATTGTTGCGATGCACCATACACATGCCAATCTTTCCGGCGTCACCGTAACGGCTAATAATGCTAAACCCGTCTATGCCGGTGAAGAAGCCCTTTTCCCCGTGCGTTTAGTGAGCAGTAATAAAAAAGGAAATCCAGCACTACAGCTGCGTTGGCAAAAAGGTGGGTGGGTCGATGCTGAAAGTGTGAGCAATAACCAAGCGTTAAACCTGGTGGGTATAACAGTCACTCAGCGTGGTATGCATAAGCCAGGTCGATTATTGATCGAGACTGTATTTCCGCTAGGGTTGATGCGTTGCTGGAGTTGGTTAAATTTTGACGTGCAGGCGCTTGTCTACCCAAAACCAAAAAATGTTGAAGAGCCAGTTTCGCAAATCGGTGATGACGAAGAAGGTGAGCGACTTGAAAACCGAGTCCGCGGAGATGATTTTTCCGGGTTACGCATTTATCAAGCTGGTGATTCGCTAAAGCATATAGCGTGGAAGCACTTTGCTAGAGAGAAAGGCTTGTATAGCAAAGAATATCAACAAGGCATCAGTAGTGAGCGAACACTAAGTTGGGAATCATTTCGTCACTTATCAATGGAGGAAAGAATAAGCGCCTTATGTTATTTAACCTTGAGTTACTCTCAGCAAAACTTAGCGTTTAGTGTCGATATCCCTGGCCATCATATTGCGCTCGATAGCGGTGACACGCATCGCGAAAAAGTTTTACGTTTATTGGCGTTGTTGCCAAAGGCGATAAATTAACCCCTATGCAATATTCTCTTCATGATAAAAAATGGATACGTCATGAAAACTTGATATGGATATTGCTCGCGCAAGGATTGGCAGTATTCCCCATATTGTTACAATTGCCCGAGTGGTTATGGGCAGTATGGTTAATCGCCATTTTATGGCGGGTACAAATTTATCGCGGACAATTGTCGTTTCCATCAACCTTGATCAAGGCAATGGTTGCTGGCGTGGTGGTGACAGGGTTGTTGCTATCTTTTTCTTTTCGCATCGACATTAATACCTTGATAGGGATGTTCTTTTGCGCCTATGTATTGAAACTAGTCGAATTTAGAACCAAAAGAGATGGTTTGCTATTAGTCTTTCTAGGATTCTTTGCGGTTGGAACGCAGTTTCTATTTTCGCAAACAATGGTCGCGGCTTTGTATGGATTTATTTCATGCATCGTGCTGGTCACGGCGTGGAAGGTACTCTATCTCGACAGACCAGAAAAGATTGTCACTAAGCTAAAAGGTGGTTTCGTCATTTTGTTGCACGCAACGCCACTTATGATTTTATTTTTTATCGTTATGCCGAGAATAGAGCCCTTATGGTCATTACCCGCTCTGGGTAGTTCTGCTAAAACGGGTTTTAGCGACACGATGTCACCCGGCGACGTAGGAAAGTTAGTTAAGTCGTCAGGTACAGCATTTCGGGTTGAATTTGATGGAGATGTGCCAGCAGCCAATGCCATGTATTGGCGTGGTCTGGTCTTAGATTACTTTGATGGTCGTAGTTGGCGTGTCTATCCGCGCGGACCTAATTCACAACCTTTATTGAGGCCGCTGTCATCTGATGTAGCCTCTAGTGATGCGTTATCAAAAAATAATTATCGCTACACCGTTACTCTGGAACCGCACGACCAGCATTGGTTGTTTTCGCTTGCTGAGCCTGTCCACGTCAATTTTCTAGGTGGTGAGACGAATCTCGATGAAAGAGTGTTTATTACGAGCAAAAAACCTATTTTTAAACAAGTTCAATATACCGTCAAGTCTGTGGTGGGGGAGAGTCATGGACCAAAAAACAGTCTTAATGAAAGGGCCTTAACAGAAAATCTATTGATACCTGATACGCTGAATCCAAAAACGAGACAACGCGTTGCCAAATGGTTGGCGCAAGGTTTAACTGCTCAACAAATTATTCAACAAGCCTTGAGTCAGTATAAGCAAAGTTTTTACTACACATTGGAGCCGCCGCTGTTAGGTCGTCATAGTATTGATGATTTTTTGTTCACCACTCAACAAGGATTTTGTGAGCACTTTGCTAGCAGCTTTGTATTCATGATGCGCGCCGCGGGCATTCCGTCGCGTGTCGTTGCCGGATATCAAGGCGGCAAAAAAAATCCAGTGCAAAATTATTTTATTATTGAGCAGTCTGATGCGCATGCTTGGACAGAGGTATGGCTAAAAGACGTAGGTTGGTTACGTATCGACCCTACCGCAGCGGTGGCGCCAGAAAGAGTCAATGAAGGGATTTCGCAGGCGCTTAGCGAAACAGATTTACAGCTGGTTGGTAATGGGGCGTTTAATGAGCTGCCTTGGTTAAGGTCTCTGCGCCAGCGTATTGATGCTGCGGGGTATGTATGGAATCGCTGGGTGTTAAGTTATAACGGTAGCACACAAAAAAGCGTACTCGAAAAATTATTTGGTGGTACTGAGCCATGGCGCATCGCCGTAGTGATAGTGGTTGCAGGATTACTTGTTGGCTTGAGTTTATTTTTCTATTTTTATCTAGATAACCGCAAGCGACCATTAACCATTGAAGTACGTTTGGTTAAGCGTTTTCTAAAAAAGGCAGAGGGCTTAGGCATTAAGAGAAGGTCTGAAGAAACGATAGCATGTTTTTCCAAACGTATAGCAGCGGAAAAACCTGAGCTAGCTAAATCTGCGTTAGCTTTAAGTGTCTTGTTTGAGAGTGTGGCTTACCGAGATGAGGTAGGCGATATTGAAAAACTCCGTAAACTAGTGGTAGCGTTCCCGAGGTGTGCTTAAGGATTAGAAGGTAATATTACGGTTCCTTCATGAAGGGCTGCTATGTTCTTAGAAAAACAATAGTGTAGATAAAAATAACCATTTATCTAGCAATATATTGAGTTATGAGGGTTTACCTATACGGATTCATTCGCTGACCGCCAAGGAGAGCGAAGCGAAGGCGGTTAGTCGCCGATAGGCAACGCTGATTTATTTTTTCGTAATTGTGAGCGATAGCGAGTGATGGAGAAGAAAATAAACAGCTATCGTTGCCGTAGAGCCATTGAGGTCGTGCTGCGTAGCCAGCGACGAGCGTGCGATGTTGTGGCGTAGCGGCACGAACGCAGGGCGGTCGGTGCAAAAGGAATCAGTTGTCGCGTAAACGAGTCGGTTTTGCACAGGGAAGTGCTACGTGCCCTTGGGGTGCAAAATCTATCACGAGATAGCAACACAATCGTCAACATACCTCTATCGGGTTGCAAACGGTGCACTATTGCACCAGTTCCCAATACAACTGGACCGAATTGAAAGACACGAATACCACGAACCCTGTTGTTACCGAAGGGCGACGTTGACCAGTTCCATTACGACTACTAATGACTTGTAGCTACGTATTGAGTGGAACAGATACAGACATGCGGCTCCGGAATGATGCTTTGGTAAACATCGGTTGAATTTTGTGAATTCAATCCGGTTCTGAGTATCAGTTTTAAGAAATATCATCTTGTAAAGAACATACCGGATGGTTACATCCAGCCAAGTTTGAGTTATACATAAACATTTACTTAGAGCAAAAATATTTTCTCGTAGCAAATATTTTATCGTTTCTGATAAACCCCATTCATTTATAGCGTACGGAAAAGTGCTGTACAATGGTCAATAACGCGGCTATGATGGTAAAAGGTTAAAAATCTAAATCAAGGCGCATTATTATGGCTACATCACGGCTCGATATGAGAATCGATGAAAAGATCAAAGCTGATGCTGAAAAAGCGGCGGCGCTTAAAGGCATCAACAGCTTAACGGAATATGTTACGCGCTTGATCGAACAAGATGCGCGTAAGGTGATTGCGGAACATGAAGCCATTACGGTCAAAGACGATGTTTTTGATCGCTTTATTGATGCGTGTAATGCAGCCGATGCGCCAAATGAAAAACTGCGCGATGCACGGGATTTTTCTCAAAAACAGAATATGCAGTGAAGCCGGGGCAAGCCTTTATTGAGTTAGACAAATCAGCTCATGACCGCAAATCCTTCGATTGCGGTATACAGCAGCTCAATACTTTCCTCTCACAGTTTGCTATGCGCCATCGCGCCGCTGGTATTAGCAAGACTATGGTGCTCCCGGCGCGTGATGATCATGCCCAGATTTGCGCTTTCTATACCTTGTCCCATACCGAAATAGAACGCGAAACCTTACCGGCATCGCTGGCAAAGAAATTGCCGCATTATCCGATTCCGGTCATGTTGGTGGCCCAGCTTGCCGTGCATAAAGGCGCGCAAGGGCAGGGGCTTGGTAAAATCTGCCTCATTCGCGCATTGCGCCATGCTTATGAAATCAATCTTCACCTGCCATCTTATGCCGTTGTCGTTGATGCTTTGGATGAAACCGTGCAGGGTTTTTACAAGCAGTACGGGTTTCAGCCACTGGATATACATAACAGCCATATGCGTATGTTCCTGCCGATGAGAACTATTGAGCAGTTGTTTATGGAAGGCTAGCTTTTATTAGTTTATATCAGTGCTGTCCCGTTAACTTGAAATATATTGCTGTTCAACGGGCGAAATGCTTAGCGATTAGATTGTTTTGAGGTACTAGAGACATGAAAATCAATAATACTCCTCTGTCATCCCTGCGTAGGCCGGAATCCAGTGGTTTCAACGACATTCTGGATTCCGGCCTGCGCCGGAATGACGGGAAAAAGTTAACGGGACAGTAATGAATTAATGACCATGAAATTTTGTTATTGAGAAGCACCCTTGAAATATCTAGGACTCGCTGGCCCGACGCCTGAAATTGACTTTTACGGAGATGAAATATGTTGCGCATTGACTCACTACTTTTTTTATTGTTGATGATGGCGCCTGCCGCATGGGCAGAAGGGCGAACCTATAACATCGGGATGAACGGCATGTCTTGCCCGTTTTGTGTCTACGGGGTAGAGAAACAATTGCAAAAAATCGATGGCGTGGAATCAATGGAAACCGATATTAAACGAGGACATATTGTAGTTAGAATGGAAGACGGTAAGGTTCTTGAAAAATCCCAGATAGAGAAGGCGGTGAAAAAATCCGGTTTTAGTCTGCGTTCCTTCGAACAG
>NVRQ02000010.1 GCA_002400905.2 Gammaproteobacteria bacterium | reverse complement strand
ACGAAGCATCTTTTCCGCTATGGCGGTGTTAAAAATAGTCTCAAAATGCTCATTTACTCATGTAAACTGCGCTTTTTCGACGATTTTTTCCTTGCCCTAACGAAAAATCTACATCGTGCAAAGGTCTCACTATAAAGGTTTTATAAGGAATGGGTTGTGACCTATACACTCGCTGATCTTGCTGAGCACGTTGGAGCAAACCTTAGCAGCGGCCACGACTGTATCGTTACAGGTGTGGCAACATTGCAGTCTGCAAAGCAGGGTGATGTCAGTTTTCTTGCTAACTCTCATTATAAAAAGTTTTTAGTATCTTCCAACGCCACGGCAATAGTTTTATCTCAGCAAGATAGTGAGCATTGCTCAGCGCATGCAATCGTATGTGCCGATCCCTATCTTGCTTTCGCGCGTATTGCGACCTTATTACATCCCGAAGAGATATCAAAGCCTGGGTTGCACGCTACGGCAGTAATTGCTTGTGACGCACTCGTTGATCCTACAGCTTCTATTGGTGCCCATTGTGTGATCGAAAGCGGCGCTATAATTGGTGGAGAAGCTACGATTTATCCTGGTTGTGTTATCGGACGTAATGCTAAAATTGGTAATAATTGCCGAGTCATGGCAAACGTGACGATATATAAAGAATGCGAAGTTGGTAGCGGTTGTTTGATTCACTCTGGTGCCGTTATCGGCTCTGATGGTTTTGGCATCGCCCCGTCAAAGAGTGGTTGGGTAAAAGTACCGCAGTTAGGCCGCGTAATAATTGGTGACGATGTTGAGATCGGCGCGAATACTACGATTGATCGCGGTGCGCTGGGGGATACGGTGATTGGTGATGGTGTTAAGCTAGATAATCTAATACAGATAGCGCACAACGTTAAAATTGGTGATCACACGGCGATTGCTGCGTGTACAGCCATCGCAGGAAGCACGAGTATTGGTAGAAATTGTGTGATTGCTGGTGCGGTGGGTATTGTTGGTCATCTCGAAATAGTCGATGGCGTGACAGTTACCGCGATGTCACTGGTAACAAAATCATTAACAGAGCCAGGAGTTTATTCTTCTGGTTGGGGAGCACAGCCACAATCTAGTTGGCAACGTCAGGTGGCAGGACTTAGGCGTCTACCGAATTTCATGCGTCGACTAAGGGGTTTGGGTAAGTAGCGTTCACGCTCGCCAAAGCGATATAACATTTTAATGTCAGGTAAGAACATACTCATGTCTAAACAAGAACTCAATACTATGGATATTCAAACTATTCTTGATTATCTACCTCATCGTTATCCTTTTTTATTGATCGACCGAGTGCTCGATTACACTGTTGGTGAGTCCTTGCAGGCGATAAAAAACGTCACGATTAATGAACCATTCTTTCAGGGCCATTTTCCTGTTATGCCTGTTATGCCGGGTGTGCTGATTGTTGAGGCGATGGCTCAGGCTGCAGGCATCTTGACCTTTTTGACGACAGAGACGAAGCCTGGTGAAGACAATATTTATTATCTCGCAGGCATTGATAAGGCACGCTTTAAGCAGCCTGTTGTACCGGGTGATCAGTTGATTATAGATGTGGCGGTGCATAAGTCAGTGCGTAATATATGGAAATTTAAAGCGCAAGCTACTGTTAAGGACAAGATAGTATGCAGTGCTGAGATCATGTGCGCAGGTAAATCGTGATACATAGCACCGCTATTATTGATGGGTCAGCATCTATCGCAAGGGATGTTGAGATTGGTCCTTACAGTATTATTGGTGCTGATGTTGCGATAGATAGCGGTACATGGATTGGGCCACATGTCGTTATTAACGGCCCCACCCATATTGGTAAAAATAACAAGATATTTCAATTCGCTTCGATTGGCGAAATGCCACAAGATAAAAAATACAATGGTGAGCCTACGCGATTAGAAATTGGCGACGGTAATGTTATTCGCGAATACGTTACTATTAATCGTGGAACCGCCCAAGATACTGGGTTGACTAAGGTCGGTAATAACAATTGGATCATGGCCTATGTACACATCGCCCACGATTGCATGCTTGGTAATAACATAGTCATGGCCAATGCAACCAGCCTGGCTGGTCATGTCACGATTGAGGATCATGTGATAACGGGTGGTTATAGTTTGATCTATCAATTTTGTTCGCTTGGTGCCTATTGCTTTACCGGTTTCGGTGCGCATGTAAATAAGGATATACCGCCTTATGTTACGGTGGCAGGGCAAATGGCTAAACCATTCGGCATTAACGCAGAGGGTCTACGGCGTAACAACTTCAGTTCTGAATCAGTTTCGGCAATTAAAAAAGCGTATAAGCTGCTTTACCGCTCTAACATGATGCTAAGTGAGGCAAGTGAAAAAATTGCTGAAATGTCTCAAGAGACTCCTGAGCTTGCACCTATGCTGGATTTTATTGCTAAGAGTCAGCGTGGCATCATTCGTTAGTTTTCCGTTATTTTTATTTGCAAACAGCGATACCGACTGATGTCGGTACGCGTTGCTATAGTGGTAGGGGAGGCATCGGGTGATTTGCTTGGCGCTCGCTTAATGAAGGCATTGATAGATCAATGTGCCGATATTGAGTTTGAAGGCGTTGCTGGACCTTTGATGCAGGCAGCAGGCTGTAAAGTATTGTATGAATCGGACCGTCTGGCCGTTATGGGTATTGTTGAAGTTCTTGGTCGTTACCGCGAATTGAGAACGATGCGTGGCGATTTAATTGAGCGCTGGACAGATTCCCCGCCTGACCTATTTATTGGTATCGATGCGCCAGATTTCAATCTTGGTCTTGAAGAGCGTTTGCATAAAATAGGTATCCCGACTTGTCACTATGTCAGCCCTTCAGTTTGGGCGTGGCGCAAAGGACGCATTAAGCAAATTAAACGTGCAGTAGACTTGGTCTTAACGTTGTTGCCATTTGAAAAAAGCATTTATGATGAGAATGCTATTGCAGCATATTTTAGCGGGCACCCGCTGGCTGATGAAATTCCATTGGACAACGATCAGTCGGAGGCAAGACTACAGTTAGGATTGCAGGGCGACGTGCCCGTGTTGGCCGTTTTGCCTGGTAGTCGTGATAGCGAAATAGGCTTTCTCGCTGAGCAATTTATTTTGACGGCAAAAATGACTAGCGAATCGGTTGAAAATTTACACTGTGTGTGCCCATTGGTTAAACCAGAACAAGCAGAACTTATTAAATCGTTATTCGAACAATATGCTCCTGAATTGCCAGTCAAAGTAATGATTGGTGATGCCAGGGTAGCTATGGCTGCTGCAGATGTAGTCTTGCTTGCCAGTGGTACGGCGACATTGGAGGCAACTTTACTTAAGAGGCCAATGGTCGTAGGTTATCGTATTGCCAAAATGACTTACGCAATCGTTCGTCGCATGATTAGCTTAAAACATTTCTCTTTGCCAAACCTTTTGGCTAGGCAGCCACGTGTGCCTGAGTTTATTCAAGTTGACTTACAAGCGAAACTGATGGCGCCTGAGGTGGTTAAGTTATTTAATGATCAGCATGCTAGGCAAGAACAGATTGAGGAATTTTCTCGCATTCATCAGCAACTACGCTGCGATGCGAGCCGAACGGCAGCGGCAGCAGTGATAGATCATTTTTCCTTATGCGAACAACGTAAGGCATGAACTCAATAGATAAAGTGCGTTACGCGGGTGTTGACGAGGCGGGTCGTGGGCCGTTGGCAGGGCCAGTGGTCGCTGCAGCAGTGATTCTCGACCCTAGTCACCCTATAGAAGGCCTTAACGACTCAAAAAAGCTGACAGCAAAGCAGCGCGAGCGCTTGGCGCCATTGATACGAGAATATGCATTGGCTTACGCGATAACTGAGGCGAGTGTTGAAGAAATTGATGAAATTAATATCTTGCAGGCGTCTCTATTAGCGATGACTCGAGCGGTCGAAGGCTTGGCAATTAGGCCAGATGAGGTGCGTGTCGATGGACCGCATTGCCCACGCTTGAGTATGCCCGTTAGCGGTATAATCAAAGGCGATCAGAAAGATGTCGCGATTGCAGCGGCATCGATTTTAGCAAAAGTTGAGAGAGATCGTATTATGGTGGAATATCATCAGCAGTACCCTGACTATGGATTTGCTGCGCATAAGGGCTACCCAACGGCACTGCATCGCGCAGCGCTTGAGAATTATGGTATTACTGAGATCCATCGTAAATCTTACGCGCCGGTGGCGCGTTTTTTAACCGATTAGTCTACTACTATGAGTTTTGTCCATCTTCGCGTCCACAGTGAATACTCGCTAGTTGATGGCATTGTCCGTGTGAAACCTCTTGCGGCGGCGGTTGCCAATCACAAAATGCCCGCCGTAGCGCTGACCGATCAAGCCAATTTGTTTGCCTTAGTCAAATTTTATCGCGCGGCAATTGGCGCAGGCATTAAGCCATTAATTGGTGTTGATGTGCTTGTGCAAACTGACGATGCTCAAGCTGAGCTGGTTCGCATGACTTTGCTTTGTCAAAACAATGAGGGTTATCTCAATTTGAGCCGGCTGATTTCGCGCAGCTATGTTGAAGGCCAGGTTCAGGGTGTCGCGACGGTTAAACGTGAATGGATAGAAGAGGCTAGCGATGGCTTGATTGCGTTGTCTGGTGCGGGTGACGGTGAAATTGGCCGAGCGTTACTGGATGGGAAAGTGGCTCTTGCAAAAGAATTATTATTGCATTGGCGCTCGGTATTTCCTAACCGATTTTATATTGAATTACAACGCACCGGTCGCAGTCGAGAAGAAGATTATATCCATGCTGTGGTTGAGTTAGCGACAGAGACTGTGACACCAGTCGTTGCGACTAACGATGTGCGCTTTATTCATAGCAGTGATTTTGATGCGCATGAAGCACGAGTGTGTATTCACGAAGGCCGCACACTTGCTGATACGCGTCGTAAACGTAATTATTCTGATCAACAATATTTGCGTAGTCCCGCTGAAATGGCTGACTTGTTTAGCGATATTCCTGAGGCGATAAACAACACGGTAGAGATAGCAAAGCGTTGTAATTTGATATTGGTTCTTGGTGAAACGGCGTTGCCTGATTTCCCTGTGCCTGAAGGGATGGATGCTAATGGTTTCTTGGCGCAAGAGTCGCAAAAGGGGCTTGATGCACGTTTGGCGCGTGCACGTGAACTTGGCCGAGAAATCGAAGATACCCAAATCTATCAAGACCGTTTAGAGCTTGAACTTGGTGTGATTGTCGAGATGGGTTTCCCAGGCTATTTTCTTATCGTTGCCGATTTTATTCGTTGGTCCAAGTCGCAATCCATACCCGTTGGTCCAGGGCGTGGTTCGGGTGCCGGGTCATTGGTCGCCTGGTCTCTTGGTATTACTGATCTTGATCCGATTCAGTATAAATTACTGTTTGAGCGTTTCCTTAATCCTGAACGGGTGTCTCTCCCTGACTTTGATATCGATTTCTGTATCGAAGGCCGTGATCGCGTTATTGAGTATGTCGCGGACCGTTACGGCCAAGATCAGGTATCACAGATTATTACCTATGGCAGTATGGCGGCTAAAGCGGTGGTGCGAGATGTCGGCCGCGTGTTGGGCCACCCTTATGGTTTTGTTGATCAGATTGCCAAATTAATTCCGTTTGAAATTGGCATCACGCTAGAAAAAGCCATGGAGCAAGAAGAAACACTCAAGCAGCGTTATGACGATGAAGAAGAAGTGACGGCCTTGATGGATCTTGCCATGTCGCTAGAAGGTATTGTGCGTAATGCGGGCAAGCATGCCGGTGGTGTTGTTATTGCGCCTTCTGCCTTAACTAATTTCGCCCCCATGTATTGTGAGCCTGGCGGTAAAAATAGCGTTACGCAGTTTGATAAGGATGACGTTGAAGCGGTTGGTTTAGTTAAGTTCGATTTCTTAGGTTTGCGAACACTGACAATCATTGATCGTGCGCTGATTGCGGTGAACGAAAAACGCGCGGCGAATGATGAAGATATCATAGAGCTAGATTCCATTCCCCTTGATGATGTGAAAACTTTTGACCTGTTAAAGGCCTGTTCTACCACGGCGGTTTTTCAGCTTGAGTCGCGTGGAATGAAAGATCTGATTAAGCGTTTGCAGCCAGATTGTTTTGATGAGGTTGTCGCGTTGGTGGCGTTGTTTCGACCGGGCCCATTGCAATCTGGGATGGTTGATGACTTTATTGATCGAAAGCATGGGCGTCAGCAAGCTGACTATATGCATCCGTCACTCGAGCCAGTATTAAAAGCGACTTATGGTGTCATTCTTTATCAAGAGCAAGTCATGCAGGCTGCTCAAATTCTGTCAGGTTATACCCTGGGTGGTGCCGATTTATTACGTCGCGCGATGGGCAAGAAAAAACCAGAAGAAATGGCCAAGCAACGTGGTTTCTTTGTTGATGGCGCTGAAAAGAATGGGTGTGACCGTGATCTTGCGACACACATATTCGATCTTATTGAAAAATTTGCAGGTTATGGTTTTAATAAATCCCATTCGGTTGCTTATGCACTGATCGCCTACCAGACCGCGTATATAAAAGCCCATTACCCTGCTGAGTTTATGGCAGCCGTATTGTCTGCAGATATGGATAACACCGATAAGGTTGTAACGCTTATCGATGAATGTAGAGCAATGAAGCTGGAAATACTACCGCCTGATGTCAATAGTAGTCGCTACGCATTTAGAGCGGCGAATGATAAGAGTGTTTGCTACGGTTTGGGTGCGCTTAAAGGCGTCGGCGAAGGTGCTGTGCAAAGTATTGTTGAAGAGCGCGAGCAGGGTGGAAAATATAAAGACTTTGGTGATTTAGTCTGTCGCGTTGACTCAAGAAAAATGAACAAGCGTGTTTATGAAGCGATGATACGTGCCGGCGCATTAGATTGTTTTCATGAAAATCGCGCATTGTTGCTCGCTAATTTACCCAATGCATTGTCGGTAGCGGATAAGCACGCGAGTGATTTGGCAACGGGCATGGGTGATTTATTCGGTGGTGGTGGCAGTGCCCCTGTTGTTACAGATGTTCTTGTCGATAAGTCGATAGAAGAATGGGACGAAGAAGTACGCCTAAAAAGTGAGTTGACGGCACTAGGGCTTTATTTAAGCGGTCACCCTGTTTCGCGTTTTCGCAAAGAGCTAGAGCGATTCACGACGGCAACGATTGCCGAATTGAATGTGACCGGTGAGCAAGGTGTCGTGATCGCGGGGTTGATTACCGCGATACGGACAATGAATAGTCGCCGTGGTGACCGTATTGCCTTTATTACGCTTGATGATAATACCGGTCGCTTAGAGGTGGCTGTGTTTTCTGAAGCATTTAGACAATACCGTGAAGCCTTAATGAAAGATAATATCGTCGTTGTTGAAGGTATCATCAGTATTGACGATTACACTGGCGGTTATAAGATGAGTGCTGATCGTGTTTGGGGTATTGAACAGGCTCGCGAGTCTTTTGCTAAAGCGATTCGTGTGGATGTGCAGAAGAATGATAGTGATTTTGTCACCAAGCTGGCGGCGACCTTAATGCCATACAGGCAAGGTAAATGTACAATATTGCTTAATTACCAATCTGAGCAGGGCAGGGTTAATATTCCTCTGCCAGAGAGTTGGAAGGTCCGTCCAAGTCAAGAATTGCTGACGAGACTGGGTAAGCTGACCGCGCCAGAAAATGTGCATGTGGTTTATTAGTGGTACTTTGTGAAGGTTTAGCGAGAAATGTGGGACAATAAGTATATTGCCCTATCTGAATATAGAATCATAAAGCGACATAACCGAAACATGAAAATGAATTTTTTGGAATTTGAACGTCCGATTGCTGAATTAGAAGAGAAGATCAGCGAGCTTCGCCATGTCGCAGGTAGCGATGATGAAATTAATATTGGTGCTGAGCTTGCTAAGCTTGAAGAGAAAAGTCAAAAACTCACTGAGTCGATATTTTCCTCATTAACTGCTTGGCAGGTATCGCAGTTAGCACGCCATCCTCAACGTGCGTATACGCTGGATTACGCAAAAAGTATTTTCACTGACTTTCAAGAGCTTTGTGGTGATCGGGCTTTTGCCGAAGATCCTGCAATCGTCGGTGGGCCAGCGCGCCTGGATGGGCGGCCAGTGATGATTATTGGTCATCAAAAAGGCCGTGATACCAAAGAAAAAATACGCCGTAACTTTGGCATGCCAAGACCAGAAGGCTACCGTAAGGCGTTGCGTTTAATGAAAATGGCTGAGCGGTTTAATTTGCCTGTCCTGACCTTTATCGATACTCCAGGCGCCTATCCAGGTGTCGGTGCAGAAGAACGTGGTCAGAGTGAAGCGATCGCGCGCAACTTATTTGAAATGTCGGGTTTGAAGACACCGATTATTTGTACCGTCATTGGTGAGGGTGGCTCCGGTGGAGCGTTGGCGGTAGGGGTAGGCGATCGTGTGCTAATGCTTGAGTACAGTATTTATTCTGTGATCTCACCGGAAGGGTGTGCGTCGATTTTATGGAAGAGCGCTGAAAAGGCATCCGATGCTGCGGAAGCTTTGGGTATTACTGCGCAGCGATTAAAAGAGCTTGAGTTGATTGATGGGATTATTCCGGAGCCTTTAGGTGGTGTGCACCGTAATCCTGAATCAACGGCTGCAGATATTAAGAAGGCTTTGTTATCAAACTTGGCCGTGCTGGATGCGTTGGATACGGATACCTTATTATCGCAGCGTCATGAGAGATTAATGAAGGTTGGTACCTTCAAAGAAGCTTAGCGGCAAAAAAGCTAATGGCGAATAAGACATCGTGGTAAACAGCGGTAATGCCTGATTTTTCGCCGCAGTTACTTTTACCCATACTGCAGCACTATCCCAATGTTCGGCGCTATTGGGTCGCTTTTAGCGGTGGTGTGGATTCTTCAGTTTTGTTGCACGCCATGGCGCAGCTTGCGCCAGAACTGCAATCAAGCCAACTCAACGCCATCTATATCGATCACGGACTGCAAGCCGAATCGCAGCAATGGTCAGACCACTGTCTTTCGGTTTGTGAAAAGTTGGGGATTAACATTATCTCCTTAAGTGCCGAGGTACGGCTTGAGCAAGGAGATAGTCTTGAGGAAAAAGCGCGGGAATCACGCTACTTATTATTGGCTGACTTTATCGACGAGGGTGATGCTCTCCTGACTGCTCAGCATAAAGACGATCAAGCAGAGACGTTTTTGCTGCAAGCCTTGCGCGGTGCTGGTCCTAAAGGCTTAGCTTCCATGCCCATGGCGAAGTCATTTTCTAAAGGTTTACACCTACGGCCTTTGCTTGGTTTCAGTAAGCAAAATTTAATCTCTTATGCGAAAGACAATAACCTAACCTGGGTTGAAGATCCTTCAAATGCTCAGATGCGTTTTCAACGTAATTATTTGCGTCAAAAAGTCTTTCCGGTAGTGCGGAAGACTTGGCCAAGTATGAGTGATGCTTTGTCGCGTAGTGCAGAGCATTGTGCAGCGAACATTGGTTTGCTGAACCAATTAGCCGACATTGATATGGAAGCCGTGACGAATACTGATAATACGCTCTCGCGAGTGGCTTTAAATAGTCTATTGCCAGATAGGCGTGCCAACTTATTGCGCTATTGGTTGAGTGAGAAAAATTTGCGTGTACCTGACCAGGTTAGGTTAGAGCAGATAATCCATCAGCTTGAAACCAGTGCGGCAGATAAGTCGCCGATGGTTTCCTGGTCAGGTGCAGAAGTGCGCTGTTACCGCGATAAAGTTTACGCCATGCCACCCTTGGTGCCTGTTGATAATAAAAGAGTATTTAAATGGCAGCCAAGTGAGAAGTTGGAATTTGATGGCGGGATATTATCTGCGCGTCAAGTTAAAGGGGCTGGACTGCGTATACCTGAAGAGAGTGAGATTGAAGTACGTTTTCGCCAGGGTGGCGAGCGTTGTCAGCCAGCTGGGCAGGCGCAATCACGCGAGCTTAAGACATTATTTCAAGAATGGGCGGTACCGCATTGGTTGCGTGACCGTATTCCGTTGATTTATGTCAACGGTAAATTGGTTGCTATCGCAGATTTTACTGTCTGCCAGCCCTATATCGTCAGCGGTGCCGGGATGGGTTGGCAGTTTGATTGGCAGTCCGACTGCCGGTCTGGCTGGCAATGGTCATCTAAGCGCTGATTTAAGGTCTTGTTTCATTGAGAGAATTGGCTAAATCTGGTACTTTATAGACCTTCGAAGTAACGCCTTCTTTTATTTTCTGAGTTTATGACTAAATACGTATTTGTGACGGGTGGTGTGGTGTCATCACTGGGTAAAGGTATCGCCTCTGCCTCGCTTGGCGCGCTATTAGAAGCGCGCGGGCTAAAAGTGACCATGCTCAAGTTAGACCCATATATCAATGTTGATCCAGGCACTATGAGCCCGTTTCAGCATGGTGAAGTGTTTGTCACCGAGGATGGCGCTGAGACCGATCTGGATTTGGGCCACTACGAGCGCTTTATCAGTACGACGATGAAGCAAAGCAATAATTTCACCACAGGCCGTATTTACGAAGAGGTCATTCGTAAAGAGCGTCGTGGAGACTATCTGGGCGGCACGGTCCAGGTTATTCCGCATATTACTGATGAGATTAAACGTTGTATTCGTATCGGTGCAGAAGGCGCCGATGTCGCACTGGTTGAGATTGGCGGTACGGTTGGTGATATTGAATCACAGCCGTTTCTGGAAGCCATTCGACAGATGAGTGTTGAACTGGGTCACGATCATACGTTGTATATGCATTTGACCTTAGTACCGTATATCAAAGCGTCGGGTGAGATCAAAACTAAGCCGACACAGCACTCAGTAAAAGAATTACGCTCGATTGGTATTCAGCCAGATATTTTAATGTGTCGTGCCGAGCAAACCGTTCCAGATGAGGAGCGCCGCAAAATCGCATTATTTACCAATGTTGAAGTGCGTGCAGTAATTTCAGCTGTAGATGTTGACAGTATTTATAAAATCCCCGAGTTACTGCATCAACAAAACCTCGATAGTATTGTCATCGACAAGCTGAAGCTCGATGCTGACGTGGCCGATTTGTCCGAGTGGCAATCGATTGCTGATGCACTGGATAATCCATCAGGCGAAGTGACGATTGGGATGGTTGGTAAGTATATGAACCTTACAGAGTCTTATAAATCGTTAACCGAGTCGCTGATTCACGCTGGCATTCAAACACGCACAAAAATCAATATCAGCTATATCGACGCCGAAGAAATTGAAGCTCAAGGTAGTGCTCAATTAGAACAATGCGATGCCATCTTGATTCCTGGTGGTTTTGGCGAGCGCGGTGTTGAAGGTATGATTCGGAGCGTGAAGTTTGCACGCGAGAACAACGTACCGTATTTGGGTATTTGCTTAGGTATGCAGGTTGCCGTTATTGAGTACGCACGAAATGTTGCTGCACTTGATGGAGCGCATAGTACTGAGTTTGATAGTCAATCGCCGCATCCGGTTATTGCATTGATTTCTGAATGGAAAACAAGTGATGGCTCTGTTGAGCGTCGTTCTGCCGATATAGATTTAGGCGGCACAATGCGGTTAGGGCAACAAGAAGCGAAATTGAAAGAAGGATCCTTGGCTTGCCGCACTTACGGTTCGCAAAGTGTTAGTGAGCGGCATCGTCACCGTTATGAGTTTAATAACGGTTATACCAAACGTTTAGAAGACGCTGGCATGGTCTTTTCTGGCCATTCAATTGATGACGAATTAGTTGAAATGGTCGAGATACCCAATCACCCCTGGTTTTTGGCTTGCCAGTTTCACCCTGAGTTTACTTCGCGGCCGCGTGGTGGTCATCCCTTGTTTACTGGTTTTGTTGAGGCGGCAATTGCCCATCAACAAAAAGACAGTAAGCAGGCAGTAAACGCATGAAGTTATGCGGCTTTGATATCGGCATAGATCAACCGTTTTTCCTTATTTCCGGTCCCTGTGTCATTGAGAGTGAGCAGCTTGCATTAGATACCGCAGGTCAACTCAAAGAAATTACTGATAAACTCGGTATCCCGTTTATTTATAAGTCATCATTTGATAAAGCCAATCGCTCTTCTACCTCTAGTTTTCGTGGTCTAGGTATAGAAAAAGGTTTAGCGATATTAGAAAAAGTCAAAGCAACCATTGGTGTGCCGGTATTGACCGATGTTCATGAAGACACACCGTTTGATGAAGTGGCTGCCGTGGTTGATGTGTTGCAAACGCCAGCGTTCCTATGTCGCCAAACTAACTTTATTCAAAACGTTGCCCGGGCAGGTAAGCCGGTCAATATCAAAAAAGGCCAATTTCTATCGCCATGGGATATGGTCAATGTGGTTAACAAAGCCAAAGAGGCCGGTAATAACGACATTATGGTTTGTGAGCGTGGCGCATCATTTGGTTATAACAACCTTGTTTCTGATATGCGCTCGCTTGCAGTCATGCGTAATACGCAATGCCCAGTGGTTTTCGATGCCACGCATTCGGTGCAATTACCCGGTGGCCAGGGCAGTACGTCAGGTGGTCAGCGCGAGTTTGTGCCGGTATTGTTGCGTGCAGCAATTGCTGCCGGCGTGTCAGGTGTCTTTATGGAGTCGCACCCCGATCCGTCAAAGGCGCTGAGCGATGGTCCTAACGCCTGGCCGCTCGATAAAATGGAAGAACTACTCAGAGTCGCCAAGAATTTAGACGCCTGTGTGAAGTCATCCCCCCTCGCAGAGACTGAACTGCTAAATTAGGTCACTATTGTCTCATTAATTAAAGTTCGTCATACCGGCGCAGGCCGGTATCCGGTAAGCCATTGAAAGACATGGATTCCGGATCAGCAAAGCGCCGTCCGGTATGACAACACTCTTTTTTGATTTTCATGTCTCCCAAGCTTCTGTTTATCCCCCTGTCTTTTATTAGTATGGCAGCTAGCTGAATTCACCGAAAGTTAACGGGACAGCAGTGGAGTTAGGTTTAGTTTTGTCGGCTTTATTCTCAGTGCTTGGTTAACATTCAGCTATAAGTTGTTATAATCGCTGGTGAATTACTTCGTCGTGACGTGTTTTTGTAATAAACAGGCTACGGCACCATACAATTTTAATAATTGGAAAATAACGTAACCATCATGGCAACAATAAAAGACATCAAAGGCCGCGAAATAATCGATTCGCGTGGTAACCCAACCGTAGAAGCTGACGTTATCTTAGATAACGGTAAAGTCGGTCGCGCTGCTGTACCGTCTGGCGCATCGACAGGTGTGCGTGAGGCCGTTGAGCTGCGAGATGGCGATATGAGCCGCTTTCTCGGCAAAGGGGTAACCAAGGCGGTTGCAGCGGTGAATGGTGAAATTAGAGATGCCGTGATTGGCCAGAATGCCGATGCGCAAAAAGCCATTGATGACCTCATGATTAAATTAGACGGCACGCACGACAAAGGCCGTTTAGGTGCTAACGCCTTATTAGCGGTATCGCTTGCTACGGCAAGAGCTGCTGCTGCTGATTCCGGTCAAGACTTATATCGTTATCTTGGCGACGACGATTCTTGCGTATTGCCCGTACCAATGATGAATGTCATCAACGGTGGTGCGCATGCAGATAATAATGTCGATATGCAAGAATTCATGATCATACCGGTTGGTGCTAGTAGCTTGTCCGAAGCGCTGCGTATGGGCGCAGAAACCTTTCATGCATTGAAAAAAGTGTTGCATGGCAAAGGCATGAACACCGCAGTGGGTGACGAAGGGGGCTTTGCTCCAGACTTGGCTTCAAATGCCGAAGCGATTGACGTCATCCTCGAAGCGATTGAACTAGCCGGTTTTAAAGCCGGTGAAGACATTTATATCGGTCTTGATCCGGCATCATCAGAGTTCTATAAAGATGGAAAGTATCATCTTGAATCAGAAAATAAAGTGCTAAGCTCAGCAGAAATGGTTGACTACTATGCTGATTGGGTAGAGCGTTATCCAATCATTTCTATCGAAGATGGTATGGCTGAAGACGACTGGGATGGTTGGGATTTATTAACTAAACGTATTGGTAAAAAAGTACAGTTAGTCGGTGATGACTTATTTGTGACCAATCCCGCTATCCTTACCGAAGGTATCGAAAAAGGCGTCGCCAATTCAATCCTTATCAAAGTGAACCAAATTGGTACCTTGACCGAATCGTTAGAAGCTATTCGCATCGCGACAGAGGCTTCATATAATTCAGTCATCTCACATCGATCAGGCGAGACAGAAGATAGCTTTATTGCTGACTTAGCCGTAGCAACTAACGCTGGACAGATTAAAACCGGGTCAATGTCACGCTCAGACCGTGTCGCCAAATATAATCAATTGCTACGTATTGAAGAAGCATTAGGTGATAAGGCAAAATACGCAGGACGTGATGTCTTTGCTGGGTTTTTTGCTAACCGCTGAAGTATAGGTACTGATACACTATTAACGGATAGGGGGTGGCAGTAAGTTTAATGAAAATATTTACCGCTATATTGTTTGTCACCTTATTAACGCTACAGGTAAGTTTGTGGGTGGGTAAAGGCAGTCTTGGCGAAGTCTGGTCATTGAAGCAAACTGTTGCCGAACAACAAAAAATCAACACCAAGCTTAAGGATAGAAACGCCGCCCTTAATGCCGAAGTACTTGATTTAAAGAATGGCCTTGATGCGATTGAAGAGCGTGCCCGCACCGAGCTAGGGATGATCAAAGAAGGCGAAATTTTCTACCGTGTCGTTGAGAATCTGAACTAATCAACGTCGTGTCGACATTGTCGCCTTCACCTAAATATTGGGTTGTCATTCCTGCCGCAGGCAGTGGCAGCCGTATGCAGACCGACACCCCAAAGCAATATCTACGCATTGCCAATAAAACGATCCTTGAATTAAGCATCGAATGTTTTATTGGCCACCCAGATATCAGCGGCATTATTGTTGTGCTATCAAAAGATGATACCTACTGGCCCACTATTTCCAATAACTGCCTAAACGTCATAACGGTTGTCGGGGGCAGTGAGCGTTTCCAATCGGTACTCAACGGTCTTCATGCCTTAGGCGAAAAGGTTGGTGCCAGCGCCGATGATTGGGTGCTAGTGCACGACGCGGCCAGGCCATGCTTGCGTCGCAGCGACCTAGATCGTTTAATGTCATCATTGGCTACGCATAGAGTAGGCGGATTATTAGGGCTACCCATGGCTGATACCGTTAAACGTTGCGAAGGCAGTGGCGCAGTGGTCAAGACCGTCCCGCGCTACGATTTGTGGCGAGCATTAACCCCACAGATGTTTCGTTTAGAGCCGCTTACCTCAGCCCTGGAAAACGCCTTAACCGATAAAGCGATAGTGACTGACGAGGCCTCAGCCATGGAGCGTATGGGTTTACAACCACAAATGGTCGCAGGGCATAGCGACAACATAAAAATTACTTACCCAGAAGACGTAGAGCTGGCCCAGTTGTATCTATCTGAGCCTTACTTTTCAGCAAGAGACGAAATCGAATGCGCATAGGACATGGTTTTGATGCCCACAAATTTGAAGCAGAGCGACCACTAAAGCTCGGTGGTATTGCTATCGACTATCACCTAGGCATGGCAGCCCATTCCGATGGCGACGTAGTGATTCATGCGCTATGTGATGCCTTGCTTGGCGCGGCAGCGCTCGGTGATATCGGCGTACATTTCCCGCCTAGCGATGACAGTTTTAAAAACATCGATAGCCGCGTATTGCTTAAGCAAGTTATGTCTATGCTTGAACGTGATTCCTTTGTCGTAGGTAATGCTGACATTACGATTGTCGCCGAAGCACCCAAGCTGGCTGATTACCTCCCCAAGATGAAAACACTATTGGCGAAAGATTTAAATATCGAGCCATCACAAATGAATGTCAAAGCCACCACTACCGAAAAAATGGGTTACATCGGCCGTGGCGAAGGTATTTCCGTACACGCTGTTGTGTTACTAGTCTAAATTTATAGTGAATGGAGCAAGAGACTAATGATGAAACGAATTTATATAACGCTAATAATTGCTAGTACGCTCATGATTTCCGCCTGCACAGAAGAAGCCCGCAATAAAATAGGTCGCACCGCAAGTAACTTTTTAGGTGCAGACTTAAAAGTCTCCTATATCGATGGCGGTAAAGTTGTAAAAACCTGGACAGTAGAAGACGGAAAAATCACCAGCGGAAAAGACGACCAAGGTAACTCAATCGGTT
>NVRQ02000001.1 GCA_002400905.2 Gammaproteobacteria bacterium | reverse complement strand
TGACTGGTTGAATCATTACTTGTTTGATAGCATTGAAGTTGTCCAAAATCGTGCAACTCAATGGCTTTGGATCTACAATAACGAGCGTCCAAATATGGCGTTAAACGGCATTACACCAATGATGAAGTTCGCCGCTGCCTAAATCTCTACTTTTAACCTAGGTTATTAATGGGGGGATTACCGTGTCACCTATCTTTGATCGAGATGATATTATCACCTCTAGTTAGGTGGCCAAATTTACTATGCCACTACAATGGAGCCCTGAGCAGATCAGCGGATGGCTACAACGTGAATACAAAATCCCCATTAGTATTGAGTGGATTTACCAGCAGGTTCTGTGTGATAAACAATCCGGTGGTACTTTGTACCGGCATTTACGTTGCCAAAGGCAACGCAAGAAGCGCTATGGTGTCTATTCTCATCGAGGCCGATACCCGGTCAAGTTTGCATCGATCAGCGCCCTACGATTGTCGATCAACGTAGCCGGTATGGTGACTGGGAATTGGATACTGTCATCGGCAAGAATCACCAACAAGCCCTGGTAACGCTGGTTGAACGCAAATCTCGTTTGACGCTCATTGCTAAGGTGATCCGCAAAAACGCAGAGAAGGTCTCTGATGCCATTGTTAGTCTGCTTTCAACACTTAAGCCATGGGTGTATACACTGACCTCAGACAATGGCCGAGAATTTGCCCAACACGCTCGTATCGCAAAAACACTCAACGCTGACTTTTACTTTGCACACCCTTATGCTTCTTGGGAACGTGGGCTCAATGAAAATACCAATGGGCTTATTCGACAATATTTTCCTAAGAAACATGATTTTACAACCATCACTGAGCGGCACGTTGAGCACGTAATGAATAAATTAAACAATCGCCCTAGAAAATGCCTTGGCTATAAAACACCCAATGAGGTATTTTTCGGCACTAAACCTAATGTTGCACTTACAAATTGAATTCACGCTATGAAATAGAAAATTAATTAGCATTTGCTAAAGACTCACTTCCAAGAAACTCAAATAGCTTATCATCTTGGAATATTTCACTAAGAATCCCTGACAATGCGTTATTTATCCACACTGAATTGGTTTCAGCTGTTGGTACTATCACAATTCGCTCTTCTTTATCGTGACGATACATTTTTTCATAGGACTTAGTTCCACGCTTAGCCACTCCTTTCATGGCTCCCTGAATATGGACACCACCCGTCCAAAAACCTGTTGAAGTCGAATATTCCAGCTGTCTCACCTCAACTATAAGCTTCCTTTCAGAATCGGCATTATCAGTAACCTTAAAACCTTTCACAGTTAAGCCATCTGTAACTTGTGTTTTGATTACTTCCGTCAAATTTGTCGCAGCTGTAATCTCCCCAGCTGGCCCATAACCAGTGCCACGCCTACCTAGACTCTGTGACGGCCGTTCATCCACAATACTAACAAAAATTTCATTTCCTTTCCCAAAATCTGCTTTAGCCACATCTACTTGGGGCGCCAACTCAACTGTTTGCGAATTAAACGCGCAACCGTAAAGTGAAACAGACAACAATAACGTAAACACTAATTTTCCCATCTAAATCTCCGTAAAAAAATATTTAAACTTCCTATAAATTTTTCCGCACCTTCCACGGACGACTAATAGAGTCGGCAAATTAGAGTCGGCAAATTCTTACCAAACTAAAACAATTTAACATCCAATTCTTAGCACGAAAATTAATTCTTATATTGCTATTGAGCCGCACATTTTGATGGTATCACACACACTCTAACGGCCATAATTTGTAATAATTTAGAAAAATACTTCTAGTTCGCTGCTTATCATCTTTGGATGAAAATACTATAGCATTCCAGGCATGCTAAAGCAGCTGCAAACCACCTTAAAGAAAACACACAATAAACATAATCAGCTTTGACTAAAGCTAACCCTAATATTGGGAAACTTAAAATAAAGTCGCCTTCTTTGGTTTACCCGTTCTATGTTTAATACCGACGACATGGGCAAATAACGTGATTTACTCAATACCGTTGCGTCACTCATCGATGCAGGAACTATTAAAACCACCTTTGGTGAACACTATGGCCTTATTAATGCCGAGAATTTAAAACGCGCCCACACTCACATTGAAACAGGCAAGGCTATTGGTAAGATGGTGTTGGAAGGATTTTAGCCATCTTTTTGGATCTAAAAAAATCCCCGCATTACGCTTTGTCAATGCCTAAACGGCTGCGAGGAGCAGGGGAAACCATTTCGATGATCGTCCGCCATACTCTAAGCACTAGGCTTACCGAGCATCAAGTCAATACTTATTCGAAGAATCAGCGCCACCTTACACCCCTGTAACGCTTTCGAACCTCCATCATGGAAAAAGGGTTCCCCTATGAACAGATAGCTTATAGCGATACGCCCCCGCTGACCGCCAAGGAGAGCGAAGCGAAGGCGGTTAGTCGCCGATAGGCAACGCTGATTTATTTTTTCGTAATTGTGAGCGATAGCGAGTGATGGAGAAGAAAATAAATCAGCACTAGTTGCCGTAGAGCCATTGAGGGAGTGCTGCGTAGCCAGCGACGAGCGTGCGATGTTGTGGCGTAGCGGCACGAACGCAGGGCGGTCGGTGCAAAAGGAATCAGTTGTCGCGTAAACGAGTCGATTTTGCACAGGGAAGTGCTACGTGCCCTTGGGGTGCAAAATCTATCACGAGATAGCGACACAATCGCCCCAATGGCACGTAGAAAGCGTAGTTTACATGGGTAAATGAGCATTTTGAGACTGTTTTAACACCGCCATAGCGAAAAAGCTGCTTTGTGTAAAGGTCTCTATTAATCAGCTTAAGTATAGGCGATAGTCAATGAAATCTATTCAAACTATCGATTGGCAATGGTTTGCGCCGGTCTTTACTATCGTGCCAAGATTCGAAAAACAACCACGGCAGGAGTAAACTGACTATGGCAAAGAAATATGATGCGGGTGTAAAAGAGTACCGCGATGCGTACTGGACCCCCGATTATGTACCGCTTGATACCGATTTATTAGCGTGCTTTAAGATATCGCCTCAAGAGGGTGTGCCACAGAATGAGGCTGCTGCTGCTGTTGCGGCGGAATCTTCAACGGGTACTTGGAGTACAGTTTGGTCTGAATTATTGACCGATATGGAATACTACAAGGGCCGTGCTTACCGTATTGAGCCTGTACCGGGTGATGATACGTGTTTCTATGCATTCATTGCTTATCCTATAGATCTATTTGAAGAAGGTTCAGTCGTTAACGTGCTGACCTCTTTGGTGGGTAACGTATTCGGCTTTAAAGCCATTCGTGCTTTGCGTTTAGAAGATATCCGTTTTCCTTTTGCTTACATCAAAACCTGTCAGGGACCACCAAGTGGTATTCAGGTTGAGCGTGACAAGCTAAACAAATATGGTCGCCCATTGCTTGGCGCTACCATCAAACCTAAATTGGGTCTTTCTGCTAAAAACTACGGTCGCGCTGTGTATGAGTGCCTGCGTGGTGGTTTAGATTTGACCAAAGATGATGAAAACATCAACTCTCAGCCGTTCATGCGCTGGCAGAATCGTTTTGAATTTGTTGCTGAAGCTGTTCGTAAAGCGCAAGCCGAAACGGGTGAAATCAAAGGTCATTATCTTAATGTGACGGCAGCAACACCTGAAGATATGTATGAGCGTGCTGAATTCGCTAAAGAGCTAGGCCAGCCGATTATTATGCATGACTTTTTAACGGGTGGTTTTACCGCTAATACGGGTTTGGCTAAATGGTGCCGTAAGAACGGTATGTTGTTGCACATCCATCGTGCTATGCATGCCGTTATTGATCGTAACCCACATCACGGTATTCATTTCCGTGTGCTTGCTAAGTGTCTGCGTCTATCAGGTGGTGATCACCTCCATACTGGTACTGTCGTGGGTAAACTCGAGGGCGATCGCGCATCAACCTTAGGGTTTGTTGATCAGTTACGTGAGTCTTTTGTTCCTGAAGATCGTTCGCGTGGTATTTTCTTTGATCAAGACTGGGGTTCTATGCCTGGTGTCTTTGCTGTTGCTTCGGGTGGTACCCACGTATGGCATATGCCTGCATTGATCGAAATCTTCGGTGACGATTCTATTCTTCAGTTTGGTGGTGGTACTCAGGGTCATCCATGGGGTAATGCAGCTGGCGCCGCGGCTAACCGTATCGCATTAGAAGCATGTGTTAAAGCACGGAACGAAGGCCGTGACCTAGAGCGCGAATCGCGCGATATTCTTGAAGCTGCTGCTAGAACTAGTCCAGAGCTTGCGATTGCTATGGAAACGTGGAAAGAGATCGTCTTTGAGTTCGATACCGTAGACAAACTCGACGGCTAATTAGTGCGCCTCGTAGTATTAAATAATTTAGGAGATAGCAATGAGATCAAATGTTGATACAGGTGATTACCGCACCACTCAAACCTTAGAAACGTTTGGGTTTTTACCTCAGTTCACGCAAGAAGAGGTGCAGGCACAAATCGCTTATATGCTTAAGGAGGGTTTAACGCCTTCAATAGAGCATGAAGATCCAGCGCAAGCATCAAATCACTATTGGCCAATGTGGAAGTTACCTTTTTTTGGTGAGCAAGACTTGGCCAGCGTCGTAGCAGAGCTTGATGCATGTCGTAGTGCTTATCCTGATCATCACGTGCGTTTGATTGGTTATGACAGCTATACGCAGAGTCAGGGTGTTTGCTTTGTTGCTTACCGTGGCAAGACTGCATGGTAGGGCAATTGTTGTGGTGCGAAGCACCACTTCATTCACGTTTTATCGGTAACTAATCGGATAACAATTATGGCCACTAAAGATCTGTCAGGACGAAGTGCCGCGAGAGCGCGACGTGATGCCCAGGTTTACGGTAAAGCTTCCTTACCTGCTAAGGCTGGCGCTACCGCTGGTTCATCAGCTGTGCACTCAACCACTACGCGAAGTGTTAGTTTCGCTTCTACGTCGACCTCAGGGAGCTGTCGTCAAGAGTCGCTTGCTCGGCGTCGCCAAATGTCGACAAAAGGCAAAGCAGGAGTTGTTGCCGCTGATCGTATTCGGTCAGCGGGGAATAAGTCAGCGAGCGTGACAGCGACGGTAGATAAAGGTTGTGGTTGTAAAGGTAAAGAGTCTGTGGCGCCAACAGCTACTGCGGTACCAGTGAAACCATCGATGCTAATACGTACCAAGGAGATTGCCACGGTTTCTCCAGGAAGTAAGGGTCGTATGAACTCACGTTTACGTCGTCGAGCCCTAGCAACTCACGGTAAAAAGGGCGTGGATATCTTTAATACTGGTGTGAGTTCAGCACAAATGGCGCGTCAGCAAGATCCTGACATTTCTAGCCGTGACTTAGCACGCAGTATTCGCTCACAGCGTAGTACTAATGGTGGTTCAAAAAGTGTAACAAAAGCAACGCCAGTTCGCGCTATTCGACCTCGTTTAACAAGCGAAGAAGTGACCGGTACACAGGTAGCACATAGTGCCAACACGACGGGTGATGAAACCGGTTTATGTCGTTCTGTTACCGGTACTCATTATTTGTCTGATGATGTTTTTGCAGATTACTGTCAAAAAGGTGATAACAAATTCAGTGTGCCGCCAAAAGTGGTGACCAGTGCCTTAGCGCGTGGTGGCAACATCACTACGGCAAGTTCTGTTGGGCGCAGTGATTCAGTAACGGGTAATGAACAGGGTAGCTGCAAAAATGTGACTGGTACCGAATATCTCGGTACAGAGCAATTTGAGCAGTTTTGTGGTGCCAAGCCTGCCGCTGGCCCAGCGAAGATCAGTTTTTCGCAAACGAGTCGTGGAAAAATCGTATCAGGTTCAAAGCCTGCAAGATCTGAATATGTGACGGGTGATGAAGCTGGTACATGCAAAGCAGTGACTGGAACTCCTTATGCAGGTGTCGAGCAATATCAAAATTATTGTACAGATAATCAGGCAGAAATGGCGTTAGCACGTAACGAAATACGTCGTGGCAATGCCGGTCGTGATATCACAGGTATTCAGCCTGGGCTGAGTAATTTAACGGGTGCAGACAAAGGTATATGTAAGCCTTTAACAGGCACTGCATATGTTGGTGCAAAAGAGCAGCAAGCTGTATGTGGCGCCGCGCCTGCGCAATTGGGTGAGCCTGATTTTCCAAAACCATTGACAGGTGCACCTTGGGGTGACTTTAGTGTTGCACCGCCGAGCCATGTAAGCCAGGCAGTAGCGACAGACAGTGGAGTGACGGGTGTATCTTCTACAAAAAATCGCATCAGTGGCACGTTTTCGCTGGGTGAAGGGAAATTGACCGGTACTGATGACGCACGTTTCGGTGATCTTAGTAACACTGGCAATGCCAATGCACCAACAGTGATTGCAAAATCAGGCCGTGGAGTGACTGGAGAGGGTCTCGATTTAGCCATGAATATAACAGGCGATGATTGGGATCGTGGTGATCGTGTGACCGGGACTGAAGGATCATCCGCTATTAAGCGCAATCCTACAATTCGTGGTCCTGTGAATGCAATGCCTGGTACGCGTGCCAAGCGTAATGACGATGTCAAAGTGAGCGATATCAGCGTAACGGGTGGCAGTGGTGGCAATAGCGATCACGGCGCGCAAATCACTTTGTCCGGTGGTGCTCGCGGCTAAAGACCTAGCGAGTCCAGTTAGAACGAAAACTGTAAAGCCGATTTTTTGGAGAACAAGCTAGCCTCATGTTCAATACTAGAACAAAAAGTAAAAGCACATTGCAGCGACCCATTCCGCTGCAACAAGCTGTGTTGTCCAGACAGCACAGTGTGCCTTTGCGCGCTAGTACTTCGAATATAGCTGGGCCTTTATCTGGGCTGCATCCGTACACTTTGCCTGATGAAAATACGCGTTTGCATCACTATGAGTGTCAGGTGAAAGGTGCTTTTTCATGTATTGAAGCTGTATTGCAAGAAATATCAGCAATTCAGCATGGCGAAAATTTTGTTGCTAATGCGCAAAAACTTGCAAAAGCGAGTTTGGGTTTTGATCTGCCTGAGCATCTGTTAGCAGATAGCTGGATTAAATCTCTGGATATAGGCCAGCTTTATTCTTGGTGTGTGTTCGAGACATTTCGTCAAATGTCAGATGATTTTTTCTCAAAAAATCCGCTTGATACTCACAACGACGAAACGTTCCAATTATTTTTAGAAGAATGTGGTTTTCATACGATGGATATATCACCGTGTGCTGATGGTCGCCTAGCGCATGTTATTCGTTACGTATTACGTTTGCCTCATAAAGTGGTTCGCCGTAAGTCTTATGCCGGTGCGATGTTTGATATCGACGATAGCTTGCAAAGATGGGTTAAGACCGAAATGCGTCGTTATCGCGAAGGTGTTCCGAACGCGGCGGATGCGCCGACGCGTTATCTAAAGGTTGCCGCTTATCATTTTAGTTCATCACAACCTGATCAAGAAGGTTGTGCAGCGCATGGTAGTAATGTCGAGCTCGCTGCAAAAGGCGCACTGGGCAGATTAAAAGATTTTCGCCAGGGTGTAGAGAACAGTTTTTGCTGTGGTGCATCAATTGATTTATTGCTTATCGGTATCGATACTGATACCGATATTGTTCGATTGCACCTGCCTAATGCTGACGGTGATATTGATGCTAATGGCTATATTGACTCTGCTGATTTGTACCAAGCAACCCGTAGTTCGTCAGCAAGTAGTGCCTTGACAACTATTCGCAGCTATTTAGAAGCGCATTGTGAAGATCGTGGTGCATCGCTACCTACTGAAGGTATGTTGAAGCTAGCATCCTATGTGTTACGTCGAAATCTGTCACAAATAGATTACGTGCGCCAATACCACCAAGGTTGCTATAGCGATATTGGTCATAACGAATGTTTTATCGGTATGGGCATTGGTTTCGAAGAAGTACAGCTACGTAATCTCACCTATTTTGCCTATCTGCAAACAGTAGAAGAAGGTACTAAGGACATAGACGTTGGTATAAAAATATTTACTGGTTTAAACGTTAATCGGGGTTTACCTATTCCGATAGTGATTCGTAACGATTATCACAGCAAAGTTCCCTCTGCACGTGAGCGCGCCAAAGCACGTTGCGAACAGATTGAGGCGGCACTACGCAATCGTTATAGCGATTACGCTGAGCGTGGACTACTGCATACCTTATTGATGGTGCGCGATTGTTCGTCGAACGGTAGAACAGAGATGGTCGGTTGTTCGCTCATGCCGGCTAACCAGGAGACGCACTAATAATGAAGATTTGTAAGGTTGAAAAACCATTGGTTGCAACAAATCGCATCGCCAGTATGGAGCATAAGCACCTACAGGTAGTGTTGGATGGCTCGACACGTTTGGTTGCTGTGGACTCAGTAGGGTGTATTCCTGGTGATTGGGTTATCTGCGTTGGCAGTTCAGCAGCACGCGAAGCCGCTGGTAGCAAAGAGTATCCGAGTGATCTCACCATCGTTGGCATTATCGACTACTGGGACGAGGGGCAATCGGAGCAGCCTGCTTAATGGACATTATGCAAGTAGTGAAGCCATTAGTGTGTACATGTCGACATGAAGGTTTACTACAAAGTAGTTTAAGAGTGTTACGCGATAGCAGCGGCAAATTTCAGGTAGCGGTAGACAGTTGTAGTAGTCGGCCTGGCAATTGGGTTTATGTGGTGAGTGGCTCAGCAGCACGTTATGCCACAGGTGAGTTTGCAACGCTGACTGATTTAACGGTTGGCGGAATTATTGATTTTTGGGAAGAAGAAAGCGGACAGACAGAGCAAGCAGTATAGGAATAGGAATCTATTTTTTTAATGTTTTTTTACGAGTAACGAAGACGGAGAATTAACGATGAGTGAAGGTAATTACGGAATTGCATTGGGCATGATTGAAACCCGTGGTTTGGTTCCTGCTATTGAAGCAGCGGACGCGATGACTAAATCAGCGGAAGTTCGTCTTATCGGACGTGAGTTTGTTGGCGGTGGTTATGTGACGGTTTTAGTTCGTGGCGAAACGGGCGCAGTGAATGCCGCAGTTCGTGCGGGTGCTGATGCCTGTGAGCGTGTTGGTGACGGTTTAGTTGCTGCACATATTATCGCCCGTCCACACAAAGAAGTAGAACCAGTATTAAGCATGAGTGGCATGAAACCAGCGGCTTAATATTACTAAATATTTAATCAAGAGGAGATGAAACCATGGCAACAGAACACTATGGTATTGCGTTAGGAATGATTGAAACTCGTGGATTAGTGCCTGCTATTGAAGCAGCGGACGCGATGACTAAATCAGCAGAGGTTCGTCTTATCGGACGTGAATTTGTTGGTGGTGGTTATGTAACAGTTTTGGTTCGTGGTGAAACTGGTGCAGTGAATGCCGCAGTTCGTGCTGGTGCTGACGCTTGTGAAAGAGTGGGTGATGGCCTTGTTGCTGCTCATATTATCGCCCGTCCACACAAAGAAGTGGAACCTATTCTTGGCGAGACTACAGCGTAACATGAGAACGAGACGTGGTATGGCAATGAGCGCTTTAGTGTTAAGTACTCCAGCCATGCCCGGCTCCGATCGGTCGCGTGCAGCGAGCCAAAGACATGGATAACACACAGACCATATTAGGTTTTCTTGGCCGTGCGCTGAGTTTTGAATTCTCTGCGGTTCAACAATACTTATCTTTGGCCAAGTTGATGGAAGTTCGTGGTATGGCAGCGGCAGGTGAAAAGTTTCGTCATGAAGCGAATGAAGAAATGCGACATGTGGAACGAATCATAGGCCGTATGTTGGCCTTGGGCGGCGCGCCTAACGCAAGTTGTTTACGGCCAAGTCACTTAGATGGATCGTTGCCAGAATTAATGCAACATGCAAAGAAATTTGAGTTAGAGATAGTAGGTTTTTATACGCAAGCTGTGCACTATAGTGTGACGAATAATGACCACGATAGCCGAATATTTTTTGAGGAGCTCCTTCAGGAAGAACAAGCACATGTCACTAGCTTTGATAATTGGTGGAAAGAAACGGTTGGTAGTTAGCATGTTTATCAATTTGAAAGAGGGTTTTTGTCATGAATGAGAACTGGGTTGAGCGTAAACGTCCAATACGTTTAGAGCGTCGTATCGAATTTGATGATTATGAACAGACGCGTGAATTTTTGGACCAAGCGGCAGACCTTTCTGAAGCAGAAAGCTATTACCCAGATTTAAGTTTTAGCCGCACCCATGTTTCAGTTGCTTTGCATGTACAAGAAGGCAAGAAAAAAATTGGTAAAAAAATACTGCGTTTTGCAGAGTTGATGGATGCAATTGTTCCATCTTTGCATAAATTAGATGAAACATCTGAAATAGTAGGAAAGTAACATGGTTACACCAAGAGCTAATGCAGCAACCGTAGTAAAAGATAAGGCGCAAGCCGGTATTAACTCAAAGACGAAACAGCCTAAGGTGGCGAAACCTAAAAGTGAAATGCCAGTAAAATCTGCTACGCTCGGTTTTCCATCGAGACGAGTTTGGCCTGATTAATACAGTTCTCCCCTGATTTATATCTGTGCTATCGGATGCTTATTTCTAAATTATTTTTCACGGAAATTATTAACGCGATAGCCAGGTTTTTATTTTCGCGCAGAGGCAAGCAATGCCAAGTATAAGTAATTTGCTGCTACCCGCAGTGCTATTTTTCGTGCTTGGTATTTTCACGCGCGTTATAAAATCTGATCTACGTTTCCCTCCAGACTTAGCCAAAATATTGTCAATCTACTTGCTAATGGCAATAGGTTTGCATGGTGGCAATGCGTTGGCTAAAGCTGATTTATTCATTGCGCTAAATTCAGTGATGTGGGCATTTATTCTCGGTTTTACATTGCCTATTATTGGCTATTTGATCTTACTGGCTACTAGAAAAGTTGGATTATTGGATGCCGCAGCGATTTCTGCTCACTACGGTTCCGTAAGCGCGGGTACGTTTCTTACTGCAATCGCCTACCTTGATAATGCTGGCATTAAGTACGAAGACTACCCACTGATTATGCTCGCAATTATGGAGTCACCAGCAATTGTTGTTGGCTTGCTTTTAGCTGCCAAAGCGCGGCGAACCATTGCTGCTCGAAAAAGTAAGGCCGCCTCTCATGGTGATGAAAAATTAGCGCTTACTAATTCAGATAACGTTGATAACGAAGAAGCAAGTTTTACCAGTCTATTGCATGATGCCTTTACCAATGGAAGTGTAGTAATACTGCTCGGTTCAATGGTGATTGGTGCGATATCCCTGCCGTCAGGGATGGAAAAACTATTTCCATTTGTTGATGACATTTTCATGGGTGTGCTGTGCCTATTTTTATTTGAAATGGGTAACGTCGCAGGAAAACGACTGGGTGATTTACGCCAAGTTGGAATTGTATTGGCGCTATTCGGAATAGTCATGCCATTAATAGGTGGCGTATTAGGCGTGTATATAGGGCTTAACATTCTTGACTTTAGTGTCGGTGGTGCCACCTTGGTTGCGGTACTGGCAGCGAGTGCTTCTTATATTGCAGTGCCACCTGCTATGCGTTTAGCTATACCCGAAGCTAATCCGTCTTATTATTTAACATTATCTCTTGGTATTACGTTTCCGTTTAACGTGATTGTTGGTATTCCTCTGTTTCATAAGCTTGCGCAACTCAATGCGATATAGCGTAGGCATAACTGTATTAGGTGATCTATGAATAGGCTTTATCCTGAGAAATTGCTGAACATTATTACCATCGATGCGTTGGAAGAAAAGCTCGTCGAGTCTTTTAGGAAGTATGGTGCAAGTGGTTATACGATATTGCGTGCGCAAGGCGAAGGCTCCTCAGGCGTACGGTCTGATATGACAGGTTTTGATGCAAACATCATGATTAAAGTCATTATACCGCCTGAGCGCTTAACCGCAATGTTAGATAGTTTGGAAAGAAAGATTAATAAAGGGCATCACCTTACCGTATTTATTGTTGATGTCGAGGTGCTTTCGCCTGAAAAATTTAACGCGCGAATGCGCTGATAGCACAACGTAGTCTAGTGCGAAGGATTGAATGATGATAGAGAAAAATGATTCTCGTTTTAAAGGTGGTTTACCTGACTACCTTATTCGTCATACCACATTCAGACAAATGCAAATTTTCGAAGCTATCGTACGCTTAGGGAGTTTTACGCGTGCCGCAGAAGAATTATTTTTAACGCAGCCTACGGTGTCTTCACAGGTAAAAAAGCTGACAAACGTTATGGGCCTACCGTTACTTGATCAAGCGGGTAGGTCTATTAAGCCAACTCAGGCGGGCAGTGATCTTTACCAAGCTGTGAGAAATATATTTGATTGCCTGTCTGATCTCGATACGCGTATAGCTGGTCTAAAGGGCCTGCAAAGAGGTCGCTTGCGCTTGGCTGTTATTACCACTGCAAAATATTTTACGCCTGAAATATTGGGTGATTTTTGTCGTGAACATCCTGGGATTGATGTCACGTTAAAAGTGGCAAACCGCGATCGCATTTTAGAGCGTATTCAAAATAACGAAGATGATCTGTATATTCTCGGTCAGCTACCGGAAAAAATGCAGCATCTTGAGGCGCATCATTTTGCGCCTAATCCACTGGTGGTTCTGGCGCCTAAGGGTCATCCATTATGTGAAGAATCCAATATTTCTATCGAGCGTCTTGCTCGAGAGCCCTTTATTGTTCGTGAAGTGGGTTCGGGAATTCGTGATACCACAATGAAAGTGTTTGCAGAAAAAGGGTTGGTGCCTAATGTGCGTATGGAGTTGGGGAGTAATGAGGCAATTAAGCACTCAGTAGTCGCTGGCTTGGGTTTAACTATTTCCTCACTGCACACTTTGACATTAGAAGGGGCCAAGGGACCCATTGCTATGCTTGATGTCGTCGGTTTTCCTATTGAGCGCATCTGGTATGTTGTGCATCCTAAAGATAAAGAGTTATCACTGATAGCAAAAACATTTTTTGAGTTCGCCATGGCTGGCGAGCCCGTTATTCGTGCGCGCATGCAGACATTGCTTGGCGATTTTTCACAACAACAAAAGTCTATTAGGGCTAAGCGCAGAGCCTAGATAAAACATGATTAAACTACGTACTCACGTCTTTATTGATTCATTGCAGCCCCAGCTGGCCGTGTATATGGGCACCGTATCGCAAGGGTTTTTGCCGGTACCAGGGGACTCCTGCTTATGGATGGAAGTCGAGCCGGGGATGTCGGTACATAGGCTTACCGATGTGGCGTTAAAAGCAACTCGCGTTCATTTGGGCGCACAGGTTGTTGAGCGCGCGTTTGGTTCGATGGTTTTTCATCATAGAGATCAAAGTGACGTCATTGAAGCGGGGCATGCGATATTAAATCAGTTACGTACGACTGAAAACGAGAGACAAAAATGTCGCATCGCTTGGAGCGAAGTCGTTCGATCGATCACGCCAGACCATGCTGTGTTGATTAATCGCCAAGATCGTAAAGGCTCGATGATTTTGCCAGGTCAAAGCCTGTTCATTCTTGAAACAGAGCCTGCTGGATACATTGTCTACGCCGCAAATGAAGCGGAGAAGGCTGCCAATATTACGCTTGTTGATGCGCGAGCTGTGGGTGCATTTGGACGTCTAACACTAGCCGGTAAAGAGGCAGATATTGACGCGGCGGCGGAAGCAGCGATTAGAGCAATAGAGAATCTACCAGGTATATAGTATAGTTATCTAAAATTGCAACTACAACTTAAGATACTCTAACAATAATCAGGAAAATATTGGGTGGAATAATGCTAGGAGCAGTAAAAAATGAGATTAGGAGCGTAAAGCATTCGCGCTATGGGTTTGCAGATTTCATACAGTTTCTTAACTAGGGGTAGTTCGGAGTCGTGGAACAACTATTAATTATTTTAGTGCCAGCGTTGCCGCTGCTATCAGCCTTAGTTAATCACCTTGCATACGGTCAACTCGGCCGTCGAGTGGCCAGGCTAAGCGTTGTGCTGGCAGTATTCACTTTTGTTGTATCGGCTGTGTTATTGGCGCAAGCCATGAGTGGCAATGATTCTAACCAAGTTGCACTTGGCGACACTTGGGGTATTTTGCTTGCAGACCCATTAAGCACATTGATGGGTATACTCATAGCCGGCATCAGTCTGATTGTACGTATGTACTCTGTGCGTTACATGATTGAAGAGCAGGGTTACGGCCGCTTTTTTATGTTGCTCGACCTGATGACGGCAACACTCTTAATCATGGTTGCCGCTGGTGATCTGCTCACCTTAATTGTTGCTTGGCATTTAGTTGGGGTGTTGCTGTACTTTTTGCTTGGTTTTGATTCGCGTAGTAAAACTGCCTACCGTTACGCTTTTTGGACGTTGATCACCTATCGGATTGGTGATATCGCCCTGGTATTGGCAGCCGTGCTGTTGTTCCATGCCTTTGGCACTTGGACGTTAGCGGATATCTTCGCCGGAATTGCAGAAAATCCCGGTGCGCATCAATATTTTGGTTTTGCCCTAGAGGAGCTTGTTGGAGTATTGCTGGCAATTGCAGCTTTTGCCCGCTCCGCACAGTTTTTTCTCCATACCTGGCTACCCTACAGCATGGATGGCCCCACGCCTGTATCGGCCTTAATGCATGCCGGTATTGTTAACGCTGGCGGATTTCTAATCAATCGTTTTGCCGTCGTGTTTATTCACACAGACAGTGTAATGCACTTGTTGTTTGTGGTGGGGTTGGTTACCGCGATCATTGGTTCCATATTGATGTTGATGCAAAACGACATCAAGAAAGCATTAGGCTACTCGACCATGGGGCAAATGGGTTTCATGATCATGGAGTGTGGTGTCGGAGCATTCTCGCTGGCTATTTACCATTTGATTGCGCATGGTCTGTTCAAAGGAACCTTGTTTTTGGGTGCAGGTACGGTAATCAATGAGGCACGTAAAAGCGATGGGGTGCCTAAAGATGAGCTATACACCTTTGTTGTTGAGCACCGTATTACCAAGCGGCACCAACCTTGGTTGCTCATGGCAGGAATTACCCTCATCGTTCCGATAATCATCTTGTTTTTTGCTCATTGGTTGGTTGCTCAGGACTTTTTCCAAAAACAAGGAGCAATCGTGTTGCTGTTTTTTGGTTGGGTCACCGGTGCGCAATTACTCTTTACGACTTATCGTATGGGCGCGCAAAATGTTTGGCGCTTGGTTGGCGTGATTGTTTTGTCTTTTGCCGTCATTGTCTTAGGCTATGCGGCGATTAGTCATGCCTTTGATCTATTTTTATATCCAGATCCAGAATTTAGTTCGCAAATATCTAGTGCCGCTAGCATAGATATATTCTGGTTTGATGTGTTGGTTGTACTGACTACGGCATTTATTGTCGGCGGCTGGTTACTGAAGTATTACTCAGAGAAAAATAGATTGTTCCGCCAAGAGAAAGTAGGATTAATCTGGACAAGTTTTTATGCATTGGTTTCTAGAGAGTTCTACATAATGGATATTTATGCCTGGTTAACGCGAAGGCTGTTAACGATAGCAGGGCGACTGAATATTCTATTGAGGTGGCGTTAGCATGTCAGAACTATTACTGCTACTCGCCGGGCTATTTTTGCCTCTGTTTCCGCTAAGCATGGTTTTCAATGAGGTGTTTCAACGCATTCGTGTTGCTAGCCTGCGTGTGGCGCTATTAGTGATATGGCCGCAGATTGGTGTGGCCCTAGTGCTTGCTGCCGGGATAGACATACCTGCTTGGGTGGGTTTTTGGGCATTGTTTACAGCGTTGCTTTATGGTTTTAGGGCGTTGGCATTGCGTGAAGTGGGCCTTTGGACAGGTTTTATCGCGACTTCGGCTTGGGCTGTGTTGTGGTTAGTGATGGGATCAACTGTAGAGGGTCAGGCAGAATGGTTTCAGCAAGCCTCGTATGCGTTGGCTTTGAGTGCGCCATTGGCATTGCTGGCACTGCTTGGTGGTGAGTTAGAAAAACGTTTTGGTGCGGCTTACACAGGTTTGTACGGCGGGCTGGCGTTAAGCCAACCTCGCCTAAGTGGAGTGCTGGTTTTTGTAGTGTTAGCGATTGTTGCGACACCTTTTTCTCCCGGCTTTTCCGTTATGATGACGGCGATTATTGAATCAAGTATGCACTCATTTTTTGTTGCGGTAACTGTTGCGATGATATGGTTGCTTTGGAGCTGGGCGGGTGCACGCTTGCTGCAAGGTATCATCGTTGGCCCGGCTCAAGAAAAGGCAAAAGCGGATCTTAGTATAAATAGCACCTGGGTTTATGTGCTAATACTGATTTTATTAGTGGTTAGTGGAATTTATTCAATAGGTAACTTGGGATGAGTCTTGCCTTAGGTGAAAAACTAAAAATACGCTCCATGGTTTACGTGGCAGCAGAGCCTGTGCCGTTTTTCTGGCCCATGCGAGCATTTATTCATCACAACCCATTGCACGGCTTAGAGCATCTACCCTTTGCAGAAGCCGTCGCAAAAGGCAGTGAAATATTTCATGGTGATAGCTTTCTTCATCGCCGTAGATATCAAGGTTACCTGGCGCAAGGAAAGATTGATCAAGAAAAACTGAAGTTGATCATTGCGGCTTTTGCCGATACACGTCCAAGTATCCCAGGGGTAGATCTTGAGCATTGGCTATTTAGCTTAATGACTAAGACCGAAAATCCGGTAATGCTTGCAGGTACGCTGACAGACGCTAATGATGTGCGCACTGTTCTATCGGGCGCTACTTTGTCAAACGGCGATGAGATTAAGAATGATACGGTCCCTGATCAATTAAGGGATCAACTGCGTAAACAATTGTTGGGTGATCGACCAGTATATGAGTCGGTTGATGCGCTTTATGGCACCGAGATCAGTGCTGATCTCGACGAGTTGATGGTAAAAGGCTGTCTCGACTTCTTTGATGAAGGCCAGTCAGTATGGCCAATGCCAGAGCGTGAACGGGGTTTCTTTTCTGCTTGGAGGCATGTAGCCCGCAGAAACGTCAGATTTTTCCTGCGTCGTTTGCATATAAAAGAAATTCTTGACCTTGATGATAGCCCGGAGGGGATCATCAGCCATGTTATGCGGACTTTGGAAATTCCACACGAATGTTGGGCTGGTTATTTTACTCGCGAACTCGCTCGTTTGCATGGTTGGGCTGGGTTTATTCGTTGGCGTTCAAATGCCAAGCATTATCATTGGAGTAATAAGTACCCAGGAGACTTGGTCGACTTCGTAGCGATACGCATGACGTTAGCCCTGGCCTTATTGCAAGAGCAAGGTAAGCACAACATCGCTTATACCCACAGTGCGATGAGTTCGGCCATGGATACGCACTTAGAGCAAACCTACTTGAGTCATGAAATGCACAGTGGACAGGTTCTACCGGCAATGGCTCATAAAGTTGAAATGGCATTGGCCACTCAATCTGAGCAAAAAATAGCGCGGGTTTTCAACGAATATATTGAACTTAAACGCCAGCATGAGGCGACAGATCAGGCGGAATGTTTACGTCACTTGGCGCAGTGCGTGGGTAAAGTCGAAACCCTTGAGCAGCTGTCAGGCGAGCATCTGTCGGCGTTATTAGAGTCTTTGCGCGCATTTGAAAAACAAGAAGGTATGTGTTGGCTTCGAGGTATGGAGGAGCATGCCATAACGTGCTTAACTGACAATATTAAGCTTGAGCCAGACATCCAGCGAGAGAAACGTCCTTTTGTACAGTCATTGTTTTGCATCGACACGCGCTCAGAGCGCATCCGACGCAATTTAGAGAGTGTGGGTGATTACCAGACCTTTGGTATCGCTGGCTTCTTTGGTGTTCCGGTAAGCTTTATGGAGTTAGGGAAGGGCAGTGAAGTTCATCTTTGCCCAGTTATACTCACACCTAAGAACGTGGTATTAGAAGTTACCTCTACCCCTCCGCTAGAAGACACGGCAGCATTGAGTACACTTGCAAAAGCCTTACATGATTTGAAAGAGTCCATCTTAACGCCTTTTGTTACGGTGGAGGCGGTTGGTCTATTGTTTGGTTTAGATATGATCGGTAAAACCCTTGCGCCTAGAGCCTACAATACGTGGCGTAAGCGCTTTGATCATACGAAACCACCTACCTTATTGCTGTTAGATAAGCTCACCTTAGAGCAAGCGGACTCGGTTGTGCGTACCGTTCAACGTACAGTCATTATTAAAGCAGTAGAACAAGAGCTCGATTTCAAACCTGAAAATATCACTGATGACATTATTCGTGAATTACGCGAAGGTGCCTTGGGAGATTGCCTAGATTGTACAGAGATTAGCGAGTTACTTGGCATTGATGGATCGCGGACAAAGATGCTTGTTCAGCGCTTACGTGATGTTTATCAAATCAATAAGTCCTTTGCTGACTCGCAGTTGGAGAAACTGGGACGAATCGGTTTTACGCTTGATGAGCAGGTTAACTTTGTTGCCCAAGCACTCAGCGCAATTGGCTTAATTAAAGGTTTCTCACGTTTCATTTTGTTGGTTGGTCACGGTAGTAGCTCAGAAAATAATCCCTATGAGTCAGCACTGGATTGTGGAGCTTGCGGTGGTAATCACGGTATTGTCAGTGCGCGAGTGCTTGCGCAAATGGGTAATAAGCCAAAGGTACGCCAACGCCTTCGCCAAGAGGGTATAGATATTCCCGATGATGTATGGTTTATTCCCGCACAACACAATACAACGACGGATGAAATACAGTTATTTGATCTCGATAAAATACCGCCATCGCATTTATTTTACCTTGGTCGTTTGCGCAATGGCCTAACATCCGCATCTCATCTGTGTGCTCAGGAACGCTTACCGAGTCTACAACAACACGAGCCAGCACCTGTTGATGCAATAGAAGCCTATCGTAAGGTGCAGCGCAATTCTATGGACTGGTCTCAAGTGCGTCCGGAATGGGGATTATCAGGTAACGCCTATTTTATTATTGGGCGTCGTGAGCTTACCCAGAAATCGTCGTTGGACGGTCGTGCCTTCCTACATTCCTACAATTACCGGATCGATCCAAAATGTCGATTGCTTGAGAATATCATTACCGGACCGTTAGTCGTTGCTCAATGGATTAACATGGAACATTACTTTTCTACCGTCGACAATGAACGGTTTGGTAGTGGCAGTAAGGCATACCATAATGTTGCGGGTCGTTTTGGTGTTATGACCGGCAACTTAAGCGATCTGCGTACAGGATTACCGTCGCAGACGGTGCTTGATCAGGGCTTGCCTTATCATCAGCCGATACGACTTATCACGGTCATAGAAGCGCCACTTGCACATGTTCAATGTGCGATAGATGCCGTTGTCACAGTTAAACATCTGGTACGTAATGGCTGGATTCGTTTGTTGGTGATTGACCCTGAAACAGCGGAAATTCATACTTATGACAATGATGAGTGGAGTAGCCAACCCTGCCCAACTGTCAACGAACAGACCTTACTTGAGGAGTCTAACGTATCATGAAAAATCTTAATTTAAGTCCGCTCAAGAAGCTTGAAATTATTTTGGATGGGGAGCACAAAGGGTTTGCCACTGATATGCTTGATCGTGCAGGCGTCAAGGGTTATACCATCGTTAATAATTTATCAGGTAAGGGTCGTCATGGCTTTCACGAAGGACATATCATGTTTAATGAAGATGATGTGTTGGTTATGATTATCGCAGCTGTACCGGAAGAGCTTGTTGATCCAATACTAGAAGGTTTAGCGCCTTTTTATAATGAGCACTCAGGCGTTATATTTATTTCTGACATACAAGTAACTCGAATGGTGAAATTTTAGTGGTTGAGGCCAAAGGTTGGTCTGTTAAATAGAGTTATTTAAAG